>NZ_JAUSUL010000005.1 GCF_030814015.1 Amorphus orientalis
CGGCGAAGCCCGACGAATCGCCCGAAAGCGTCGTCGTCGCGGATCCCTGCTTGCTGATCGTTCCCGTTCCGGAGAAGACGCCGGAGAAGGTCCGGACCGAATTTTGGATCAGCCGCAACTCCCCGTCCACCGCGATATCACCGCCGAGCCCGCTATAGACCTCGAGCACACCGGCCGAGACATTGGTGCTGCCGGTAAAGGACGAACTGTCGGCGGTGAGGCTCATCAGGCCCGGACCGGACTTGGTCAGCGTCCCGGTTCCCGACACGGCGCCCTGAGCCGAGACGGACATTCCGGTCGCAACGTTTATGGTCCCGTTCGCCGACCCGACCGCGATCGGATTGGAAACGGTCGTCGAGCCGGTCACTCCCAGCGTGCCGCCATTCAGGGTCAGCGTCCCCGCCGACGATCCCAGCGAAGCCCCGTTGGAGATCGCGAGCGTGCCGCCGGTCACCGTCCACGGCGTCGTCGTCTGGCCGGGGGTTCCGCTCAGCGTCCAGGTGCTGGTGCCGGTCTTCTCGAAGGCCTCGAAGCCGCGGAACTGGCCGCTGGAGCTGATGTTCGAAACAGCAAACGACGCATTCGACGCCCCGCCGAGTCCCATCGTATCGCTCGTCCCGTTCGCGACAACGGTGTCGTAGATCCCGTAGCCGGCCTCCAGCGTCAGCCGGTTGGTGCCGCCGGTGAACTCGATCGCGTTCGCACGCGTGATGTTGCTGCCGTCGACCCCGCCACTCACGCTTCCAGACACCGTGAGGTCGAGGTTCGCGCCGGTGATTCCGACACCGCCGGCGCCGTTCGAACCCGACGATCCACTGCCCGACGGCAGTCCGGCGTTGTTTCCGTCGCCGCCGCTTACAGTACCGGAAATCGTCACCGTCGCCGACCCGCCAAAGGACAGGCCGGCACCGCCGTCTCCGCCGTCGCCCGAAGAGGCGGAGGGCCCGCCGTTGCCGCCGATACCGCCCGTGCCTCCCCTGACCGTGCCGCTGATGGTCAGTGTGGACGTCTGGCTCGTGGAGAACCCGGCGCCGCCGTCGCCCCCGTCTCCACCGTCCGCGCCACTGCCGCCGCTGGCCCCGCCGTTGCCGCCGTTGCCACCATTCACCGTCCCGACCACGGAGACGGTCCCGGGCTGTGTGGCCAGAAGGCCAATGCCGCCATCGCCGCCGCCGCCACCGCCGCCCGAACCGCCGGAGCCAAAACCGCCAGCGCCGCCGTCGCCGCCTCTGCCGCCGGAAACCATGTCTCCAACGCGGAGTTCATTCGGCGTTCCTGTCGAAACGGCGCCGTAGCCGCCGGCGCCACCACCGCCGCCACCACCGCCGCTCGTTCCGCCTATGCCGCCGCCGCCATTTCCACCATTGCCGCCCACCGCAGAAGGAATCACACCGCTGCCCGAGAAGCCGTGAGTCCCGCCGCCGCCGCCAGCACCGGTGCCGCCCAAATTTCCAGCCGCTCCGAAACCGCTCCCGCCGCCGCCGCCGACGCCGAACGAATCACCTCCATCGCCCCCAAGCGAAACGCCGGCGCCGCCGCCACCGCCGCCGCTGGAAGAGGCGCTTCCGGGGCTAGACCCGTCCACGCCGTTGTTGCCGATTCCGGTTGACGAGGAAGCCCCTCCGCCGCCGCCGGCGCTTCCGCTTCCATTCACGCCGCCGGCACCGCCGCCGGCAAGCGCGGGCTGAGCCGCCAGAAGAACGACCGCTGCGGTGCTGAGAAGGGTCAATCGGCGCAGCCGCCCGCTCGACCGGGATCGCGGCGCTTCGCTGCGGGTGCAACCGGACGGCTCTCCCTCCACCGACGCGCGCCGCGGACCACACCTCTCACCACCCATGAATACCGGCATCCAGACCATTCCCTCCACGCCTGCAGCAGCGCCCGACCCGGATGAATCGATCCTACCACCTGGAGAGGCAAGACGATCTGCGCCGGTCCTTTCAAGGACTACTGAATCGATGCGCCCGCCAGAGAACGATTTTTGGGAATTCGTGATGAAAAGGACACAGAATCTTATATGTATAGAATATTCCTAATATATAATTTTAGAGAATACTGATGCACGGAAGTGACCGGACTCTGCAAAACCGCTCATCTCCTCGCTGCCGAGGGTCGCAGATTACCGATGATACCTGCCAGGTGCGTCCGGACCGGATAAGGAAGGTGGAGATCGACAGGTTCGTCTAGCTCCTGAACCGCAAGATCCAAGACAGATAGCTTTCCAAGATATTCTTAAACCTCATATTTTGAAGGAATAAATGGAAAAATTTAATCTACACCTGACTCGGGCCATGCGCGCTGAAATGCACGGGTCTTTGGAGAAACGCATGGCACGGCTTGCAGCGACTGGCCAATCCGGTCATCCAGACCCAACCTGACGCACCAACCGGACAACGCTTCGGGAGCGCCGCACCATGCCGCACATGTTTGTCAACCGATCGCGTTTGCACGACCTGATCGGAGACGATCCGGACCGGAAGTCCAATTTCCGCTGGGAGACCATCAATGCGGTCACCTACGAGCTCGGCGGACTGGTCTTCATAGCCGGGTCGATCTGCTTCTTCCCGGCGCTCTCGGCCTATGCGGATCTCGGGGCCTGGATCTTTTTCGCGGGATCGCTTCTCTATCTGCTGGTCACGGGTCACGATCTGGTGGAGGTCGTGACACATGCACGCCGTCGTTCAGGCCCCCCGGATATCTGGGACCGGCTGGAGCTGGTTGCTGCCCTCACCTATGTGACCGGAACGCTGCTGTTCGTCGTCGGCAGCATCTTCTTTCTTTCCCAGGTTGATCTGCCGATCGCCGGAGCGTGGTGCTTCGTCATCGGCAGCATCCTGTTCGTTGCCGGCGCGGTGATCAACGTCCTGCAGATCGTCCAGGCGGACGACCTGCTCACCCTGCAGCTCATGAACCTCACGGCGCTGACCTTCGTCATCGGGTCCGTGCTGTTTGCCGTCGCCTCCATCCCCTATCTCTGGGCGTTCGCCAGCGACACCGACGAACGGATGGTCGATGCCTTCCTCGCCTGGCAGTATCTGGTCGGAAGCGTGCTGTTCTTCGCCGGCGGACTGTTCAACTACCGGCGCGCCTATCGCGTCGTCGCCCACAAGCTCGGCGTCTCGACGGCCATCGAGCCCAGGCCGATCGTGCCCCTTCCACGCCGCAACAAACGCAGATCATCTTGAGTTCGGGTCGAGAGGCCAATGGCTTCGACCATGGCAATCGCACGTGGACCCGGGCGGTCATGTGCCGGTAGTTTGCTCGCCTGCGGTCGCCATGGGACCGTGCGGGCATGCCGGCCAAAGCGAAACCGGCAGCAGGGAGAATAAAGCGATGACGGCACCGTTCACCTTCAACACCGTCGGCTCGATCGTGTTCGGGTCCGGCAAGGCCGGGGAGATCGGGGCCCTTGCGGCGGCGCGCGGTTTCCGGCGACCGCTCTTCATCACCGATCCAGGCCTGATGGGGACCGGCCTCATCGATCCCGCCCTTTCGGCGCTTGCCGAAGCCGGTCTGGAAACGGCGATCTTCTCGGAGGTGGAAGCCGATCCGCCCGAGGCCATCGTCCGGCTCGGCCAGGAGGCGGCGCGGGCTCATGCCGCCGATTCGGTGATCGGGTTCGGCGGCGGCTCGTCCCTGGATACGGCCAAGCTGGTCGCTCTGCTGGCGACCGGAAACGATACGCTCGAGGCGGCCTACGGCATCGGCAACGCCAAGGGACCACGCCTGCCTCTGATGCTTGTTCCGACCACGGCCGGTACCGGCTCCGAAGTCACCCCGATCGCGATCGTCACCACCGAGACCAGCGAGAAGATGGGTGTGGTCTCTCCACTTCTCCTGCCGGATGTCGCCCTGCTCGATCCGGATCTGACGCTGGGGCTGCCGGCTGCCGTGACGGCGGCCACCGGCGTCGATGCGATGGTGCACGCGATCGAGGCCCATGCGTCGGCCAGCGTGAACAACAACCCGGTTTCCAGGGCGCTCGCCCGCGAAGCGCTGCGTCTCATGGGCGGTGCCATCGAGCGCGCCGTCGCAAACGGCAGCGATGCGGACGCCCGCGCCGACATGCTGCTCGGTTCGATGCTGGCCGGGCAGGCCTTCGCCAACTCTCCGGTGGCCGCGGTGCACGCGCTGGCCTACCCGATCGGCGGCCACTTTCATATTCCGCACGGGCTGTCCAACGCGCTCGTGCTGCCCCACGTGATCCGCTTCAACGCCGCCACCGCCGGCCCCGTCTATGCCGACCTCGCGCCCATCGTGTTTCCGCAGCTGGCCGAGATCGGGACCCAGGCGCGCGGACCCGCCTTCGCCGACGGACTGCAGGAACTCACCATCCGCTGCGGACTGCCGCCCCGGCTGCGGGACGTGGGCATTCCCCACGACGCACTGCACATGATGGCCGACGACGCGATGAAGCAGACACGGCTCCTGGTGAACAATCCGCGCGAAGTGACCCGCGGCGATGCGCTCGCCATCTACGAGGCCGCCTGGTAGGTGAAACCTACTCGGGCGCCCCCGAGGGTCTTGGCGCGGGGTCCGTGGACAGGGAGTGGCGGGCGGCAAACGCTCTGAGCGCGGCGATACCGGGCGCGTCCGGTTCGATCGCCGCCGGATCCGTGCCGATCAGCGTCACCACCGCAACCGCCTGCTCCTGCCAGTCGAGCACCGGTGCCGCCACCGCCACGAGGCCCGGAATGAAGCGGCCGTCGACACGGGCGATACCCTCTTCTCGCACCTGGCCCGCCAGAGCCCGCACGCCCTTGAGATCGGGCGTCAGTTCCGGCCAGACACTCGGCCGCGCCTTGAGCAGGCGAAGCTCCCGCTTCATCTCGCCGCCGACGACCGCCTCGGGAAGATAGCCCAGGAAGGCCCGGCCGGTGGCAGACGTCAGGAGCGGCAGGGTCGTGCCGAGACCGAGCGAGGTGATCACGAAGGACGGCGCCCGCTCCCAGCGCACGATCGTCGCCCCGGAATTGCCCCAGACGCAGAGCAGTGCCGTCATGCCCGTGTCGAGCGCGAGCGCCGGAAGTTCCTCGGAAATCCAGTTGACGAAGTCGTGCCGGTGCAGCGCCGCCAGCCCCATCTCGATGGCCGTCGCGCCGAGATCGTACTTGCCGGATCGGCCCGCCTGCTTGGCGAGACCGGCATGGAGGAAGGAGGCGAGATAGCGGTGCACCTTGGAGACCGGCATGTCGCACTCGCGCGCGAGTTCAGAGAGCGCAACCGGCCCGTCCAGGCGCGCCATCGCGAGAAGCACCCTGAGCGCGGCGTCCAGTGACTGTATTCCGCCGGACGCCTCGGCCGGTTTGTCAGGTGCGGGGTCGCTCGCCATCGTCGCCTTCCAGATAGGCCTTGAGAGGTCCCGTGTGCGCCAGCCTGAGCCGGTCGCCGTCGCGCATGAACAGCCCCCTGACCTCGTAGCCCTCGATCAGGAGCCGGTCGCCCACGGTGCCGCGATAGTTGAAGCGGACCGACTTGTCGCGCCACTCCGCCGACACGATCGAGATCACCAGATCATCGCCGTCCCGGCCCGGCGAGCGGAATGTCGCGCCGACGTCCATCAGGCCGGTCCCAATCAGGCCATTCTCGTTGCAGAAGATCTGATGGGTTTTGCCGCGCGAGCGCATGAAGCCGTGATAGGTCGAATCGAACCACCTCAGATAATTGGGATAATACACGATTCCGGCCGGGTCGCAGTCGCCGAACCCGATCAGGAAGGTCGCTGAGTACAGCGTCGTATCCGCGCTCATTGTTTTCACCCTATGGAATTAATTGCACCATCCGGAATTCGCCCTTATGGTCCCGATCAAACGGGCAGTCAAAATGCCTATATGGGAGGACATCAGTGACCGATCTTTCGCGCATCGAGATTGTGGGCGCCGGGCCCGCCGGGCTGTATGTCGGCATCCTGCTGAAGGAAGCGTTTCCGAACGCCGCCATCCGGCTGACCGAACAGAATCCGTCCGATGCCACGTTCGGCTTCGGCGTGGTCTTTTCAGACGAAGCGCTCGATTTTCTCAAGGCCGATGATCCGGCGACCCACGCCCTGATCACCCCGGAGATGGAGCGCTGGCGGAACATGACGCTCGTCCACCGGGGCGAGACCGTGACGATCGACGGCGTCGGCTTCTCCGCGATCGGCCGGCTCGAGCTCTTACAGCTTCTCCAGAAGCGCGCAGCCGAAGCCGGTCTCGACATGCGCTTCAACGACCGCGTCACGTCGCTGGACGCTCTCGACGCCGATCTCGTTATCGGCGCGGACGGGCTGAACTCCCTGGTGCGCACCTCCGATCCGGAGGCCTTCGGCGCGAGCATCGAGCATTTCGAGAACCATTTCGCCTGGTTCGGAACGACGCTTCCCTTCGATACGCTGACCCAAACCTTCGTCACCACCAACAAGGGCACGCTGAACGCCCACCACTATCGCTACGCGCCGGGCATGAGCACGTTCATCGTGGAGTGCGACAAGGCCACGTTCGAGGCCTACGGGTTCGCCGACATGGACGAGACGGAGACGGCGCGGGTCTGCGAGGAGATCTTCGCCGACACGCTGAAGGGCCACAAGCTCGTCACCAACAACTCCATCTGGCGGAATTTCCCGCGGCTTTGGTGCGACACCTGGGTTACCGGCAACCGCGCGCTCCTGGGCGACGCCGTCCACACCGCCCACTATTCGATCGGGTCCGGCACGCGGCTGGCGATGGAGGACGCGATCGCGCTGGTGCGCGCCCTGAAGAGCGAGACCAGCGTCGCCGATGCGCTCGCGGCCTATCAGGAGACCCGGCAGCCGATCGCCCGCAAGATCGTCAATGCCGCCAACACGTCCGCGCTCTGGTACGACCATTTCGCCGAGCACATGAAGCTCGCCCCGCTCGACTTCGCATTTGCCTACATCACCCGGTCCGGCCGGGTGGACATGGAGCGGCTGCGGCGGATCGCGCCCGGCTTCATGGCGGCCTATGAGGACTACCGCGCAGGCCACGCCGACACAGAGGCCGTCATCAGAGATCCTGTCGGCACCACCGACGGCGACCGCGAGGTCGGCTACGACAAGACCGCCCATCCCAACTGCAGCGCGGTCCTGTTCGACAACCTGGACCGCAACCCCGACAAGATCGCCGTCACCGGTCCGGCCGGAACGCTCACCTACCGGGCGCTCTGCGCGGAAGCCGCGCGCTGGGGCAATGCGTTCAAGGCCGCCGGCTGCCAGCGCGGCGAGCGGATCGTCTTCTTCGTCGACGACACACCGTCCTATCCGGCCGCCTTTTTCGGCGCGGTGCGCGCAGGCTTCGTGCCGGTGCTCCTGAACACCCAGGCCACGCCCGATCTGCTGCGCTTCTTCGTGGCGGACACCGGCGCACGGATCGCGCTGTGCGAAGCGCCGCTCATGGCGATCTTCGAGGATCCGGAAATGCGGGCGGCCGGGCTGGAGCGGGTCATCATCGCCAACGGCGAAGGCCCGCTCGCAGACGGCTTCGAGCATGCCGGCACGTTCCTGGACGGCCAGCCGGCGACGCTGGAGGCGGCCGACACCGGTCCCGACGACATGGCCTTCTGGATGTACTCCTCGGGCTCGACGGGGCGGCCCAAGGGCATCGTCCATCTGCACCACGACATGGCCTATTCCGAGGCTTCCTACGGCCGCACCGTCCTCAAGCTCGAGGCCGACGACGTCTGCTTCTCGGTGCCGAAGATCTTCTTCGCCTACGGGTTCGGCAACGCCTTCACCTTCCCCTTCTCCGTCGGCGCGACCACGGTCCTGCTGCCGGGCCGGCCTGAGGCGGACCGCATCCTCGACATGATCGAGACCTTCAAGCCGACCGTCTTCTTCGGCCTGCCGACGCTCTACACCGCGCTCGCCCGCGCCGACGGCGTCCGCGACCGCAACCTGTCGTCGATCCGGCTGTCCGTCTCGGCCGCCGAGACCCTGTCGGAGGACGTCTACACCACCTGGAAGGACCTCACCGGCAAAGGGCCGATGGAGGGGCTGGGCTCCACCGAGCTTCTGCACATCTACCTGTCCAACACCCAGGACGAGCACCGGCTCGGCTCCGCCGGCAAGCGTGTGCCGGGCTACGAAGTCATCCTGCGCGATCCCGACGGCAATCCGGTCGGCGATGGCGAGGAGGGCGTGATGTGGGTGCGCGGCCATTCCTCCGCGCCGCTCTACTGGAACCGGCCGGAGCAGACCGCCAAGACGATGCGGGACGACTGGATCTACACCGGCGACCGGTTCGTGGAAGACGGCGGCTTCTATTTCTTTCAGGGCCGCGCCGACGAACTGATCAAGGTGTCCGGTCAGTGGGTCTGGCCGCTGGAGGTGGAGCGCTGCCTCAACGAGCATCCCCATGTCCAGGAATGCGCCGTTCTGGCCCACCAGCTTCCCGACCGGCGGATGACGCTGCGCGCCATCGTTGCGCTCCGCCCCGGTCACGAGCCGGGCGATGACGAGACCACGGCCCTCCAGTCCTTCGTCAAGGAGCGGCTGATCGCCTACAAATATCCGCGCATCGTGGAGTTCGTCGGCGAGCTTCCGAAGACCGGTACCGGCAAGATCGACCGCCAGGCGCTGGTGCGCACGGATGGGGACGACACAAAGAAATAAGTATACTAACGGTTTCCCTCGGCGCCGAAATGACGCATGAAGGCGGCAACGACCCGCCGACCGACCGGACCGGGCAGAACCAAGGAGACACCGCGATGCTGTTCGACATTCCGACCACCCCGGCCGTCGCCGTGAAGGGCGAGCAGGCCGCCTACCCGGTTCACCGCGTCTTCTGCGTCGGCCGCAACTACGCCGCCCACGCCGCGGAGATGGGCCACGAGGTCGACCGCGAGGCGCCGTTCTATTTCACCAAGGCCGCCTCGACGATCGTCCATTCCGGCGCGACGATCCCCTATCCGCCCGGCACCGAGAACTACCATTACGAGATGGAATTCGTGGTCGCGATCGGCAAACCGGTCTTCAAGGCCGACCTCGCCGAAGCGGCCAGCGCGGTCTACGGCTATGCCTGCGGCCTCGACATGACCCGTCGCGACCTGCAGCTCGTCGCCCGCGAAAAGGGCCGGCCGTGGGATCTCGGCAAGGACGTCGAGCAGTCCGCCGTGATCAGCGACATCACCAAGGCCGCCGAATTCGGCGAGATCGCCAAGCAGCGCATCTGGCTCTCCGTCAACGGCGAGACCAAGCAGGAAGCGACCCTCGACGACCTGATCTGGAAGGTGCCGGAGCTGGTCAGCCACCTGTCGCGCTACTATCACCTGATCCCGGGGGACCTGATCTACACCGGCACCCCGGCCGGCGTCGGCGCGGTGAAGGCCGGCGACAAGATCGAGGGCGGTGTGGACGGCCTTGCCCCGATCGCGCTCACCATCACCGACCCGGAATAGGCTCACCTCCCAAGGCGAGACCATCGGGGCGGGGCGCACGGCGCCTCGCCCTTTTTTTTATCGCTCGTCGAAGGTTTCGTTCCGGGCAACGCCCCGCCCCTTGTGCCGCTCACTCCCGCGAAAGCGGGAGTCCAGGGCGGCCTTTCTCGGGAGGCTGCCATCCCTGGCTCTGGATCCCCGCTTTCGCGGGGATGAGCGGAGGTTTCCGGAAAGCCCCGTTTCCCGGCTCGCCTTATGCCCGCCCCGGCGTCGGGAGCGCCTCGTGCAGATGGCCGTGACGATCAATGCGGACCGCGGCCACATCCCGGTGCGGATTGATCGACGAGCCGTTCAGGAGCACCTTGGGCAGCTTGCGCGGAACCAGGAGCGGCACCGTCATGGACACATGCTCCCGAGGATCGTAGGCCAGCATCTGCTCGCGCAGGATGCCGATCGTGATCGCCTCGCCCAGAAGCGCGGACTCGATGTAGTCGGTGAAGTAGTGGACCCCGGCGATGTTGCGGGCGTTGGAGATGTTCCACATCAGCTTGTTGAGCTCACCCTCCAGCGTCAGCCCCTTTTCCATCTTGAGGGACAGGAGGTCGATCTTGACATCGTCCGCGTTGTTGCCCGGGGACGGCACCAGGGCCTCGCCCTCAGGCGGCACCAGATAGGCCGGCGTTCCCCGTGCCTTCGGGTTCTCCATGTTGAAGAACGCCTTCAGGAGCGTGACACAGGCGCCGGCGACCGTTGCATGCCCCGCCCCGTAGGCCGGATGCATCGGCGAGCCTTCCGGGAAGGCCATGGGCAGCAGGCGCGTGCAGTGCTTGTTGGCAACCTCTTGCAGGATTTCGTCGAGCTTCGGATCGAGCCCGTTGCCGTCTGGGAAGGTGTAGGTCGCCAGTGTCCGGCCCAGCTCCCGCCGGGCCCGGGCCTCAGACGTGTCTCCCTCATAGGGCCAAGGCTTGCTCTCGTGTTCGCGATTGGGATCGTAGCCGGTGTAGATGGTGTGAAAGAGCGCGCCGGCCGCCTCCGGCCGCATCCGGCGGTGCACCGAGAATTTCTGCAGGCGCACCGCCTTCAGCGCCCGGCTGGAGACCTCCGTCACCAGCGTCAGAAGATGCGGGCCGCCGAAGAGCGCGAAAGGCTCCTGGTTCTTGCGCGACACCGCGTTGTCGGACGCGTCGTGATAGGGAATCCCGGGATCGAAGGGATATTTCTCGCCCAGGAGCATGAGGGCGGCGTTCAGGTAGGCCTGATAGAGCGCGTCGTCGTGGACATAGGTCGCCATGTCACGAAGCCGGCTCATATAGCGGTACGCGCCGGGAACGAACTCCGTTTCCTTGTCCTCATCGTTCGGATCAGGCTCGTACCGCTTGCGGGCGTTGAGCGCGTTCTGGACATCGAGCCAGTCGTACCAAGTGGTCATGTAGTCCCGGCCGGGCTTGGCGACCCGGACCCGCTGATCGATCCGCTGGTTGCCGAAGCGGACCATCCCGGTGTCCCGCTCCCCGGTCCCGGCGATCATGAACTGGGACAGGAACGGCGTCGGCCAGCCGTCCTCACCGAGCCCACGGAACATGTTTCCCGGGGTCTGTGCGTGACCGAACCTCCGGCGCGGCCGGATGTCGCCGGCACAGGTATCGAGCTGATGGTCGGTGCCGGCAAACCAGCGCATCGCGCTCAGCCGATCGGCTGCATTCGCCGCCTTGCCGTGCGACGCTTTGAGGTCCTTCTTCTGAGGGGCCGACAGGCCCTGAAGACCACCGATCAGGCTCTCGTCCATGAACGCGGCGATCGGCTCGTCCCGGAAGAGCGCCATCTGGTAGACTTCGGCCATCTCCGCAGCGAGTTCCGCCGACCCTGGCGCCGGAGCGGCCGGCATGGTCAGCGCGAGCGGATCCGGCCCTTCCAGCACATAGGCAAAGCCGGCTGTCGGGCTCTCCCACTGGCGAAATTCGATCAGGCCGTTTTGGTCCTTGATGGTCCACGCCGCACAGTTGAGCGGCACGTCCGCAAAAACGGCTGGATCCGAACTCTGGGTGCCGGTGCGGAAGTCCTCGAAATGCTGAGGGTCTGCAAGCAGGCCGCTGTCGAGATGAAACAAGCCCTTGGTGAAACTGAAGATGAAGGGGCTCTTCTCCGACACCCGTTCCTGCTCTGGGTGCTCCACTTCCGTGGACAACCGCGTGGCCTCGTTGCGCCGCCAGACGGCATCCTCCCGTCGCTTCGGATCCGGAAACCCCATGAAACCCCTCCTTCATCAGGCAAGCGGCCCAGCCGCAAATAAAATTTAAGGTTGCATACTCAGGCAAGCGGCGGCTTCGGGATCGGTCGGCCCGAACCGGGAAGCACGCAGAGACCTGCTATTTGAAATGAAAGAGAAATCGACTGCCGAGCCTCCCCAGATCACTCAAGGCCCAGCCCGGCGCTCCATCCCGTTCAGATTGAAAATTACCCGACAAACGGGAATTAACGCAACAATAAATTGCATATCGGTGCAGCGGAACGCTTGCCGCCCCACGATGGGCGGTGACACAGGAGCAGACCGGCGAGTGAACCTGCTCAGCCCGGAAGGGATACCGGCCGCTAATTTTGCTGGGATAGGGCTCTTTTTTCGCAAAGTCGGACGCGAAACCGGTGCCCACTTTCACTGGCTTTGCTGATCAGCGCGCGACCGCGCGCCGGCCGGTCAGGCCGCCTCCGCGGAGCGGTGAGCGGAGCGAACTCGCGTGAGCGAAACAAAGCTCAGGCCGCGTCGGCGCTTTCGCCCCAGGCGCCTTCCGGATCGATCCAGCCTTCCGCGATGCCGTGGCAGGCGACCTGCGCGCCCTCGATCTCGAACAGCGGCGGCCGGGTCTGCCGGCAGACGTCCCGGGCATAGGGACAGCGCGGGTGGAAGGCGCAGCCGGACGGGGGATTGATCGGCGACGGGATCTCGCCGGTAAGCTTGATGTTCTGGCGCTTGCGGCGGGGGTCGGCCACCGGGGTCGCCGACAGAAGAGCGCGCGAATAGGGATGCAGCGGCCGGCTGAACACCGCCTCGGACGTGGTGATCTCCACCGGCCGGCCGAGATAGAGGACCAACACTTCGTCGGCGACGAAACGCACCACCGACAGATCGTGGCTGATGAACAGATAGGTGAGCCCGAACTCCTGCTGGAGATCCGCGAGAAGGTTCAGAACCTGGGCCTGGATCGACACGTCCAGCGCCGACACCGGCTCGTCGAGGACGAGGATCTTCGGATCCAGCATCAGCGCGCGGGCGACGGCGATGCGCTGGCGCTGCCCGCCAGAGAACATGTGCGGATAGCGGCCATAGTGTTCCGGGCGCAGGCCGACGCGCTGAAGCATGGATAGTGCCTTCGCACGCCGCTCGTCGGCCGACAGCTTCGTGTTGATGACCAGCGGTTCTTCCAGGATCGTGCCGATCTTCTGGCGCGGATTGAGCGACCCGTAAGGGTTCTGGAACACGATCTGGACGGTCCGGCGCAGCGTCGCAGGATCGTGGCCATCGCTCCCCTCTCCGATCGCGTGACCGTCGATCACGAGCCGCCCGGACGTGGGCTGTTCGATCATGGTGATCATGCGCGCGAGCGTCGACTTGCCGGACCCGGATTCGCCCACGACCGCAAGCGTCTTGCCGGCCTCGACCGAGAAGGTGGCGCCCGCCACCGCCTTCAGCGTGAGACGGCGGCCGAACATCCCGCTGCCGACCTCGTAGTGCAGGGCGACGTCGTCGGCTTCGATGATGGCGTTCATGCCGCCTCCTCGCCGGTGTGAAGGGGATAGTGGCAGAGCGCCTCGCCGAACTCGGGCGGCTGGCGAGGCGGCACCACGGTCCGGCAGCGCTCGTCGGCAAACTTGCATCGCGGATTGAACAGGCAGCCGTCGGGCCGATCGCCCTGCCCCGGCACCACGCCCGGGATCGCCGGCAGCCGGTCGCCGTCGGCCCGGTCCGGCAGCGCGTCGAGAAGGGCTGCGGTATAGGGATGGTGCGGCGCGTCGAACAGCCCGATGACCTCCTGACGCTCCACCTGCCGGCCGGCATACTGGACGACCACGCGCTGGGCGGTTTCCGCCACCACGCCCATGTCGTGGGTGATCAGCACCAGCGCCATGCCGGTGTCCTTCTGCAGGTCCACCAGCAGATCGAGGATCTGCGCCTGGATGGTGACGTCGAGCGCCGTGGTCGGCTCGTCCGCGATCAGAAGCTTCGGCTGGCAGGCAATCGCCATGGCGATCATGACACGCTGACTCATGCCGCCGGAGAGCTGATGGGGAAAGGCGGTCAGGCGCTTTTCCGGCTCCGGGATGCCGACCATCGACAGGAGTTCGATGGTGCGCTCCTTCCGCTCCCGTCGGCCGAGACCGAGATGGGTCTTCAGCGCCTCGCCGATCTGGAAGCCGACCGTGAAGCACGGATTGAGGCTCGACATCGGCTCTTGGAAGATCATGGAAATGTCGCGCCCGATCACCTCGCGCCGCCGCCGGGACGACAGCGTGCGCAGGTCCCTGCCGTCGAAGGACATGTCAGCGGCCGTGACCGTCGCCGTCGGCGGCAGAAGCCCCATGACCGCCAGCATGGCCACCGACTTGCCCGATCCGGATTCCCCGACGATCGACAGCACCTCGCCCGGATCGACGGACAGATCGACGCTGTCGACAGCGGTGAACGGCCCCTGGGAGGTGGCAAAGGTGACGGTCAGATCACGGATATCGAGAAGGGACATGACGAACCTCAGCTCCGCTTCAGTTTCGGATCGAGGGTATCGCGCAGCCCGTCGCCCACCAGGTTGATCGCCAGCACCGTGATCAGGATGGCCACGCCCGGCAGCGTCACCAGCCAGGGCGCGCGGGTGATAAACTCGCGGCTGTCGGCGAGCATCGTACCCCACTCCGGCGTCGGCGGCTGGGCGCCCATTCCGAGAAAGCCTAGGGCGGCGACGTCCAGGATCGCGGTGGAGAAGGACAGGGTCGCCTGAACGATCAGCGGCGCCAGACAGTTGGGCAGGATCGTCTTCGTCATCAGGCGGATCCGGCCTGCGCCGGCGACCCGGGCCGAGACCACGTATTCCTTGTTCTTCTCCGACAGCACGGAGGCCCGCGTCAGGCGGACGAAATGGGGCTGCAGGACCAGCGCGATCGCGATCATGGCGTTGCGCAGACCCGGGCCGAGAATGGCGACGAGAACCAGCGCCAGAAGTAGCGACGGGAACGCCAGGATCACGTCCATCAGCCGCATGATGGCGGTATCGATCCAGCCCCGGAAGAAGCCGGCGATCAGCCCCAGAAGGATGCCGCTGATCAGGGCCAGCGTGACCACGACGAGACCGATGAAGAGCGAATAGCGCGCGCCGTAGATCAGGCGCGAAAGCACGTCGCGGCCGACCGCGTCGGTCCCGAGCAGAAAGCCCGCCCGGCCGTTCTCGTCCCAGATCGGCGGAACGAGGAGTGCATCGCGGAACTGGGTATCCGGGCTGTAGGGCGCCAGAAGCGGCGCCAGAACCGCCACCAGGACCAGCGTCAGGAATACGGCCAGCCCCGCCACCGCTCCCCGGTTCTCGGAGAAGTAGAACCAGAACTCCCGGACCATCTCGCGCCGGGCGGAGCGGCTGGATCGGGCGGTTTCGGCGGAGGTGTCGTGCGCGGAGTGATCGGTCATGGCCCTATCCCTGCCGGATGCGTGGATTGATCAGGCCGTAGAGAAGGTCGACCAGAAGATTGACGATCATGATCACCGCGGCGATCAGCAGCAGCCCTCCCTGCACGACCGGATAGTCGCGCTTGAAGACGGAATCGAGCATCCACTTGCCGACGCCGGGCCAGGAAAAGATCGTCTCTGTGAGGATCGCCCCGGCCATCATCACGCCGACCTGCAGACCGATGATGGTCACGACCGGAATGAGCGCGTTGCGCAGGGCATGGAGGCCGATGATGCGGCGGCCGGGCAGCCCCTTGGCCCGTGCGGTCCGGACATAGTCCTCGCCGAGCACCTCCAGCATGGCCGAGCGCGTCTGCCGTGCGATCACGGCGAGCGGGATCGTGCCCAGCACGATCGTCGGCAGGATGAGATGGTTCACAGCCGATGCGAACGCGCCCTTCTCGCCCGACAGGAGCGAGTCGATCAGCATGAAGCCGGTCACCTGGGGAAAGAAATACATCAGCGAGATCCGGCCGGAGACCGGCGTCCAGCCGAGGGTGACGGAAAACAGGATGATCAGCAGCAGGCCCCACCAGAAGATCGGCATGGAGTAGCCGACCAGCGCGGTCGTCATGATCGACTGGTCGAAGATCGAGCCGCGCTTCACCGCCGCGATCACGCCGGCCGGAATGCCGACCACCACGGCAAAGAACATGGCGCAGAGCGACAGCTCCAGCGTGGCGGGGAACCGCGCAAGGAATTCTTCGAGAACCGGCCGCTTGCTGACCAGCGAGGTGCCGAAATCGCCGTGGAGGATGCCCCAGATATAATCGAGATACTGGACCGGCAGCGACCGGTCGAAGCCCAGAAGCGCCTCCAGTTCCGCGTAGCGTTGCGGATCGACACCGCGCTCGCCCGCAAGCAGCAGGATCGGATCGCCCGGCAGAACGCGGATGAAGGCGAACGTCACGATCGACACGCCGATGAAGGTCGGGATCAACACCCCGAGCCGGTTCACGAGAAAGCGGAGCATGGGTCCTCTGGCGAACGGTTGGCGGCGGGACGGCCTGACCGTTCCTCACCCGCCCGAGAATGGCCCCGACAGACCGGTCGCGTCTGACCAGCGGGGACGGACTCGAAACATCGAAGCCGGGCGCCCCGCAATGGGCCTGGCGTGTCTGCCCGGTCGCAGGGGGCCGAAATAAACAATAAGGCCGGCGCCGGGATCGATCGCCCGGCGCCGGCCAGATGGCGGGCGCTTACTGCTTGAGGTCCACGCCGTAGAAGATGTGACCGCCGAACGGGTCGATCTTGAAGTCTTCGACCTGATCGCTCATCGCCTTGTTGACGACGGAGTGGGCGATCGTGGCCCAGGGAGCCTGCTCCTTGAAGATCACCTGGGCCTCCTTGTAGAGCTCGGCACGCTGCTCCTGGTCGGAAACCACCTTGGCCTTCTGGATGATCTCCTCGAAGGGCTCGTAGCACCACTGGGCGCGGTTGGAGCCGCCGACGGCATCGCAGCCCAGAAGAACGGCCAGGAAGTTGTCCGGGTCACCATTGTCGCCGGTCCAGCCGAGCAGCACCGCACCGTCGCGGTCTTCGGCCTTCGACCGCTCCAGATACTCGCCCCACTCGTAGGAGACGATCTCCGTGTCGACGCCGATGTTCTCGAAGTCGGCCTGGATCAGTTCGGCCATGCGGCGGGCGTTCGGGTTGTAAGGCCGCTGCACGGGCATCGCCCAGACCTTCATGGAGAGATCCGTCACGCCCTCTTCCTCGAGCATCTTCTTGGCAGCGTCCGGATCGTACGGATCGTCTTCGAGCTCGTCGTTATAGGACCAGATCGTCGGCGGGATCGGGGCCTTGGCGACCTTGCCGGACCCCTGGAACACCACGTCCAGGATGGCCTGCTTGTTGATCGCCATGTTGAGCGCCTTGCGGACCTTCGGGTTGTCGAAGGGCTCGACCTTGGTGTTGTAGGCGAGATAGCCGACGTTGAGGCCCTCCTGGCTCTTCAGGGTCAGACCGTCGGAGCTTTCGATGTCGGAGAGGTCGGCCGGGTTCGGATAGGGGTCGAGATGACACTCGCCCGCCCGGAGCTTCTGGAGACGGACTGCCTGATCCGGCGTGATCGCGAACACCAGGTTGTCGATCGGCGCCTTGCCGGCCCAGTAGTCGGGGTTGGCCTGATAGCGGATCACGGCGTCCGGCTGATAGGCCACGAACTGGAACGGGCCGGTTCCGACCGGCTTCTGGTTGAGCTGCTGCACATTGCCGGCCTCAGCCAGCTGATCGGCGTATTCCTTGGACTGGATCGAGGCGAAGTCCATGGCCAGGTTCGCGATCATCGGCGCTTCCGGCCGGGTCAGGTTGAACTTGACCGTCATGTCGTCGACCTTCTCGATGGACTCGATCAGATCCGGCATCGACATGCCGTTGAAGTACTCCCAGGACGCCCCCTCGACATACTGGTTGTACGGGTTCTCCGGATCGAGCTGGCGCTCGAACGAGAAGATCACGTCGTCGGCGTTCAGGTCCCGGGTCGGGGTGAAATAGTCGGTCGAGTGGAACTTCACGCCCGGACGCAGGTGGAAGGTGTACTCTGTCCCGTCCTCCGAAACGTCCCAGCTCTCCGCCACGCCGGGAACGACGTTGGTGGTGCCGCGCTCGAACTCGACCAGCTTGTTGAAGACGTTTCTCGAGGTGGCGTCGAAGGTCGTTCCGGAGGTGTAAAGCGCCGGATCGAAGCCCTCGGGCGAGCCTTCCGAGCAGTAGACGAAGGTGGTCGCGTGCGCGGTCCCGGCGAAAGCCAGCAGCCCTGCGGCTACGGCGGTCGCCTTCAAGCCATCGCAGAATTTCATCTATCTCTCCCTCTGATTGACGCGGAAAGGTCCCACGTCCTGAGGAACAGAAAAGTCCCAAACTGGCCTCAGATCAATCGGGGGTCGCCAGATTTTTGCCGCGAGCGCAGTGGAACCGGAAAATCGTTCTTCGACGAAATCGCGTTGGGGCCGCGGCGGACCGTCCGGATCGATCGGATTCGCTCACGTTTGCGGCCGGCGGCGGACGCCGCCATCGGACGTCATGCTATCGAAATTCACGGAGAGGCACCCGGCGCAGCCTGGGGAAGACGGGCCGGGGAAGCGCGTCGGCTCAAGCGAAATGGACGCGGCGCCGGCCGTCGCGCAGATCCAAAGTGCCGACGGCGCTCAGCGCACCAGGGTCAGAACCACGATCGAGGTCAGGACGATCCCGGCCAGCGCCAGAAGCGGAAAAATGAACGCCGCCACGCCGAAGAAATAGACCGCCAGGAACCAGAGCATGCCCAGGTTCGCGAGGAACCACAGCCGGGACGAGACCGGTCCTTCGATCGCATCCTGAAGGAGCCAGCCGATCAAGGGAACGGAGTAGAGAATACGCAGCATCGAAACGTCCGGGTTGCCATCACTGGATGAGGCCGGTACGGCGCCGTCTGGCGTGGAGGCCGGCTCACCGGTGGAGGTAGCGCACGCTGGACGGTTTCGACATGCGACAGATTTTCATTTGCAGGTCTGGCGCGGCAGACATTCCGTCGCAGAATACCGGCCGGCACTGCCGGTCACACGCGCCTCAGCGGAAGCGTCCAGGCCAGCCAGGCGGCGATCAGCGCGAAGCCGCCGATGCACAGGAACGCGTTGCGAAACGCCGCTTCCAGGCCCTGCTCGATCACGACCCGCTGATCCGCCGGGATCGACGCCAGCGCCTCCGGTCCGGCCTGGACCAGTTCGGCGAACGCAGCCCCCGCCTGCGGGTTGGAGATGGCCAGCGTCGAGAACAGCACCGTTCCCACAAGGGCCGTTCCGGCGGCCGCCCCCAGCGAGCGGGAGAACTGGACGGTGGCCGCGCCCGCGCCGAGCTGGCGGGTCCCCGAGCCCATCTGCACGGTCAGCTGGACAACCCCCATCACGGTCCCGAGCGAGATCGACAGGACACCGAACACGACCGAAAGCTCGCCAGCCGTCAGGTGCTCCGCCGTCAGCGCGAGAAAGACCAGAACGACCACGGCGCAGGTCAGCCCCACCGACGGGAAGATCGCCGTCTTGCCGGTGCGGCCGACGATGCGGCCGGTCACCATCGAGCCCAGGCCGATGCCGGCGGTCAGCGGCAATAGCAGCAGGCCGGTACTGGAGGCCGACGTGCCGTGGGCCACGCGGAGATAGAACGGCAGGAACGTGATCAGCGAGACAAGCATACCGCCATGGCAGACGGCCAGACAGTCGGCCCGCCAGACCGCCGGCTTACGCAGGATCGACAGCGGCAGCAGCGGATCGGAGGTCCGGTGCTCGCGGCGGATCAGAAACACGACCGCGAGCACGGCGACCACGAAAAGGCCGGCCGGCAGGCCCCACTGTCCGAGAAAAATCCCTTCGGCCTGTTCGAGCATGATCAGCACCGCGGAAATGAAGGCGGCGAACCAGAACAGGCCGATGCCGTCGAACCGGATGACGTCGTCGCTCGGCTTCGACTTTGGCAGCCGGAGCGCCAGCAGGCCGGCCAGCACGCCGAGCGGCAGATTGATCAGGAAGACCGATTGCCACCCGAAATACTGGGTGAGGAGGCCGCCCGCGACCGGCCCGAACGTGCTGGACGTAACGGCGACGGTGGCGATGTAGCCCTGGTACCGGGCGCGTTCGCGGGGAGCCACGGTCTCGCCGACGATCGCCTGGGCGAGCGTCATCAGGCCGCCGCCGCCGAATCCCTGCAGCACCCGGGCCAGCGTGAGCATCTCGATCGACCAGGACACCGCGCACAGGAGCGAGGCGCACATGTAGACCGCAAGCGCCACGAACATAAGGCGCCGACGGCCGAAGTGATCTCCGAGCCGCCCGTAGACCGGGGCGCAGATGGTCGCCGCCACGAGATAGGAGACCACCACCCAGGACAGACGATCCACCTCCCCCATGGAGGCGGCGATCGCGGGAAGCGCAGTTGCGACGATTGTCTGGTCGACCACCGCCAGAAAGATCGGCAGAATGAGCGCGGGAAAGATCGCGAAGAACGCACGACGCGCCTCGGCCTCTCCCGGAGGCTGGGCGATGTCGGGACGGGGGGTCGGATTGGTCATCGACGACTGGATACTGGAAGGGTATTCGGCCAGCGCCTCGCGCGACCGATGTTGGAAACGGATAGCCCACACGCCAGCGGATCGACACGCTGACATCAGGGAGTATGCATGAAGACCTTCTTAGTCCCCGTCGAGCCCCACGAGAAGGCCGACCGGATCATATCGCTTGCAGCAAAGATGGCGACGAAGATGTCGGCCAATCTCACCGGCTTCGCCCTCCGACGCGCCCAGGTGGCCGCAATCGGTTGGGATCCGGCGAGCGTGGCCATCGTGACAGACCCCGAATGGGACGACCAGCGACCGGAGGCGGAAGCGCGCGAACTTTTCGCCCGGGTAATGACGGAACACGGCCTGGTGGAGGACGGAGATGGGTCCCGGGACGCGGCCCGGTGGAGCTGGTACAGCGAATCCGGATCGGGCGACGAGTTTCTCGGCTCCTTCGGCCGTGCGTTCGACCTGACGGTGGTTGGGCAGCCGAGCGGCCGGCCCGGCGGCAGCGCCATTACCACCCTGGAGGCCGCCCTGTTCGACAGCGGCGGACCGGTTCTGGTCAGTCCCAAGGCTCCGGTGGAGACGTTCGGCTCCACGGTCGTCGTCGTATGGAACGGCTCCAGCGAGACCGCGCGGACCATCGCCTTCGCCAAACCGCTGCTGCATCAAGCGGAGAAGGTCGTGGTGTTCGACGACGACGGTACGCTCGGACATCGGCCGGACGGCGCGGCGGTGGTCCGGCGGCTGATCGCGAACGGCATTTCTGCGGAACTCAGGCGCCTGCGCAACGGATCCGTCCGCTCCGGCGAAACGATCCTGGCGGAGGCCGCCAGCGTCGGCGCCGACCTGCTGGTCAAGGGTGCCTATACCCAGAGCCGGCTGCGGCAGATGATCTTCGGCGGCGCCACCCGCCACCTGATCGCCGAATCGCCCCTGCCCGTTTTCCTGGCCCATTAGGGCCGGCTGCGACCGGAGTGAGAAACCGTCTCGTCGGGAGCGGACGAAACCCTGGCTTCGCTTCAGCGTTCCGTTCTCCGGAGTGATCGGCGGAAGCCGCCGGTCGCCCATCGTTCGTTCCATCGCGGCAGCAGGAGGCAATCATGACGATCAAACGCAGCGGTTCAGCGGTGTGGGCCGGAGGCCTGAAGGACGGCAAGGGCGCGGTCTCGACCGAAAGCGGCGCCCTGAGCGACAAGTCGTACGGATTCGCCACGCGCTTCGAGAACGAGGCCGGCACCAATCCGGAAGAATTGCTGGGTGCGTCACACGCCGGATGTTTCACGATGGCGTTATCCCTGGTGCTCGGCGACGCCGGCCTGACCGCCGACAGTCTTCACACCACCGCCGAGGTCTCCCTCGACAAGTCCGAGGACGGGTTCGAGATCACGGCAGTGCATCTCACCCTCGAAGGCCGGGTACCGGGTACCGACGAGGCCAAGTTCCGCGAGTTGGCCGAAAAAGCCAAGGCCAACTGCCCGCTCTCCAAGGTCCTCAAGGCCAAAATCACCCTGGAGGCAAGCCTGGTCGGCTGATCCTGACCCGTTGCCCTGCACGGCTGCGCAGTCGGCGGGGTTTTGGGTCCTCCCGCGGCCTTCGGAAAGCCATCTCGACCAGGACGAAAAGAGGGCGGCCGCCGTCCGTGGTACGTGCGGGCGGCGGGCGCTTTCTGACTGTCAGGGGTTGTAACTGGAAGAACTTTAGGCTTCGTGTGTCGACCGGGACCGCGAGTTGGACTAGGCTCGTAGCCGGGACATCCGAGAAGGCTGAGATGCGACTTTCACAACAGACCAACAACGCGATTCGCATACTCGTGTGGTGTGGGCGTCACCATCCGGACCTGACGCCGATCACCGAGATCGCGCGGCTGTCCGGCATTCCCGAGGCCTACGCGTTCAAGCTCGTGAACCTTCTGACCAAGACCGGCCTGGTCAAGACCGCACGGGGCCGTGCGGGAGGCGTCCGGCTTGCCTACGACCCGGACGAGATCTCCATCGGGGCGGCTGTCCGGCAGCTGGAATCCTTCGACACGCGTGAGGAGTCGGAGGGAATCACGCCGCTGATGGACGGTGCGTGGGAGGCATTTCTGTCGCATCTCGACAGCCACTACCTGTCCGAGTTCATCGACAGCGAAAGTCCCGTCGTTGCGGGCGGCGACGGCCCCTTCATGGCGGCTGACGCCCCCAAGCGGTCTGCCATCTGAAACGGCGACACGCGCTCGACAAGCCCGTCACGAAGATGTGCGGAAGCGGCAAAAGCCGCTCCGCAGACCCGGCATTCGTCGATCCATTCCCGAATATTGACTATATGAGTCCACTTTTATAGGGTCCGCGTCACCGTTCCCTGTGGCCCTGTGGCCGGGCGGATCGGGACCGAACGCGCCCGGCGGAGCCCCTGACCCTCCGCCGGGTCCGGTTCGTCAACACCACAGCGACGATGGACAGGCCATCCCGATCGACCCCCAGTCGATGGACCGGGCCTCGACGCGATGAAGGCCGACCCATGGACGAGACCCTCCTTTCCAGCGGCGCCACGGCGCTGTTCGCCACTCCGGACGTCGCGCATGACCTGAGCCCGATCGGCATGTTCATGGCCGCAGACATCGTGGTGAAGGCGGTGATGATCGGGCTGGTCGTCGCCTTTCTCGTCACCTGGACGGTCTGGCTGTTCAAGACCATCGAACTGGCCGGCGCCGTTTCGCGCACGCGCCGCTCGCTGTCGCGCATCAATTCCGCGCGGACGCTAGCCGATGCGAAGGCCGGGCCCGGCCCGAGCTCGACCGTCGCGCGGCTGATCGCGGCCGCCGAGGAAGAGATCGACCTGTCCGCCGGCCTCGCGCCCGACGGCATAAAAGAGCGCGTGGAAAGCCGCCTCGTCCGCCTGGAGGCCTCGGCCGCCCGCCGTATCGGCCAGGGGACCGGTGTGCTGGCGACCATCGGCTCGACCTCGCCCTTCGTCGGCCTGTTCGGCACGGTTTGGGGCATCATGAACGCCTTCATCGGCATCTCCGAAGCCCAGACGACCAACCTGGCCGTGGTCGCGCCGGGCATCGCCGAAGCGCTTCTGGCAACGGCTCTGGGACTGGCCGCGGCGATCCCGGCCGTCGTGATCTACAACCATTTCAGCCGGCGGATCGCGACCTACAAGGCGCTCCTGGCCGACTCCTCCGCCGCCGTGCTGCGTCTGGTCGGCCGCGATCTCGATCGCTCGCCGACCGCCATGTTCGGCCTCGCGGCCGAGTAGGAGAGACGCATGGCGATCCGACCGAGCGACGGCGACGACCTGCAGGAAAACCACGAGATCAACGTCACGCCGTTCATCGACGTGATGCTCGTTCTGCTCATCATCTTCATGGTCGCAGCCCCGCTGTCGACGGTGGATGTCGGGGTGGACCTGCCCTCCTCCACCGCCCAGAAGACACCGCGTCCCGACACCCCGCTGATCGTGACCGTGCGGGAAGACCGCACCCTCTATGTCGGCAACGACCCGATCGCGACGGACACGCTCGGCTCCCGGCTCGACGCGGAGACCGAGGGCGACCGCGAGACGCGCGTGTTCCTGCGCGCCGACCGGTCCCTGCGCTACGAGGACGTGGTGACGACCATGAACCGGCTCAGGGACGCCGGCTATCACAAGCTCGCGCTCGTCGGACTGGATTCCGTCTCCGACGTTCCGGAGCCCGACGCCCCGTCCGAGACGTCGCAGGAGTGAGATGAGCCGCCCCGGCCTTCCGTCCTCCGATCATCACGGCCTCACCCCGGCCCGCGCGCTGGCGTGGCTGGCAAGCTTCGCCGTCGTGACCGTGGCAACCGTCGCGGTGGCTGCCGTCGCGCTGAACGAGCGTCCCGATGCCCCCGACGTAGCTGCGATGGAGCCGGCCGTCTTCGTCGATCTGCCGCCGATCGAGAGCACCGAGCAGAGCTTCGAGGACGCTTCCGACGTGGCCAACTCCGCCGGCGCGGCGACGTCCACCCCGGTCGAGACGCCGCCCGAGGAAATCGACAAGGCCGGCACGCCGCAGCCAAGCGAAGAGCCGCCCCAGGAGTTGCCCGAAGAGGTCGTCGACACGCCGGAAGAGGTGGTCGAGCCGGAACCGGAATCGGCTCCCGAGCCGGAAGTGCAGGAGCCGGAGCCCGAGCCCGTCGAACCAGCCGCCCAACCCGTCGACGAGCCGCTCGAGGACCCCGTCGAGGAGACCGTGGAAGAGCCCCTGACGGAGGAAATCCCCGAGCCGGTCGAAACGGTCGAACCGGCCGCGCCTCCGATCAATCCCGACCTGGCCGAGGCGCTGGCCGAGCCCGAACCGGACCCGGTGGAAACTCCCGAGGAACCGGCCGTGACCGAAGAGGCCGAAGCGGAGCCGGAGACGGAGATCGCCGAGCCGGTGGAAGAGCCGGTTCTGCAGGAGCCTGAAGCGCAGGTGTCGGCCGTCCCGCTGCCGCTCGCAAAACCGCCGCCGCCGCCCCTTGCAAGCTCAGACGTCGCCGAGGAGAAGGCGCGCCGCCCGTTCGAGACGCCGCATACGAAGCCGGAACCCACCGAGGAGATGCGCAAGGTCCTGGAACAGGAGCGCCAGCGTATCGCCGCCGAACAGGAGCGGGCCCGGGAACGCGCCGAGGCGCAGCGGATCGCGGAGGCACGCGAGCGGGAACGGCAGCGCGAGCGGGCCGAAGCCCGCCGTCAGGCCCAGCGTGCCGAGGCCCGTCCGCAGCAGCAGACCCAGACCCAGCGCGGAAAGCCGACGCCCCAGGCGCGGCGCGCGGCCTCGCGCGCCCAGGTGGCGGAGGCGCGCAACCGCTATCATGCCCAGGTGCGCCGCGCGATCGAACGGCAGAAGCGCTATCCTGCCAGCGCCCGGCCCGCCCAGGGCACGGTCCGCGTCAGCTTCACCATCGGCGGGTCAGGTCAGGTCACCGGCGTCCGGCTGGCAGGCGGCTCGGGCAACGCTGCCCTCGACCAGGCGGCGCTGACCGCGGTCCGGCGGGCGCGCATTCCCGCGATCCCCCAGGAACTCGGCCAGGGAAGCATGTCCTTCACCGTGCCGATGAGCTTCTCGGTCCGCTGACGGACCCGGCCAAAGACGCCGGATCCCGCTGCGATCTGAGGACATAGCCCCACCGCGCCTCAGCGCTGGGCGCGGCCCCGGGAGATCAACACGATCCCCGACACGGCAAAGATCGCAAGTGCGGCCGTGACGATGGTCGGCCCGGTCGGCGTGTCCAGCCGATAGGACGCGGCCAGACCCAAAAGGCCGCTGGCCGCACCAATCAGCGCGGCGAGGCCGGCCATCATCTCCGGACTGCGGGCAAACGGGCGCGCCGCAGCGGCCGGAATGATCAGCATGGCGGTGATGAGAAGCGCACCAACGACCTTGATCGCCACGGCAACCAGCACGGCCAGGGCCAGCGTGAGGATCAACTGCTCGCGCCGCGGGTCGATGCCGCTGGCCGCCGCCAAGTCGCTATCGAGCGTCGCGGTCAGAAGCGCCGACCATCGCCACGCCACCAGAGCGAGAACCGCGAATGCCCCACCCCAGATGATGCCGAGATCGGTCCGGCTGACGGCCAGGATCTCCCCGAACAGAAACGATTCAAGACCAAGCCCGGATCGGGCAGTGAGCGCGAACGCGACCAGGCCCACGGCAAGGGCGCCGTGGGCGGACACCCCCAGCAGCGTGTCCATCTGGAACGTGCGTCCGGCAAGCGCGGATACCGCAAACGCCATCAGCATCGCCATGACGAGCACACCGGCAATGATGGAAATGTTGAACGAAAAGGAGAGCGCGACGCCGAGAATCGCCGCATGGGCGGTGGCATCGCCGAAGTAGGCCATCCGGCGCCACACCACGAAGCAGCCGAGTGGACCGGCGGCGAGCGCCAGACCGACCGCAGCGAGGCCGGCGCGGACCATGAAGTCGTCAAGCATCCGCGCCGCTTCCTTCGCTTTCGGGATGATGGTGATCGTGCTGATGCTGATAGAGGGCGAACGCCCCGTGGGTGCCGGTTCCGAACAGCGCCCGGTACTCGGGGGCTGCCGACACCACGGTCGGCGTACCCTCGCAACAGATATGGCCGTTGATGCACAGGACCCGGTCGGACGCGCTCATCACCACGTGCAGGTCGTGGCTGACCATCAGGACGGCGCAGCCGAGGTCCTGGCGCACGGTTTCGATGAGACGGTAGAACGCGGCGGTGCCGGGTTGGTCCAGGCTCTGGGTCGGCTCGTCCAGGATCAACAGGTCGGGCCGCGGCAGAAGCGCCCTCGCCAGAAGCGCGCGCTGAAACTGACCGCCGGACAGCGCACTCATCTGCCGGTGTTCGAGACCGCCGACGCCGACACGGTCCAGCATGGCGGCCACCTCGGACGAGCGCCGGTGCCGTGGCAGATTGAGGAAGCGGCCGACCGTCAGCGGCATTGCCGCATCCAGGGACAGCCGCTGCGGCACGTAGCCGAGCACGAGCCCCGGCGAGCGGGTCACCCGGCCCTCGGAGGGAGGCACCGCCCCGACCATCGCGCGGACGAATGTCGACTTGCCGGAGCCGTTTGGCCCGACGACCGTGACGATCTCTCCCCGCTCGATCGTGAAATCGATCTGCCACAGGACCTTGCGTCCGCCGAGTTCGACCGTGACCCCTCGGGCTTCAATCAGGCCCATGACCTCTCCTGTTCTTCAATCCGGTCCGCAGTCGGCCCGCACATCCGCGGTCGGATCCCACGGCGCCGGATCAATGTCACCCCTCTTCCGGCGCGACCGCATTGGCGGGGGTGGACAAATGACAGCATCCGGATCAAAAGTGAATGTTATATTGTTACATACCCAAACGGGATGGCACCCTTCGCCGTTTCGACAATCGGAGTTCGCATGAAACGCATCTCGCTGCACTTTGCCGGCGCCGTCCTGCTGGCGCCCGGCCTTGCATACGCCGATCCTCCCAAGGTGACCACGGACGTTCCGCCGGTTCATTCCCTGGTGGCCCAGGTGATGCAGGGCGTCGGCGAGCCGAGCCTGATCCTGCCACCGGGGGCGTCGCCGCACGGCTATGCGATGCGGCCCTCCGAAGCAGCCCGGCTCAGCGACGCCGACATGGTGTTCTGGGTCGGACCGGAGCTGACGCCGTGGCTCGAACGCTCGATCGACAGCCTGGCCGCTGACGCCACCAGTGTCGCGCTGATCGATGCACCCGGGACCCGCACGCTGTCGTTTCGCGAAGGGGCTACCTTCGAACCCCACGATCACGATCATGGCGACCACGGCCATGACGAGGAGCACGGTCACGAGGCCCACGACCACGAGCACGGCGAGGACCATGCCCAAGAGGCCGATCACGGCCACGGGGATGAGCACAGTCATGGTGACCAACACGGCAACGAGCACGGGGACGAGCACGCCGAGGCGCATGGTCACGACCACGAAGGCTTCGACCCACACGCCTGGCTGTCGCCGGACAATGCCCGGGTGTGGCTCGACGTGATCGCCGAGAAGCTCGCGGAGGCGGATCCGGAAAACGCCGCGACCTATCGCGAGAACGCCGAGAAGGGAAAGCACGGCCTGGACACGCTCACGGCCCAAATCGACGGCCGGCTTGCGCCGGTCCGCGGCGAGCCGTTTGTCGTGTTCCATGATGCCTATCACTATTTCGAGGAAAGCTTCGACATTGAGGCGACCGCCGCCGTGTCGCTGAGCGATGCCAGCACCCCCGGTCCGGCCCGGGTGGAAGAGGTCCGCGACCGGATCCGCGACGTCGATGCCGTCTGCGTCTTCACCGAACCGCAGTTCCCGTCATCCCTGGTCGATACGGTGGTGGAAGGGACCGCCGCCCGGACCGGGACCCTCGATCCGATCGGTGTCGACCTGGAGCCGGGTCCGGCGCTTTACGGCGCGCTTCTGAACGGCCTCGCCGACAACATGGTCGCCTGCCTGAAGGCCGATTGAGCATTCCGGTCGTCGGCCGAACGCGGCATCAGGCGACACTGCCGCTCCTGCGCGCCCTCGAAGTCCTGACCGCTCGGACGGAAACGTCCGAGCGGTCCACGCCCTAGGCGGCCGCGCGTCCCCAGAGTGCCTCCGAGGCGATCCGGGCGCCTTCAGCCAGCGACTGGAGTTTCGCCCACTGGATCGATTCATGCACCCGCCGCGACCGCGGGCTCTGGGAGAAGCCGCAATCGGTCCCGGCCATGATGTTTTCCCGGCCCACCAGGTGGGCGAGCCGGACGAGGCGCTCGGCCACCAGTTCGGGATGCTCCACCACGTTGGTGCTGTGGGACACGCAGCCCGGAACCAGCTTGCGGCCCGCCGGCAGCGCGACGGTCTCCCAAACCTTCCACTCGTGGGCATGGCGCGGATTCGCCATCTCGATGCAATAGGCGCCGGCCTTTACCTGGGTCACGATCCCGGCGATGTCCTTGAGCGCCACGTCGGTCGTGTGGGGCGTGTTAAAGCTGCCCCAGCAGATGTGATAGCGCACCCGGTCTTCCGGCAGGTTCTCCAGGGCGCGGTTCACCGCGGCGACCTGCAGTTCGGCCCAGTCGAGATAGTCCGACATGGGCCTGTCGGCGAAGGCGACGTCGTACATGTAAGGCAGGTACGCATCGTCGAGCTGGACGATCAGCCCTGCTTCGACGATCGCCCGGTATTCGGCATGCATGGCGTCAGCGACGGCGAACAGGAAATCCTCCTCGCTGTCGTAATATTCGTTGAGGTGCCGCGGCACGGCGCTCGTCGGCGCCACCACGGGCATGAAGCCCTCGACGCCGGGAACATGCTCCAACGCGCTCTGGAAGCGGTTGATGTCCGTCCAGACCGCATCCTGGCCCGTGTAGGCGATCGGGGCGACGGCCGCGAGGATGCCGCGCTTCGGAAGACTCTGGGTTGGAAAATATTCGCCGTAGAAGTCCGGAAAGAGCCGCGCGTCCTTGCCGAGCCCCGCGGCCGCTGCCACGTCGCGCTCTTCCAGTCCCGAGAGACGGTCGACCACGTAGTGGGCCCAGCTGCGCAGCTTGCCGAACTCTCCGTCGGAGACGAAATCAATCCCGACCTCCTTCTGACGGCGCACCACATCCTCGATCGCCTGACGGACGACGCGGTCGAAATCCGCGAAATCGACCGTGGCGCCATTCTCGATCGCCGTCGCGAGATCGACGATCTCCTGTGGGCGCACGAGGCTGCCGACATGAGTCACCGGGATCCGGTTTTCGGCATGCATGACGCTTCCCCTTCTACTCGTTGGTTCGACAGTCGGCGCCTTGGCTGCCGGCCATCAGGGCCTCTTTTCGCGCCCTTGATTTGCGATCAGGATGGCGGCGCACGGAAAGCTTGGCAACCAAAGCGTGCCCGGCCGACCATGTCTCACGACATGACAGGGCGACCGACGCCTGATCATTGAAGGCCTGACCGGATGGTGACGTCGAATGCACCGGGCGCGCCCGCCCCTGCGGAGCAACGGGCGGACAAGGTCTCGCAGTGGCGCGGCTTTGCGCTGCTTTTGATGGGCGTGTTCATCGTCAATATCGACGTCTCTGTCGCAGACGTGATCCTGCCGGCGATCGTTCAGGACCTGCACATCGGAACCGATGCAGCCAGTCTCGTGGTCGTGGTCTATATGCTGGTCACGGCCTGCCTGATCGTCCCGCTCGGCTCGCTCGGGGACCGGATCGGAGCCAAGCCGGTCTATGCGGGCGGCATTGCACTGTTCGGGATTGGAAGCCTCCTTGCCGGGCTCGCGCCGACGTTGGCCGTTCTCCTGGGCGCGCGGGTGGTTCAGGGCGTCGGGGCGGCCATGCTGATCCCGTCCGCCATGGCTCTCCTGAACCACGCCTTCCCAGAAGGTCCAGGCCGCAAGCTTGCGTTCGGACTGTGGGCTACGGCGATCGGCGCCGCTATTGCGATCGGTCCGCTGATCGGCGGCGCGATCACCGATGCGTGGTCGTGGCGCGCGGCCTTCTTCGTCAATGTTCCGCTGGTCGCGGTCTCTGCCGCCGGCGTTGTGATCGCCCTCGCCTCGCCAGCCATAGCCGCGCGGACGGGAGGGTTCGATCTGATCGGCCTCGTGCTCATCGTCTTGGGACTGTTCGCGCTGGTCGCCGGGTTTCAGGCTGCCAGCAGCCTCGGCGTGGGGCACACCGGAGGCGGCAGGATCTTCGGGATTGCCTGGCCGTTCGCCCGATCGCCCGCTGTGCCGCTCGCCGTTCTCGGTCTGGTGCTTCTGGTCCTTTTCTGGCGCCAGGAAGAGCGGCGGCGGGAACGGGGCGGCTCGGTGATTTTCGAAACCGCAATGCTTGCTGTTCCGCGGTTCCGCTGGGCCCTGATCGCCGCCACTCTCATGACCGGGCCGGTCTTCATTCTCCTGTTCGCCACGCCCCTGTTCGGCGAGTTCATCGCCGCCGCCAGCGTCCTGCAGACAGGGCTCCTCACTGCCTCGATCGGGGTTGGGCTCGCGTTGGGCGGTCCGCTGGTCGCACGACTGGCAACGCTGGGCGAGCGCCGGCTGGCCGTCTCCCTCATCCTGATTCAGGGCGCCGGCTGTCTGCTCCTAATCCTGCTGACCGACGGCGATCGGTCGATTTACCTGACTGTTCCGGCCCTGATACTGGCTGGGCTCGGCTGGGGCGGTGCCTATGCCGTTCTCGTCAACATCATGCTGTCGGCCGTCCCGCAGACCCAGGCGGGAGCGGCCGCCGGTGCAGGCATGATGGCGCGGCTCGTCGCGGGCGCGATCGCGACCGCCGTGGCGACCTCCATCCTGTTCGGCATCGAGCGGGACGAAGCCCGACATCTCGACACGGCCGGCGCCACGCAACAAACGGTAGCCCGGCTCGAAGCTTCGCTGCGCTTTGCCGAACCGCTTCACCCGCCGCTCGCCGCCCGCACGCCCGCCGTCGACGGCACTGCCGACCGCCGCCTCACCGACGAAGTGCGCACCGACATGCTCGTCTCCGTCCATGCCGTTTTCGCCATCGGCGCAGGGTTTGCCCTGCTGGCGGCCCTGGCCGCCTGGCGCATTCCCCGCTCCCGGTGGAACCCGCCTCGCGAGCCTTAGACCGGGCCGGCAACCGCCGACGAAGGCACTTGCCCTGCCCCGCCCCCGCCCCAGCTACCTCTAAGGCCCGGATGAAGCCGGGTGGCAGAGGGGACAGGAATGGCGAAGCTCTGGTTTGCGGCCCTTGCGGTCGTGCTGATGGCCGTGCCGGCCGCCGCCCAGGAGGTGGTCGATGTCGAGCTGGTGCTCGCCGCCGACGGGTCCGGATCGATCGACGACGACGAACTTCGGCTCCAGCGCCAGGGCTACGCCGAGGCGGTGATGAGCGCAGAAGTCCAGAACGCAATTGCCTCCGGCATTCACGGCCGGGTCGCGATCGCCTATGTCGAATGGGGCGGTCCCGCCTCACAGCACACCATCGTCGACTGGACGATCGTCGAGGACGCAGCGTCCGCCGAACGGTTCGGATCGGCCCTCGTGGCCGCTCCACGGGCCGCCTACGGCTACAATTCGATCTCGGCGGCGATCGACTACTCCGTGCACAAGATCGAGACCAACGACATCCAGAGCCTGCGTCGCGTCATCGACGTCTCCGGCGACGGACCGAACATCGGCGGGCGCCCCGTCACGGCCGCCAGGGACGAGGCCGTCGCCCGGGGGATCGTCATCAACGCACTGCTGATCGACCGGCCCGGCGGCATGTCGCTGGCCATGGACGGTCCCAGCCTCAAGCGCCATTACGAACGCGACGTGACCGGCGGCCCCGGCGCCTTCGTGGTCGTCGCGGACGGGACCACGACGTTCGCCGACGCCGTGCGGCGCAAGATGATCCTGGAGATCGCGTCCGACGAGGCCGGCCCGCCGACACGACATTCGGCAACCGAAGCAAGGAACGCCAAAAGCTTGACGTTGCTTCGCTCACCCGCAAACAGTGGTCGCAGAGGGGATCACTGACGAGGGATGGGGACCGAATGACGATCCGGCTTGGGCTGGCTTTGCTGATGGCGGTTGCGCTCGTGGGCGGCGCGCAGGCGCAATCGACGTTTCAACGGGCCATGCAGATCCAGATGAACGTCCCGCTGTGCCACGAGCACCGCGACTATCGCTGGGAAGGCCGTCTTTCCGGCAACGCCATGGACCCTGGCAACGACCGCGCGGTGCCGGTGTCCTTCCTCGGCTGCTTTCCGACCAAAGCAGAGTGCGAAGCCTGGCTCGGCCCGGCAACGGGTTTCGTGACCGGGCGCCTGATCTTCGCCAAGTGTCAGGAGCGCTGAGCGCCGCGCCGGAGGTTGCCGAAGCGGCGGCCATGTGAAATGGCTCTTTGATCTGACGCGGGCTCCGATCCGGGATCGTCGCACCTTTAGGCTTCGTGCGGAGACTGCTGCCGGAACCTTGTCCCGTTCGCAGCGATTCCTTTCGTGCAGGACATGCGTCAGGATACGATATCCGCCAACCATCGGACGAATGAGATGACCCGACCCACGCTTCGCTTCGCCTCCGCCGGGCTCCTTGCCGCGATGCTGGCGATCGGCTCCGCCTCGCCGGCGGCCGCATTCGGCGACCTTCTGGCCCGCCTGTTCGGACCGCCACCCCTGTCGATTCAGCAGATGCACGCGCTCACGCCGAGCTGCCGAACCCATTCGGGCCCCTGGGAGGGGCGGGTATCGGGCGACTCGGAGGGCACCTACAACGACGCGGCCCGGGTGGTCTCGCTGGTCGGCTGCTTCCCGTCCCTGGAGGCGTGTTCGCTGTGGCGGCTGCGCATGAGCGGATCCATGCAGGGCCGGCTGATCTACGACCAGTGCACCCGGCGCTGACCGCAGCCCGGCCCGGGTGATCCGGCGCCCATCTGCCGCACCGCAGAACAACAGCGCGTGAAGCGCGCCGTGCGGAGCCATGATCGGCTCGCCGCGGGGCCGCGAACGGCCTATGTCATTGGCATATCCATGACATCGAGGTCCGTCATGCATCACGCATTCAAACTCTCTCTCGCCGGTGCCCTGGCGGCCGTCGCGGCAACCGCCGCACCACTGCCCGCCGCGGCGCAGTCGACGGACTATCTGATCAGCCAGCTGCAGCGGTCGACCCCGAACTGCCGCCAGAACCCGGACTACGGCTGGCAGGGCCGGGTCTCGGGACAGCGCGAGGTCAATTCCGCCTCCCGTCCGATCTCGTTCGCCGGCTGTTTCCCCACCGAGCAGGAATGCGAAACGTGGCGGAAGTCGGCGCTTCCCTTCGTGACCGGCCGGATCATCTACAACGCCTGCATGCCGCGGAAATAGCCCCTCCCGCGCCACCATTCCGTCGACACGAAAAAGCCGCCGCAGGGGATCCCCGGCGGCGGCTTTGGATTGGCTCACACCAATGGAAGGGCCTGATCAGGCGGCCTTCTCGTAGAGCTCGAGCACGTAGTCCCAGTTCACCAGGTTGTCGAACCAGGCCTCGAGATACTTCGGACGCGCGTTGCGGTAGTCGATGTAGTAGGAATGCTCCCACACATCGCAGCCGAGCAGCGGCGTCGCGCCGTGCACCAACGGATTCTCGCCGTTCGGGGTCTTCATCACCTCGAACTTGCCGTCGCGGAGCGCGAGCCACGCCCAGCCCGAACCGAACTGGGTCGTTCCGGCATTGATGAAGGCCTCGCGGAACTTGTCGAAGCCGCCGAGGTCGGCGTCGACGCGCTCGGCGAGCTTGCCCGGGAGCGAGGAGCCGCCGCCGTTCGGCTTCATCCAGTTCCAGAAGTGCAGATGGTTGTAGTGCTGACCGACCTGGTTGAAGAGGCCCGGGTTGGATCCGTAGCTCTCCTTGACCACTTCTTCGAGCGGCTTGCCTTCCAGGCCCGTGCCGTCGATGAGCTTGTTGCCGGTGGTGACGTAGGCGTTGTGGTGCTTGTCGTGATGATACTCCAGCGTCTCCTTCGACATGTAGGGCTGGAGCGCTTCGTAATCATAAGGCAGGTCGGGAAGTTCGAACGCCATCATTGTCCTCCGTGCAAAGCGGGGTGGTAGGCGACGCCGCGCGGGCTGCGCTTGAGACAGGCGCCGCCGATCGGCGAGACCATAAGGGGCTCGCGTTGCGCGGACAACGCCTGAAAGCCGCCGGAGGTTTCCAAGTCAGCGGCGAGAACGCGCCGAGCCGCACCCGATGCGCCGCTCGGCTCCGCAGGATCACGCGTGCGCGAAATCCCAGTAGAGCTCGCGCGCCCGGGCACCGACCGGACCAGGCTGGAAATTGCGGTCCTCGATCCGATTGATCGGCGTGACCTTGGAATAGTTGCCTGTGGTGAACACCTCGTCGGCATCCATGAAATCGGCAACGGTGAGCGTCTTGGCCTGAACGTCGTAGCCATCCCGCGTCAACAGATCCATCACCCGGTAGCGGGTGATGCCAGCGAGGAAGGTGCCGTTCGCGACCGGGGTCGCGACCGTCCCGTTCTTGACCATGAACACGTTGGACGAAGCCAGTTCGGCGACGTGGCCGAGCGGATCGAGAACGAGCGCCGTATCGAAGCCGCGGTCGCGCGCCTCGCGCAGCATCCGCGCGGTGTTGGGATAGAGGCAGCCCGCCTTCGCGTCGGTCGGCATGGTCTCCAGAGACGGACGGCGAAAGCGCGAGACCATGACCGAGCTGCCGGTTGGCTGCGGCATGGGAGCATCAAGAAGGCAGAGGCAGAAGCGCGTCGAATCGGGATCGGGCGCGATGATGCCGAAGCCGTCCCCTTCGGCCCAGTACATCGGGCGGATGTACACCGCCGTGTCCGGATCGAATTTCTTCACGCCCTCCCGGGCGAGCTCCATGATCGCCCCCGGCGACATGGTCGGCTTCAGTCCGATCGCTTCTGCGGACCGATTGATGCGCTCGCAATGCAGATCCAGGTCAGGCATCACGCCTTCGAAGTAGCGTGCCCCGTCGAACACGGTCGATCCCAGCCAGGCAGCATGGGTTGTCGGTCCCATGATGGGCGGATTGCCATCGATCCAGTCACCGTCAATCCAGGTCCAGGTCGTCTTTGACCACTCGGCCATCGCTTCTGTCCTCGTTTGATAGGTCTGGCCCCGTGCCTTTAAACTTCTCTGCCATACCGAAGTGCGTACGCCTTGGGTGGGCACACTGCGCACGCACGAACATCGGGTCGTACAAGCCCGGCGGGTCTGTACTCATCCCGTCCATATTGGCCCACCTGCCAAGGAAATTTGTTCCAAGCGGCGGGCCAATTGGGGAAATGTGAGACAAATTTAGTCGCAAACAGACAATATGGCGCATCCGGAACAGTCTTCCGGCCCCTGTTTGCGCAATCTGGCGGCGGCAGCGCCTAAGCTTCCGTCACCCTCCTGACCGGCCCGGAGTCTTGCGAGAGGCACCACCTGCGTGCAGAACAGGCACGTGCAGCGATCTGGAGCGTTTCATGGCCCCCACCGCCTTTGTCTTTGATGCCTATGGCACGCTGTTCGACGTGCATGCCGCCGTCCGCCGCCATGCGGCAACGGTCGGACCGGACGCCCAGCAGCTCTCCGAGATCTGGCGTCAGAAGCAGCTCGAATATTCCTGGGTCCGGGCGCTGATGGGCCGCTATCAGGATTTCTGGCAGTTGACGGAGGACGCACTCGATTTCGCCCTGCGCAAGGTGCCGGGCGTCGATCCCTCCGTGCGGACGGTGCTCATCGACGCCTATCGCAGCCTGGATTGCTATCCGGAAGTCCCGAAGGTTCTGAAGGCGCTCAAGGATCGCGGAGCGCGCCTCGCCATCCTGTCCAACGGGTCCCCGCAGATGCTGGAAACCGCGGCCCGCTCGGCCGGCATCCTCGACCAGTTCGAGGCGATCCTCTCCGTCGACGAGGTCCGGACCTACAAGACCGCGGAGACGGTCTACGAGATGGCGACAACCCGCTTCCGGGTCTTTCCCGAAGCGATCTCGTTCCAGTCCTCCAACCGCTGGGACATCGCCGGCGCCACCGCCTTCGGGTTCCGCACGGTATGGATCAACCGCGCCGACCAGCCGGACGAATACCCGGACCTGCCCCCGGTCGCGGTGCTTCCGTCGCTCGAGGGACTGCTTACGCTCGGTTGAGCAGCCTGGCCGCGCCGTCGGCGAGTGAGCGTGTCACGTCCCCCGCGTCGGCCTGACGGGCAACCGCCATTCCCTGACCGGACCACAGCGACGAGAAATCGCCCGAGCCTTGCGCCTCCGCCGCCTTTTTCAGCGGCGCCAGGGCCCCGCCCGCCGTGGGGAATGGCGAGGCCTCCGGCGCAAGCGGTCCGACTTCCCGCATCACGCGGTTGACGATCCCCCTGGCCGGCCGCCCCGAGAAGACGTTGGTCAGGGCCGTGTCGCCGGCTTCAGCCGCACCGAGCGCATCCCGATGCATGTCGGTGATCGTCGCCTGCGGCGTGAACAGATAGGCGGTCCCGACCTGGACGGCCGACGCCCCTAGAAGAAACGCAGCCGCGACACCGCGCGGGTCGGAGATGCCACCAGCGGCGATGACGGGGATGGAAACGGCATCGACGACCTGAGGAACCAGCGCAATGGTACCTGGTTGCTGGGCGACGTCGTCGGTCAGAAAAATGCCGCGGTGCCCGCCGGCCTCGGCGCCCTGCGCGATCACGGCGTCGGCGCCATGGGCTTCCAGCCATTTCGCCTCGCCAACGGTGGTCGCCGACGACAGCACGAACGCTCCCGTCGCCTTCACGCGCGACAGAAGCGCGGCGTCGGGCAGTCCGAAATGGAAGCTCACGACCGGCGGCCTGAGCTCCTCCACCAGTGCGGCACCGCCCTCGTCGAACGGCGCCCGGTTCGAGGCCGAGACGGGCGTTTCCGGGTCGATCCCGAACTCCTGGTAGTAGGGCACAAGCCGTGCCTTCCAGCGCTCGAGCGCAGCCTGTTCCGGCGTCACCGGACGATGGCAGAAGAAGTTGAGATTGAACGGCTTGTCCGTCGCCGCCCGGATCTCGGCAATGCCCGAGCGGATCTGCTCGGGCGTGAGCAGCGCGCCGGGAAGGCTGCCGAGCCCACCGGCCGATGAGACCGCGATTGCCATCGCGGCCCCGTTCGCCCCGGCCATCGGAGCCTGAACGATCGGAAGCTCGATCCCCAGCCGCTCAGTCAGACGATCCGATACCATGGCTCGCTCCTTCGGCTTCGGCCGACGCCGGCGACCGGCATCGGCCGACCTGGTTCGTCAGGCCGAGGCGGCAGGACCACCAGCGCCCGGATCGTCCGGAAGCGAACGCGCGGCAAAGGCGATCGAGATCAGCGCGGCGCCGTGGAAGATCAGGTCGATCGCCACGAACAGACCGATCACCCAGAGGCCGGAAATCGGCCATTCGGCGAAGATCATTCCGCCCAGGAGGATCGACACGGCACCGGCCAGGCCCAGCCACAGCCAGGCGAGACCGCCGCCCTTGACCTGGAACGCCATCACGATGCGCATGACGCCGACGACGATGAGCGCCGCGGCGATGAACAGCGTCAGGATACCGGCCGCACCGGCGGGATCGGCCACGAGAACGGCGGCGGCGGCAATGTAGATCACGCCGACCAGGATGTGCCACGCCGTGGACTTCCAGCCCTTGTGCTTGAAGGCATCGAAGATCTGAGCGATGCCGCCGATGAAGGCCAGCGCGGCGAACCAGATCACCGTCGCCAGCGTCAGCCAGTAGGTCATGCCCAGGCCGATCATGCCGAGCACGACCATCAGGATGCCGAGCGCGAGCAGCCAGCCCCAGTTCCTGTGCAGGTCGCCAAACACCTGCTTGGCGGTCTTCTGGACGTCCAGGTTCGTCATAGCCCCAATCCTCACCCCGTGTTGCCGCGTCGGATCTTCCGACGGGTCAGTTCGCCAGCAGTCCCAGCATCCGCGCCCAGGAACGGATGCCCTTGTGGAAACTCGTCTTCTCGTACTTCTCGTTGGGGGAGTGGATGCGGTCGTCATCCAGTCCGAATCCCATCAGCAGCGTATCCATGCCGAGCTTGTCGCGAAACGCACCAACGATGGGAATCGAACCGCCCATACCGATCATAAGCGGCTCGACGTCCCACTCCGCCCGTAGCGCCTCGCGCCCCTTCTGCAGGACCGGGCTGTCGGCGGGAATGCTGAGCGCCGGGCTCGCGCCATGGCTCGTGAAGCTCACCGAGCAGTCCGCAGGTAGCCGCTCGCGGACGAACGCGTGGAATGCGTCGACGATCTTCGCCGGATCCTGGCTGCCGACCAGACGGAACGACACCTTCGCAGACGCCTGGGCGGGAATGACCGTCTTGAAGCCGGCTCCGGTGTATCCGCCGATCATCCCGTTCACTTCGGCCGTGGGCCGCGCCCAGATCTGCTCCAGCGCGCTGCGGTCCGCTTCTCCGGCCGGCTTCTTCAGTCCGACCTGGCCAAGGAACTCCTCATCGGAGAAATCAAGCGCATCCCAGGCCGCCTTCACCTCCGCCGGCACCTCCGGAACGCCGTCGTAGAAACCCGGGATCTGGACCCGACCCTGGTCGTCGTGGAGATCGGACAGGATTTTCGCCAGCACGTGGTTGGGATTGCGCGCCGCTCCGCCGAAGAGGCCGGAATGCAGGTCCTTGTCGGCGGCGGTGATGGTGAGTTCGCCGGTCACCAGCCCGCGCAGGGACGTGGAGATCGCCGGGGTCTGCCGGTCCCACATGCCGGTGTCGCAGACGAACGCGGCGTCCGCCTTCAGCTCATCCATATGGGCGTTCAGGAACGGCGCGAGGCTCGGGCTACCGGATTCCTCTTCGCCCTCGAACAGGATCGTCACCGGCACGGGAAGTCCGCCGGTTTCCGCGACCCACGCCCGGGCCGCCTCCACGAAGGTCATCAGCTGACCTTTGTCGTCCGCAGCGCCGCGCGCGACGATCATCTTCGACCCGTCGTCCCGGGTGACGATGGCCGGCTCGAACGGCTGCGTGTTCCAGAGTTCGAGCGGATCGACCGGCTGAACGTCGTAGTGTCCGTAGAAGAGGACGCGTCCGTCGTTCGCAGTGTCGCGCGACGGATAGTGGGCGACCACCATGGGCTGCCCGTCGGTCGGGCGAACGCTCGCGTCGAACCCGAGCCCGGTCAGCTCGGCCGCCAGCCAGTCCGCAGCCGCCCGGCAGCTGTCCCTATAGGCAGGATCTGTGGAGATGGAGGGGATTCGCAGCAGCTCGAACAGCCGCTCCAGGCTCTTGTCCAAATCCTGGTCGATACGGGCAAGTACCGCGTCTACGCTCATGTCGGACCCGTCGCTTGGACCGGCGCAAGAGCTTGGCCGGCCGGAAGGTGCAACCGACCACGCTGCGCAGGCGCGCACGCCGTGGTCGATCGCTGTTGGTCCTCATATGACGCAGGATCGCCCCCGACCGCAACCGCAGCCGTTTCAAGGCTGGGCTGAACGACCCGCCGCAGTCTGCACCGCCGCGATTCAGTTGGCCGGCGCCGTTTCTCCAGCCGCTTCGTCGGTCGCCTGCTCGATGCTGTCGCCGGCGCGCTCCATCATGCGCTGGGCGTCCTCGCCCGCTTCGCCGACTTCCTGGTCGACGATGCGTCCGGCCTGCTCGAATCCGCCATCGCGCACGGCCAGGGTCAGCATGACGATGCCGAGAAGTGCCGCGATGGCGACGAAAAGGATCAGAATGGTGCGCATGGGCTCCGTCACTCGTCGATAATCGAATCGAAGAGTAAACGCGGACCTCGCGGTCCGGTTCCTCAGCGCCGCAGCATGCCGCCCAGCACCCCGCGCACCACCGCCCTCGACACGCTCGACCCGGTCCGCCCGCCGATCTGCCGCCCGATCTCTCCCGCAACCTGGTTCGAGATCGTCCGCGCCACGCTGCGCGCAACCCGCTGCGTGGTCGTGAGCCGCGCCCCGCGATCCGAGCCCGTGCCGAACAACTGGCCCAGCATGCCGCCGAAGAGGCCACCGCTTTCAGCCTTCTCGACCGCTTCCGGCTGATCGGGTTCGGGCGCGACGGTGCCCTCCTCCGCGGTCTGGACCGTTTCCTCGGCTTTTCGGGTCAGGATCTCGTAGGCAGAGACCCGGTCGACGGCGGTGTCATACTTCGCGCCGAGCGGGCTTGCCGCCAATATCGCCTGCCGCTCAGCCGGCCCGATCGGCCCGAGCCGGCCGCTCGGCGGACGGACCAGCGTGCGCTCGACCACGCTCGGAATGCCCTTGGCATCGAGGGTCGAGACCAGCGCCTCGCCGACGCCCAGCTCCATGATCGCCTGGGCGGTGTCGAGCTCCGGGTTCGGCCGGAACGTCTCCGCCGCCGCCCGCACCGCCTTCTGGTCGCGCGGCGTGAAGGCTCTCAGCGCATGCTGGACGCGGTTGCCGAGCTGGCCGAGCACCTCGTCGGGAACGTCGAGCGGGCTCTGGCTGACAAAATAGACGCCGATGCCCTTGGAGCGGATCAGGCGGACCACCTGCTCCACCTTCTGCAGCAGCGCCTTGGGCGCCTCGTCGAACAGCAGGTGCGCCTCGTCGAAGAAGAAGACCAGCTTCGGCTTGTCCGGGTCGCCGACCTCCGGCATCTCCTCGAACAGCTCCGACAAGAGCCACAGCAGGAACGTCGCGTAGAGCCGCGGGCTGGTCATCAGCCGGTCGGCGGCAAGCACGTTGACGACGCCGCGCCCGGTCTGCGGATCGGTCCGCATCAGGTCGGCGATGGCGAGCGCCGGCTCGCCGAAGAAGGCATCGCCGCCCTGCTCCTCCAGCACCAGCAGCCGGCGCTGGATCGCACCGACCGACGCCTTCGAGACGTTGCCGTACAGCTGCGACAGCTCCGACGCCTGCTCGCCGACATGAGCGACCAGCGCGCGCAGGTCCTTCAGGTCGAGAAGCAGCAGTCCCTGATCGTCGGCGAGCCGGAAGACGATGTTGAGCACGCCCTCCTGGGCATCAGTCAGGTCCATCAGCCGCGACAGAAGCAGCGGTCCCATCTCCGAGACCGTGGTGCGGATCGGATGGCCCTCGGCCCCGAACAGGTCCCAGAACGCGACCGGCGACGGGGCGAACGCATATTCGTCGGAAAGCCCGATGTCGGCGGCGCGCTTGGCAAGGAAATCCTTCGGCGCACCCGGCATGGAAATGCCGGAGAGGTCGCCCTTGATATCGGCACAGAACACCGGCACGCCGGCCCGGGAGAAGCCTTCGGCGAGGATCTGCAGCGTCACCGTCTTGCCGGTCCCGGTCGCCCCGGTCACCAGCCCGTGCCGGTTGGCCCGCTGCAAGAGCAGATATTCGGGCTTCTGGCTCGCCCCGACAAAGACCGCATCGTCACGCAATAGCATCCGGCCGCAAGCCCCGTTTCTCCGCCTCTCCCGGTTATAGGGAGCCGCAATCGCGGCCACAATCGGATTGCGAACCTCGGTGGCCGCCGGTGACCATGGACGATCGGCCTTGTTCCGAAGCCCGCCTTTCAGCTATGCCCGGCGCAGGACCCATGAAGGGAGTGTCTCATGGACGAACTGATCGACCGCATCGTCGAAAAGACCGGTCTCGACCGCGCGACCGCGAAGAAGGCCGTTTCGATCATCGTCACCTTCCTGAACCGGGACGGACCGCCGGAGACGAAGGAACTGATCAATCAGGTGCCCGGCGCCGAGCACATGATCGAGGAAAAGGGCGAGACCGGCCGCAGCAGCTTTCTGGGCGGCCTCGGCGGGCTGATGGGCGGCGGCGCCATGGGCGCCTTCAACGATCTCACCGCGGCCGGTCTGGACATGAGCCAGATCCAGGTCGTGGTCCGCCAGTTCGTGGGCTATGCCCGCGAGCACGCCGGAGACGAGGTCGTCGACCAGATCATCCAGAAGTTTCCCGGCCTGTCCCAGTTCGTCTGAGCAGCCGGCGCAGCACCGACCGGGGGGCCGATGAGCCGCCGGATCGGGTCAGGCAGTTGCCGGAACCAGCCGGTCGATCACCTGCCTGGGCAGCGCGATGTCATCGAGCGCCGCCGCAAGTTCGGCGTCGATCCGGTCCTTGCCCTGATTGAACACCCGGATGTCGAGGAAACCGCGCGAGAGACGGTGCGGCACGTCGGTGCCCGGAATGGCGAGCTGGAACACGCCACCGTTGAAGGCGGCCGCCAGCGGACGCGGCCGGCCGGAAATGTCGGTCGCAACGTCCAGAAGCGCCCGGCCGAAAGCGGGTGTGAAGTGCGCCTGGGCGGCGGCGACGTCCGTCGTATAGACGTCGTAAGCCTCTTCCACGTCCGGGTCGGGAAATCTCAGACGTTCCACCGGCCGGCCCGCGATTTCGGTCCTCGATTTCAGCGCCGCGAACACGCCGAGATCGCTCCGGTCGGTGCAGAACACGATCAGGGGCATGGTCTCGCGCAGCGCGTCGGGAAGATCGATTTCCAGAAGCCCGCCGGAAAACAGCGTTTTCCTGTGAGAAGTGTTGTCGGTTCCGCTGCGGCCTTCACTCTCCAGAAGGACATGGGCCATCCGGTAGCGCACGCCGTTCCAGCCGCCGTCGATGCCCCTCCTGACCTCGATCCGGGTCGCCCCGCCCGGATCCGGAAACAGGTCCAGGCGCGCGAAGGCCACGGCGTCCACGAAGCCGTCGGCCGGGTTCTGCCGGTAGCGGACCGCCGGCACCCCGCTCTGCCGTGCCTCGAACTCAAACAGGAGGGGCAGGATCTTCTCTCTAGCCGTGTCGTCGAAGGCCGTGCTGGTCGCGGCGAGCCCCATGCCGGCAACGAACAGAACGACCAGAGCCGCAAGCACGGCCGGCCACCAGGCGCCCCCCATGGGTCCGAGACCCAACCAGGCCGCTCCGGCGATCGGCAGAAGCCCCACGAGCAGCACGTTGCGCGCCCAGCGTTTCCCGGCGCCGCGGGTGCGCTTTTCCTCGACCTTCAACTCGGCGAGAACCGGCCGGATCCGGTCGTCGAAATAGCTGGAGAAGCCGGCCGGATACCGAGCCTCGTCCCGATCCCCCTGCTCCGCCATGGCGCGGCACCTCGACTGCCGGATGAGCCCTCACTCGACGAGAGCACATCCGTCCCGCCGAGGCCTCCCGATTGAGCCACATCATGGAAGCGTAGCGCGGGCTTGCCGAAGATGCACCATTGTCGCCATAACTCGGGGCAGGACAGGGAGGGAAGCGACAGGCCGTGGACGAAAACAGTCTTTTCAGCTTGGACGAGCAGGCGACCGAAACCGCATGGCGCGCCGCGGTCGACAAGGCGCTCAAGGGCCGCCCTTTCGACAGCCTCGTGCGGACCACGGACGACGGGATCGATCTCGCGCCCCTTTATCTTCCGGCGGACGACGCCCGCCCGCTCGGCCGTTCCGTTTCCGGCCCGTGGGCATCGAGCCAGCGGATCGACCTCCCCGACCCCGCCGATGCCAATACCGCCGCTTTGCGGGAGCTCGAAACCGGCGCCACGGGCCTGACCCTGGTGCTGGCGTCGGCGCCGACCGCCTATGGCAGTGGCGTCCACATCTCCGACGTTGCGAGCCTGGACCGGACCCTTGAGGGCGTGGCGCTCGACATGGCCCCGACCCGGCTGGAGGCCGGCGGCGCAGGCCGCGGTCTGGCCGGCCTCTTCTGCGCCCTGGTCGACCAGCGCGGCCTCGATCCGGCCGGCGTCGACGTCCATTTCGGGCTCGACCCGCTGGGCGCGATGGCCGCGGCCGGCAAGCTGTCCGCCTCCTGGGACGCCGTGGCCCGCCGCAGCGCCGACACCACCCAGGCAATCGCCGCGCGCGGCTATGCCTCCCCGGTCTTCCTCGCCGACGGGCGCCCGTTCCACAACGGTGGCGCCAGCGACGCTCAGGAGCTCGCTTCCGTGGCAGCCTCCGCCCTCGCCTATCTCCGCGCCTTCGTGGACGGGGGTCTCGACGGGGACGCGGCGCTTCGCCGGATCGGGCTTGCGGTCTCGCTCGACCAGGACCAGTTCGCCGGCATCGCCAAGCTTCGCGCCCTGCGCCGCATCTGGGCGCGACTTGCCGCCGAGTGCGGCGTGCCGGACGTGCCCGCCCACATCCACGCCGACACGTCCTGGCGGATGATGACCCGCTACGACGCCTACACCAACCTGTTGCGCACCACGATCGCCGCGTTCGCGGCCGGTGTCGGCGGCGCCGACAGCCTCACCGTCGTGCCCTTCACCCAGGCCGTCGGCCTGCCGGACGCATTCGCGCGTCGGCTTGCCCGCAACACCCACACGATCCTCCTGGAAGAAAGCCAGGCGGCCCGGGTGCTCGATCCGGCCGCCGGCTCCGGCGGCGCCGAGGCCCGGACCGAGGCGCTCGCGGCAAAAGCCTGGGACCTGATGCGCGACATCGAGAAGAAGGGTGGCCTGCCGGCGGCGCTGGCGTCCGGCTGGTGGCAGGGCGAGATCGCCACCGTGAGGGATCGCCGCACCGCGGCCGTGCGCAAGCGCAAGCTGCCGATCGTCGGCACCTCGGAATATCCGCTGATGCCGGAGCGCCGGGTGGAGGTTCTGGAGACATCCGATGCCCCGGCCACAGCGCCCGGCAAGCCGGTCACGCTGCCGGAGGAAGGCGGCGGTGCTGCGTTCGCGGCGCTGATCGAGGCCGCGTCCGGTGGCGCGACGCTTGCCGATATCGGTGCCGGATCGCCGGCGTCGGGTTGCACCAGCGATGCCCGTCCGCTTGCTCCGATGCGGCTCGCCGACCCGTTCGAGACGCTGCGCGACAAGGCGGAAGCCGTGGGCGAACCGACCGACCGCACCGTCATGATCGCCGGTCTCGGGCCGCTGGCCGAGAACGCCGCCCGCTCGGCCTGGGTGAAGGCGGCCTTCGAGGCCGGGGGCCTGATCACGTCCGCGGCCGCGACGCTCGACACCCCGGAAGCGGCGGTCGACGCGGCGAAGACGGCCGGCGTCGCCTGCGTCTGCCTGGCCGGATCCGACGAACGCTACGCGGACATGGCGGCGGAGACCGCGCGCGCTCTCAAGCAGGCTGGTGTCTCCAGCGTCTATCTGGCGGGCAAGCCCGGAGAGCAGGAGACGGCCCTTCGCCAGGCGGGCGTCGACGGCTTCCTGCACGTCGGCATCGATCTGGTCGAGGCTCTGGGCGAGGTCCAGAACCGGCTCGGGATTGCGGCCTGAGCCCTCCTCGCCGCGAAATTGCGGCGGGCGCGAGAGTTTGAGAACATGGACAGAGCGCGGGACTGGTTGGGTAACCCGCCGCGAGAAGGAAACCGCCGATGACGGTCGTGCCCGATTTCTCCGAGATCCCGTGGTCCGCCCCGGAGTTCGCGACGCCGGAATCCGACGCGGAGCCCTGGCGGACGCCTGAAGAGATCGACGTCAAGCCGGTCTACGGTCCGGCGGACAGGGACGGCCTCGGCTTCACCGGAAGCTATCCCGGCCTCCCGCCCTTCGTGCGCGGCCCCTATCCGACCATGTACGTCCAGCAGCCCTGGACGATCCGGCAATATGCCGGCTTCTCCACGGCGGAGGATTCCAACGCCTTCTACCGCCGCAATCTGGCGGCCGGACAGAAGGGCCTGTCGGTGGCGTTCGATCTGGCCACCCATCGCGGCTACGATTCCGATCACCCGCGCGTTGCCGGCGATGTCGGCATGGCAGGCGTGGCGATCGATTCCATCTACGATATGCGCACCCTGTTCGAGGGCATCCCCCTCGACCGCATGACCGTGTCGATGACCATGAACGGCGCGGTGCTGCCGGTGCTGGCGCTGTTCATCGTAGCGGCGGAGGAACAGGGCGTTCCCCAGGAGAAGCTGGCCGGGACCATTCAGAACGACATTCTGAAGGAGTTCATGGTCCGCAACACCTTCATCTACCCGCCGAAGCCGTCGATGCGGATCATCTCCGACATCTTCGGCTACACTTCCGAGCACATGCCGAAGTTCAACTCCATCTCGATCTCCGGCTATCACATGCAGGAGGCCGGGGCGACGGCGGACCTGGAGCTCGCCTACACGCTCGCCGACGGCATCGAATATGCCCGCGCCGGCGTCGCCGCGGGCCTGCCGATCGACAGCTTCGCGCCGCGCCTGTCCTTCTTCTGGGCGATCGGCATGAACACCTTCATGGAGATCGCCAAGCTCCGGGCCGGGCGCCTGCTCTGGGCCAAGCTGATGAAGGAGAACTTCGCGCCCGGCTCCGACAAGTCGCTGTCGCTCAGGACCCACTGCCAGACCTCCGGCTGGTCGCTCACCGCCCAGGACGTCTACAACAACGTGATCCGCACCTGCCTGGAAGCGATGGCGGCCACCCAGGGCCACACCCAGTCCCTGCACACCAACGCGCTCGACGAGGCGCTGGCGCTGCCGACCGACTTCTCCGCCCGGATCGCGCGCAACACCCAGATCCTGCTGGCCAGCGAATCCGGCACCACCACCCCGATCGACCCGTGGGGCGGCTCCTACTATGTGGAGCGGCTGACGGCGGATCTCGCCGTGCGCGCCATGGCCCATATCGAGGAGGTCGAAAGCCTGGGCGGCATGGCCAAGGCAATCGAGGAAGGCGTTCCGAAACTGCGCATCGAGGAAGCCGCCGCCAAGACCCAGGCGCGCATCGATTCTGGGACCCAGACCGTGGTCGGCGTCAACAAGTACCGCGCCGAGTCCGAGGCCGAGATCGAGGTCCTCAAGGTCGACAACGCCGCGGTTCGTGCACGCCAGATCGAAAAGCTGCAGAAGCTCCGGGCCGAGCGCGACGAGGCCGCGACCACCGCCGCGCTGGAGAAGCTGAGCAAAGGTGCAGCGGAGGGCGGCAACCTGCTGGCGCTGTCGATCGAGGCGGCCCGCGCGAAGGCGACCGTCGGCGAGATTTCCGACGCGATGGAAGCGGTGTTCGGCCGCCACAAGGCGGAGATCCGGACGATCTCGGGCGTCTACAAGCGGGAGAGCGGTCGGATGTCCGACAAGATCGAGAAGGTCCAGAAGCTCGTCGAAGAATTCGAGGAGAACGACGGCCGGCGGCCGCGCATCCTCGTCGCGAAGATGGGTCAGGACGGCCACGACCGCGGCCAGAAGGTGATCGCGTCGGCGTTTGCCGATCTGGGCTTCGACGTGGACATCGGGCCGCTCTTCGCAACCCCCGAGGAATGCGCGCGCCAGGCGGTGGAGAACGACGTGCACATCGTCGGCGTCTCGTCGCTGGCCGCCGGTCACCTGTCGCTGGTGCCGGCGCTCAAAAAGGCGCTGGCCGACGAGGGCCGCGAAGACATCCTGATCGTGGTCGGCGGCGTCATCCCGCCCCAGGACTACGACGCGCTCTACCGCGACGGGGCGGCCGCGATCTTCCCGCCCGGCACGGTGATCGCCGACGCGGCCGTCGATCTCATCGGCACCTTGAACGGGAAGCTCGGCTACGGCCCGCGCCAGGCGGCGGAATGATCCGCGCGCGATGACCGGAGAGAGCGAACTGACCTTCTCCGACCTCGACGAGGCCGACCAGGACCTCTGCCGTCTGGCCCGCGAGGCGGCGGCCGGCGCCTATGCGCCCTATTCCCGCTTCGCCGTGGGAGCCGCGATCCTCACGGCGACCAGCGCCACCTATGCCGGCGCGAACCTCGAAAACGCGTCCTATGGTCTGACGATCTGCGCGGAGGCCGCAGCACTTGCCGCCGCCAACACCGCCGGCGACCGGGAGATCCGGACCGTCGCCGTGGTCGGCTTTCCGATCGCCGGCGTGCCCGGCCGGGCACCTGTCATCACGCCGTGCGGGCGCTGCCGGCAGATGATCGCGGAATTCGCCGGGCCCGCCCAGGACGTGCGGATCCTGTGCTGCGCCGCCGACTATGGCAGGGTGCTTGCGACCACGATCGGCGAGCTCCTGCCTCACGCTTTCGAGCCGCAATCCCTGCCGCGGTTCTGAAACGGGCCCAGTATCGCCGATCATCCGATCGCGGCCCCGCCTCAGCGGGGCACCAGCTCCATGAACCGGATCCGGTTGCCGAACGGATCGGTGACCTGGAGTTCGAGACGGTCTTCCACCTCCTCCACGCCCGGTTTCATGTAGCGGTAGTCCTTCGCCGCCAGTTCCCGCTGAAATATTCGGATCCCACGCATGGGGACGATCATGTTGCCGCCCGGGGTCGCGTCGCCGGAATGTTCGGAAAGATGCAGCCGTATTCCCGCCCGGGAGACCTGTGTGTAGAGCGGGAAGTTATCGCCGAAGCGGTGCTCCCAGTCGACGCTGAAGCCCAGAAAGCCGAGATAGAATTCATGCGCCTTGGACACGTCGAAGATCCGCACGATCGGGACGGCCGGTTCGAAGCGGACTTCAGATGTGTCCGACGGCTGGGCTGCAGCGATCCGGGCGGAAAGAACGTTCCAGGTCGCCAGCCCGAACTGCCGGGCGACCACTTCCAGCGCCGCGCTGTGGGAGATCTCGACGCCGCGCTCGGCGAGCGTGTCCCGTAGCGCCTTGGCCATGGCCTTCGCGTCGCGATAATCGCGCATGTCCGTTTTCCTCATCCAGGCGAAGCCGTCGTCGGCGCTCGCATTGCCAACGCCTTCGCCCGATGATCGGAAACGGCAGCGATGGTCGATCTGGAGATGTTCGCCATATCCCGACGGGACGCGAGCTGCGGGCCATCTCCGGCCCTCGAGATCACAATACGCTGACCGATCCACATTCGACACCACTGTTGGATCGATGCAGTGTGAGCCGGAAGAATGCGGACCGTGAACGTGCATCACACCTGCCTGCAGCTCCAACGGGTCCGCCAGACCGAAAACGGGGAGACACCACGTGATTCGCGCGATCCTGTGTGCGGTAACCGCCGCATTGCTCATCCTGTCGCCGATGCGAGCCGCGATGGCACAAGCGACGCCGGACACGGCAAAAGCGGTCCAATCGACGCTTTATTTCGGGATGCGAAGCCCCGCCGGCGGTATCAGCGAGCAGGAATGGGTGGCCTTCCTGACCGACGAGGTCACGCCCCGCTTTCCCGACGGGCTGACGGTCCTGAACGCCTACGGTCAGACCGGCACCGGGACCGGCGACAGTGGGTCCATGCTGCGCGAACAGACCAAGGTGCTGATCGTCGTGCACGCCGACACCGCGGACGCGCGCGAAAGCCTTGCAAGCCTCAAGGAAATGTACAAGGAACGGTTCCCGGGGGCCGCGGTGTTTCATACCCGTACTATGGTCGAAATCGTCACCAACTGACCCCCGTGTTCCGCCGTTCGTCGACCGGCACACACAGCCAAACCAGGACGTTCCATGTTTCGTTTCGCGTTGATCGCCGCGCTTGCGGCCCTGCTGGCCGGCTGCGTGTCCGGCGGTGGCACCAGCTACAGCACCCAGACCTACCTGCAGATCACGGATGCCGGCGCCGGGCCGATCAACGGCTCGACCCGCTATTCCGAAGCCGCCTTCAAGGAGGCGCTGCCCTGGGCCGACGTACGCACGGTGCAGATGGCGCGGGAGAACTCGACCGGCTGGACGCTTGCCATCTTCCGCGACGACATCCAGGTCATTCAGCTCTTCAAGGGCAGCGACGGACGGGTCGGCGAGATCAACGGCGTGACCCAGCACCTGACCGGCCCCAACGGCGAGCGCATCGGCATGTCCCTGCGCGAGGCCGGCGTGAGCCGCTCCAGCTGCCGCAATGGCAACAATCTCTGGCGCGGCATGGCGATCTGTCCGGCGCGGCGCTCGGAGAACGTGACGCTGGTGTTCGCAATCCCCGGATATCGTGGCCCGTTCGACGTCCTGCCGTCCGCCGAGGACCTGCAGGACGCGGAGCTCCAGCGCATCATCTGGAAGCCGTGATCGGCCGGGACCGGAGCGGATCCGTTTCCGATCGGGCGTCTTTGCCCGGTCGGACATGAAGCTGCGCCCTCGCGGTCGCGTCGAATCTGCGGCACTCTCCAGGTTCATGACAGCTCAGACGCCCCTCACGCCCGACCCGTCCGACGAGCCCGAAGTCACCCGACTCCTGGAGGGCCTGAGGACTGGCAAGCGCGCCGCACTGGCCCGCGCCATCACCACGGTGGAATCCAGCAAGATCGAGCACCGGCGCCGGGCTCGGGCCCTTTTGCAGGCGGTTCTGCCCGACACCGGAAACGGCGTCCGACTCGGCATCACCGGAGTGCCGGGCGTCGGCAAGTCGACCACCATCGACGCCTTCGGCACCATGCTGACGGAGGCCGGCCACCGGGTGGCCGTGCTCGCCGTCGATCCGTCCTCGACCCGCACCGGCGGTTCGATCCTCGGCGACAAGACGCGCATGGAGCGGCTCGGCCACGACCCGAACGCCTTCATCCGTCCCTCCCCCTCCGCCGGCACGCTGGGGGGCGTGGCCGCACGCACCCGCGAAAGCATGCTCCTGTGCGAGGCGGCCGGCTACGACGTGGTCATCGTGGAAACCGTCGGCATCGGCCAGTCGGAGACGGCCGTCGCGGAGATGGTCGACACCTTCCTCGTGCTCGGGCTGCCGGGCGCCGGCGACGAACTTCAGGGCATCAAGAAGGGCGTCATCGAGATCGCCGACATCATCGCCGTCAACAAGGCCGACGGCGACAACGCCTCCCGCGCCAAGCAGGCGGCAGCGGAATATCGCAGCGCGCTGCAGATCCTGACTTCGCCCGACGCCGACTGGCGGCCGCCGGTCCTGACCATCTCCGGCGCCACCGGCGACGGGCTCGACCGGCTCTGGGAGGAGATCCGGCGCCACCGGGAAACCGGACAGGCCAGCGGCCGGTTCAACGACAAGCGGCACCACCAGCAGGTCGCCTGGATGTGGACCATGATCCGCGAGCAGATGATGGCGGCGCTGTTCACTAGGCCGGACGTGAAGGCGCGGCTGAAGGAGCTGGAAAGCGCGGTCGGCGAAGGATCGATCGCGGCGACCGTCGCCGCCGACGAGATCGCGCAGATGATGGGGCTCGGAGAGATTTGAGACCGCGGCCGGCGCACGCCAAAGGGAAATCGCCGCGCCTGCCCCGCCGCACCCGGCCCGCGGGACCGCTGCGCGTCCTCATCACCGGTTTCGGCCCGTTTCCGGGGGTGCCCGTCAACCCGACCGAGCGGATCGCGGCCAGGGTCGCCCACGACCTCGCCCGCCAGGACCGCCGGATCGATGTCGCCACCGAGATCCTGCCGACGGAATGGGCCATGCTGGCCGGTCTTCCGCGCCGCCTCGATGCTCACGATCCGGATCTGGTCGTGATGACCGGCGTGGCAACCAACGCCCGCGGCATCCGCATCGAACGGACGGCTCACCCGTCCGCCGGTCGGAGCCTCAGGGACGCCGTCGGGGCCCGGCCGAAAATGACATGGAAGCGCGAGCCCCACGGCGCCTCGCGTCGCACGCCGGTCGACGTGCCGGCCCTTGTCGCAAGGCTGAACCGCGCAGGCGTGGGCATCGCGCTGTCCGACGACCCCGGGCGCTATCTCTGCAACGCGGCCTATCTGACGGCGCTAGACTGGGCGGCCCACCATCGCCGGCCGCGACCGCCGGTGCTGTTCGTCCACGTGCCTCCGCCGAAACTGCGGACGGGGGCACGTGAGCCGGATCTTGCCGGGGCGGTCATCCGCCTGGTAGCGGAGGTCCTGAACGCGCCTGGATCAGGGGCCTTACGTCGGCCTATTTCAGGTCGCTGCGCGGGTCGTAGGGGGAATGTTTCCGCCAGCGGCGCATCAGGTCTTCCAGGTCGCCGTCGGCGGAATCGGGCAAGGCGATCCTGAGGGTCACCAGCAGATCGCCGCGGCCGCCGCCGCTCTTGGTCAGTCCCTTGCCGCGCAGGCGGAGCATCTTGCCACCGCTGGTTCCCGACGGGATCGTGAGCTCGACCGCGCCCTCGAGCGTCGGCGCACGGACCTTGTCGCCGAGCACCGCCTCGTAAAGCGTCACCGGCAGATCGAGCTTCAGGTCTGATCCGGCCGGTGTGAACAGCGGATGCGGTGCGATCTTGATCGTCACCAGCGCGTCACCGGCCACGGAACCGGTCGGATTGGGGAAGCCCTGCCCGCGCAGGCGCACCTGCTGGCCGGAAGTGACGCCGGGCGGAATGGTGATCGCGACGGTCTTGCCGGTGGGCAGTTCGACGCGCGCCTTCTCTCCGGAGACGATCTGTTCGAGGCTGACGGTGACGGTGGCTTCCGCATCGCGTCCCGGCTCTCCCGGCGATTTCCAGGTGCGCTCGGCCCCCGCGCCCGGCCCGGCGCCTGCGCCCGTTCCGGCACCGCGTCCGCCGCCGAAGCCGCCCATGAAATCGCGCAGGATATCGTCGATGTCCGGACCGGCCCCGGAGCTGTAGCGATAGGTGCGCGACCGGCCGCCGCCCGCGCCCGCAGCGCGCCCGCCGCCTCCGCCGAAGCCGGAAAACGGATCGAACCCGCCGGCGCCGGAGAAGGCATGGGCACGCGGCCGGCCATCGGCATCGATCTCGCCGCGGTCGTACTGGGCGCGCTTCTCCTTGTCGCCCAGGATCTCATAGGCCGTGCCGACCTCGGCGAAACGCTCCTTGGCGCGCGGGTCGTCGGCGTTGTGATCGGGATGATAGGCCTTGGCCAGACGGCGATAGGCTGACTTGATATCGGCCTCGCTCGCCGACTTGGAAACGCCCAAGACGGTGTAGGGATCTCTCATCGCTCTCGTCGGATCGAAACGGTTCACCACGCGCGACGCCGGGCACATCCACCGGGCCGCGCGACGCACAGTTGCGTCAGATATAGGGGATTCCGCTCCGCGCTGCCAGCGATGGCGCGAAGAACACCGGCGGATCGATCCCCTGCCCGGCGCGTCGTCCCGTCACGCCTTCCGCTTTGATCTCAATGACTTGCGGCTTGATCCGTGGGTTTCAGGACCGCGCGAGGCTGGCCTCAGCCTTGCGCGCTGGTTGCCGGGGCGAGTCCGTCGATCACCCAGTTTCCGTCCTCGCGCCGGCAGCCGATGCCGGACAGCAGGAACAGGCCGCTCGGCGCGTTCACGGAGGTAACGAAGGACCGGCACAGGCCGCCTGAGGGGGCCGGCACGTCGGTCACCTCGATCAGCCGTCCGGTGGTCCCGGCCTCGGGGTTCGACCAGGTCCGCTCCGCCTCCGGGGTGAGCGGATCGCTGCCCAGTGAAAAGGCCAGCGCATCGAGATCGGCGGTATCCAGTCCGGTTTCGGCCAGAAGCGGATCGGGCTGGGCGGCGACGGACGCCGTCGTGTCACTCGCAGCCAGCATCGTCTCGCTGCCGCCGAAGAAGGCGCAGCCGCCGAGAGTGACACACGAGACCAGAACTGCGACATGCGTCCGATGGCGCCGGGCGCGCGGCGCGATATAACGGGCGCAAGCATCAATCGACACTGGAGCCATCCTCAATGACCAAGAGCGATACTGTGCCGCCGGAGGAGTTAACGAGCCGTGACTTCTCCGAGGAGGAGGATCCGTTCGGCCTGTTCGGCGCCTGGCTCGAGGAGGCCACGGAAAAGGAGATCAATGATCCCAACGCGATGGCGGTCGCCACCGTCGACACCGATGGACTGCCCGACGTGCGGATGGTTCTCCTGAAGGGCTTCGATACCCAGGGCTTCGTCTTCTACACGAACTTCGAGAGCGCCAAGGGCCGGGAAATCCTCGCCACCGGCAAGGCGGCCCTGCTGTTTCACTGGAAGAGCCTGCGGCGGCAGGTGCGGGTCCGCGGCCCCGTGGAGACGGTGACGGAGGAAGAGGCCGACGCCTATTTCCACTCCCGGCCGCGCGGCAGCCGCATCGGCGCCTGGGCGTCGAAACAGTCCGAGCCGCTGGAAAGCCGGTTCGCGCTGGAAGGCGCCGTGGCGCGCTACACCGCCAAGTTCGGGATCGGCGACATTCCCCGCCCGCCCCACTGGTCCGGCTTCCGCATCAAGCCGCTGCAGATCGAGTTCTGGCACGACCGGCCGTTCCGCCTGCACGACCGCATCGTGTTCGCCCGGCCGGAGATCGGCCACGGCTGGTCGAAGACACGGCTTTATCCCTGAAACCACACGTTCCAGGAGACACCGGTGGCGCCCGATTCAGAGACCTTCTGGGACCGACAGGCCCGTAAATATGCCCGCAGGCCCGTGGCCGACATGGCGAGCTACGATCACACCATGGAGCGTACCCGGGCCCATCTGGCAGGCGCGGACTCGGTGGTCGAACTCGGCTGCGGCACCGGAACCACGGCGCTTCGGCTCGCCGACTGCGTCGGCCACATCACCGCCACCGACATCTCCTCCGAGATGATCGCCATCGCCCGGGAGAAGGCGGCGAAGCAGGGCGCGACGAACGCCACCTTCGCCCACGCGGACGTCTTCTCCGCGCTCGCCGACGGGCCGCCGCGGGATGCCGTGCTGGCGTTCAACCTGTTCCACCTGACCGAGGACCCGGCAGAGGCCATCCGCGCCGTCCACGACGCCCTGAAGCCCGGCGGCCTCTTCGTCTCCAAAACCGTCTGTCTGGGCGACCGACCCGGCGTGCTACGGGTCGTGATCCCGGTCATGAAGGCGATCGGCATGGCGCCGAAGGCCGTCGCCTTCCTGAAGGTAGCGGAGCTGGACCGAACCATCGCCGAGGCGGGCTTCGAGATCCTGGAGACCGGCGTCTTCCCGAAATCGCCGCCGGCGCGGTTCGTCGTCGCCCGCAAGACCTGAGTCGGCCCGCAAGCCGCCTACAACCAGCGCCGCCAGCGGAAGACCGCCCAGCAGGCGATCGCGGACACCACCATCAGGATGATGGAAAACGGAAAGCCGAGCCGCCAGTCGAGGGTCGGCATGTCCTGGAAGTTCATCCCGTAGCTGGAAGCGATCAGGGTCGGCGGCAAAAACAGCACCGCCATCACCGAGAAGATCTGGGCGATCTGGTTCTGGTGCAGGCTGACCAGGCCGAGGGTGGCGTCCAGCAGGAAGTTCGCCTTGGAATCCAGCGCGTCAGCGTGCTCGGTGAGTGACCGCACGTCCCGGTGGATCGTGTCGAGCTTGCCCTGGTCCTCCGGGCTGATCCCGGCGGTGCCGACGTGGTGGCCGAGAAAGGCCGCCATGCGCTCCAGGCTCATCAGGCTGTCCTGGATGCGCAGCGTCAGGATCCCGAGCCGGCCGATCGACTTGATCGCCGAATTCATGTCCGGGTCGTCGCGGCGGTCGCGCACCCCGGTCTCGAAGATCGTGCGGGCGATCTCCTCCAGCCGCGAGGCGACCACCTCCTGGATGTCCGCGGTGCGGTCGACGGCGGTGTTCAGGAGTTCGAACAGCACGCTGCTGCCGCTCTGGCAGTTGGCGTGGGCGCGCTGGACCTTGGCGGCCACCATCTCGAACGCGCGCGGCCCCTCGAAGCGCAGCGTCACCAGCCGGTCCTTGCGCAGGATGAAGGTCACCGGCGCGATCGCCGGCTGGCCGTTGTCCACCACCCGGACCAGCGACGCGGTCATCACCAGCGCCTCGTCGTCCTGGTAGAAGCGGCTGGAGCTTTCGATCTCGGTCATCTGCTGCCGGGTCGGCAGCTGCACGCCTGTCATCGCCTCCACCCGGGCGATCTCGCGGTCCGTCGGGCTTTCCAGATCGACCCAGGTCGCGGTGCGCGGCAGCGGTCCCTTGCGCTCCTCGCCGCTGTAACGCGCCAGCGCCGACGCTTCGGGAACAAAATAGGTCAGCATGCACGCACCCCGGACGAGCCCCTGCCCGCGCCGCGGGCGTCCGTGACTGCTTATCGGCTTTTTGCGACGGGGGAAATTGAGGAGTTGGGGGAGCGGTTTTTGTCGCTCACGCCGAACGAGTTCGGTTTGCTTTTCCCCTCACGCCGAGTGCGCTGACGCGCACCGGCTCCGGGTGGGCGCGGCAGATTCGTCTCCGCTCACGCGAGTTCGCTTCGCTCACCGCTCCGCGGGCGCGGCCTCCGGCCGGCGGACGGTCGTCCGCTGGCTGGAGCGATACGGTAGGGGCTGTCAGGCTTGTCCGGCACAAGCCACACACTCCGCTCATTCCCGCGAAAGCGGGAATCCAGGGCGGAAGACTTCAGAGGCTGCGGGTGATTTGGTTGGTTTTTGCCGCTCACGCCGAGTGCGCTTGCGCGCACCGGCTGCGCGGGCGCGGCCATCTTCCTGGTCCCTGTCGCTTCGCTCCGCGCCTCTTGGATGGCAGGCGGACGGTCGTCCGCTGATGGTGCGATACGGCTGAGCCCGTCAGGCGTGTCCGGCGCAAGCCAAACACTCCGCTCATTCCCGCGAAGGCGGGAATCCAGGGCCATACGGCAAGCGCGCGCAAAAAACGCCCTGGACCCCGGCTTTCGCCGGGGTGAGCGGAGATTAGACCGGCGCCCCAAAGTCCCTCGAGCGCCCTTTCCGTATTTCACCTGCCAGCGGACGACCGCGCGCCGGACGCTCAAGAGGCGAGGAGCGAAGCGACCGGGACAAAACTTGAGTCTCGCGCCCGCGCAGCCGGTGCGCGCAAGCGAACTCGCGTGAGCGAAATAACTCCCCCCGCCCCGCTCTCAGCGGGTGGTGGCGGGCTTCACCGTCGGCTGCGGCGCCCGGCAGATCACCGCCGCCGAAACGGCCTGGATGCCGACCGGCTTGTAGTGATCGCAGAGATTGCTGCTCGACTTCCAGGTGGAGGCGGTTGTTCCGCTGGTGTTGGTAGCCATGTGACTGGCCTTTCCGTCCCTAAACCGGTTCGCGGCCGGATCGCGTCCGCCCGAACACGCACTTCAACACTGGCCGCCCCGCGCCGCCCGCCCGATGGACGGACCCGGCCGGAGGAGACCGACACCCCCCGTCGCCCGCAGGCCGTCCCGGAGGCGACGCACGACCCCCGTGCGCCGACCCTCAGGAGACACCCTCAATTGCGGCACGATCTGGACGGAGATGGGTCGAAAGCCGTGTTTTCGTTCACGTTTCACGGCCGATCTGTAACACTTCGAGAGAAGGGTTAAGCAGGGGTTAGCGACCGCCCTTCGCGCGGCTCAAGCAGTCCCACACCGCGCCCGCGCGGCGGGAGCGCAACGTCACCGATAGAGGGAGTTGTTCCCTACCTTACCCAGCTGCTGAACTTCGCCGGCTGAGCCGGTGCACGGCAGGACGCGGCGGCGGAAACCGCCTGAATGCCGACCGGCTTGTAGTGATCGCAGAGGTTCGGCTTGGCAGCCGCGGTCTGTTGGCTTTCGGTGCTGGCCATGGTCCCGTCTTTCTCCCTGATGAGGGAGCCTGCCGGAGGTCCGGCGGACGATCTCACCGCACGTGCGGCGGACAGCTCCCTACGCGTCCCTGTCTGGTCCCGCCCGGCACTGGCGTGTCGGGACCTGCGCTCAAAAACCGGTATCGGTTTCCATTGCTCCAGCATCCGGGTCGAAGCTGGCGCGAAGCCCGCACATCCATTCACGAACCGCTACGTTTTGTTCCGACCGCCGAAACCGCGCCCGCCGCACCGGGCACCAGCCCGATAATCCCGAATAGCAGGGAGTGGTTAAGGGAGGGTTGAACGATCATTTTGCCGTGGCGTCACCGGAACATGATGAGCGGCTCGACTGCGATTTTGGCGTGCAGAATTGACACGTCCACACTTTGAAAACAAACTCTGCTCAATTCTTTCTCAATAATCCCGCGCGGTATCGATGGCCATGCAAATTGAAAACGAATCCTCCTTCCGTGCCACCCTAGGAAGGGGGTTTAATCTCTTTCTGGGGTCAGCTTTTTCAATACTCGCAAGAGACAACAACAAAGAACAATTACCAACTGGACTGGCCCTGACAAAAGAACTATGCATAAAATTCTCGCGCCCCGACCTGCAAGAGCACGATCTTCCGCTTGTCTCCCAAATTATAAAATCAAAAAACAGAACCGAGTTTAATGAATACCTACTAAACAGATTCAAAATAGGCGAATACGACCCTCGTTATGAAAGCATAACAACCCTTGAAGTTAAAAGAATATTCACTACAAATATTGATGATCTTATGCCAAAAATTTTCAGCAAAAGCAAAGAGCGTTATTTGAATGACTTGTTGCTACAAGGCGCCACCTTCGGAGATCGGGACGCAGTTGAATATCTTCCTCTTCATGGGAACGTACTATATCCAGAGCCGGATTTTTCTTTTACCCCAATCGAAACAGCATCCGCTTTCGCAAATAACCCTACTCAGTTCCAATACTTGGTAAGCTGCCTTCTCAAAGATCCCACAATTTTCTTGGGATATTCATTTAAAGATGCAGGAACGCTGCAAGCGCTAAGCCATCATTTCACCACACCAGCTCAGCCAAAATCGAAATGGATTCAACTTAGGACGGACGAAAAAGCATACGTTGATTACTTTAAGTCTCTGGGATTTGAGATAATTATTGGAGACACAGAATCAATAATAGATTACTTCAATATTAGGGCCTCAGAGATAACGCGCCCCGCTTCTTCAGAATTAAATGCGGCATCCTTTTCGACGGGCAGAATACCCTCGCTAAATGAAGCCCCTGTTCGGCCAATTACCGACTATTTTCGCGGACACGCTCCAGTCTGGCACGACATATTAAGTCAGCGAATTCCGACGACAAAAAAATACAACAGAATTATAAACCATATTGATTCAGGTCGAAATGTTTTGCTGTCCGGCATTCCTGTCTGCGGGAAGTCCACAATACTCATGCAAGCAGCTGCGTATTATGACACAAATCAAATTAAGATCTTTGAAGAAAATTTAACGCCAGAGAAAGCTACGCAGATCGTATCGAAGATCGAAGGTAAAGGAAAACTTCTTTTATTTATAGATAACGCCGGCGACAGCGTGGACGCCCTAGACATTCTGAGCAACTGCAAAGATATTCAAATTGTCGCAGCTGACCGATCAATCAACATTGGGTTTGGATCGCACAGATTCAAATCTGATCGATTTACAAATCTGGACTGCTCAGATCTAAATGAAGACGATTATCAGAATATATATGACTCAATCCCTCCCGTCATTAGAGAGAACCGAATGACGGTACCCGAAGTAGAGCTACAAATTTGGCCGTCTACATTTGAATTTATTGAGAAAAATGTGGTCGGCCCCTCTATTTCAGATAGATTTAAGGATGTTCTGATTAAACTGAGGAGTACGCAGATCGAGCTTCACGATCTTTTTGTAATGATTTGCTATGTATATTCTTGCCACTCACCCGTTTCATTTGATGTGGTGAGTCGATTTATTGGAGCAGGCGGTGATTATGTTAAAGTATATGGAGTCCTGGAACGACTCGGAAAATTATTGTCAGAGGTTGACACCAATAATGCTCAATTTGTCGACCTTGATGACACTCAGGACCACTTTACCCCAAGGTCCCAATTGATTGCGGAGACAGTTGTTGACCGCTGCAGGAATATGGACTTTGGAAGAGTCTATCTGGACTTTCACACGAAGGTTCCTCGCTTATTCATTCCCAGATACTCTAATTTTAAGAGGTTTGGGTACAGGAACGGCTATGCGGAGCGTGTGTTTCAAGACTGGAAAGAGGGCGAAAAATTCTATTTGAGAGTCTATAAAGAGGACAAAAATTATTTTCTAAAACAACAACTAGCAATTTTTTTAGGGGCAAAAAAGCAATATGGCTTAGCTTTTAAATACATTGACGAGGCACTCACCGAGTCAAAGAACAAAAATCCCAATATTAGACACACACATGCCCGCCTGCTCTTCGACGCAAACATCGATAAGGCGGCAAGCGACCGCTCTCTGAAACATAATTTAGTTCGCAGCATGGAGATATTGGAGGCATGTCATGAATATGACAAACGTCAAACGAATCACGCACTACGCTTTTCGGAACAAGCGATTAAATTCAATTCAGTATTTCCAGGCGCAGAATCTCTTGCATATACAACTAAGGCAAAAACGTGGTTGAAGGAAGAAATACATAAAACCCCATCTCTGCGGTATGCAAGGCGACTCTTAAAAGACATAGAACGGTTAAATTAGTCTATCCCCTCACGGCAGCGCCCTCGACTTTCCGTCTTCGCCGATGGCGACGAAGGTGAACTTGGCTTCCGTCACCTTGATGCACTCTTCGCTTTCGCGCGGGCGGCGCCAGGCCTCCACATGGATGGCGAGCGAGGTGCGGCCGGTGTGGACGATGTCGGCATAGAGGCTGACCTCGTCGCCCACGTGCACCGGCGACAGGAAGGTGAGCGCCTCCACCGAGATGGTGGCGCAGCGGCCCTTGGCGCGGCGGGCGGCGACGTTGCCGGCGGCAAGGTCCATCTGGGACATCAGCCAGCCGCCGAAGATGTCGCCGGCCGGGTTGGTGTCGGCCGGCATGGCGACGGTGCGGATCACCGGCGCCTCCTCGGGCGGATGCCGGTCCCTGTCGCGTGTCGGCGTGTCGTCGGCCATGTCCCCTCCCCCCAGGATTCTCGTTCGGACGCCGGCCTGTGCCCGGATCACTTCGGTTGAGAATACCCCGCGTGGGTCGTGTGTGAAGAGCGTGTGTTGGGTGGTGTTTGTTTCTGCTCACGCCGGTCGCGCTTTGCGCGACGGCTGCGCGGGCGCGCCCTGACCGGGCGGCGGACGGTCGTCCGCTGGTGGGTGAAATACGGCGCGGACTCGGCTCGCTTTTCGGATGCCCACACCTTGCTCGCCCTTTCCGTAACACTCCCACCAGCGCGCGACTGCGCGCCGGCCACACTTGGCCGCCCCCGCGGAGCGGTGAGCGAAGCGAACTCGCGTGAGCGGCAAAAGACAGTCCAGGGCGATCAAGCTCTGAAGCTGCGGTCTGGGGCCCTGGATTCCCGCTTCCGCGGGAATGAGCGGAGATTGGGGTTATGCTCCGGAACGCGAACTGAGGTCGCGCCGTATTTCACCCACCAGACGACGACTGTCGGCCGGCCACACTTGGCCGCGCCCGCGCAGCGGTGAGCGAAGCGAGCTCGCGTGAGCGGCAAAAGACAGTCCAGGGCGGGTTTGTCCGGCGCCGACCGTATGGCCCTGGATTCCCGCTTCCGCGGGAATGAGCGGAGATTGGGGCTGGCCTCGGGAAGGCAAACCGCGGCCGCACCGTATTTCACCCACCAGCCGACGACTGTCGGCCGGCCAGTCAAGAGGCGCGGAGCGAAGCGACCGGGAAAAGGGAGATGGCGCGCCCGCGCAGCCGGTGCGCTTTAGCGCACTCGGCGTGAGCGATAACGAGCCGAGCAAACCAGCTCGCGTGAGCGGAGACGAATCTGCCGCGCCCACTCGGCGCGCGAGAAACTGGACACCGCCGGTGCGATGTCCCTACCCTCGCCCCCAACAAGAAGACGACCTTCCGACCTTCGCCTTCCAGGGAGAACAGCCCATGCAGGGTCTCATGCAGGAGTGGCCGCTCCTGTGCCACAAGATCATCGACCACGCCGCCACCCTCCACGGCGACCGCACGATCGTGACCCGGACGGTCGAGGGGCCGATCCACACCACCACCTATCGGGAAGTGCGCGCGCGCTCTCTGCAGGTCGCCAAGCGGCTGGAGCGCCACGGCATCCGCGAGGGCGACCGGGTCGCCACACTCGCCTGGAACACCGTGCGGCACCTGGAGCTTTGGTACGGGATTCTGGGCCTTGGCGCGGTCTATCACACGGTCAATCCGCGCCTGTTCCGCGACGAGATCGCCTGGCTGATCAACGACGCGGAGGACCGGATCCTGTTCGTGGACCTGACCTTCGTGCCGCTGGTGGAGGAGATTGCCGATCAGCTCACGACGATCGAGACGGTGGTGGTGCTGACCGACGCGGCGTCGATGCCGGAGACCCGCCTCAGGAACGCAGTCCCCTACGAGAGCTTCATCGCCGAGGTGGACGCCGACTTCGCCTGGCGCGACCTGGACGAGAATGCCGCGGCGGGGCTCTGCTACACGTCGGGCACCACGGGCAAGCCCAAGGGCGTGCTCTATTCCCACCGCTCCAACATGCTGCACGCCTTCTCCATGTCCGCCGTGGACATGCTGGGGCTCGGCTCCCGCGACACGGTGATGCCGGTGGTGCCGATGTTCCACGCCAACGGCTGGTCGCTCGCCTTCTCAGCGCCGCTGAACGGGTCGGCGCTGGTCATGCCCGGCGCCGGGATGGACGGCGCCTCGATCTACCAGCTTCTGACGGAGTACCGCGTCACCATGACCGCCGCCGTGCCGACGGTCTGGCTGGCGCTGCTGCACCATCTGGATGCCCAGGGCGGCAGCCTGCCCGATCTCGACCGGGTGGTGATCGGCGGCTCGGCCTGCCCGCGCGCCATGACGGAAGCCTTCCAGGAGCGCTACGGCGTCGACGTGCTGCACGCCTGGGGCATGACGGAGATGAGCCCGCTCGGCTCGGTGTGCTCGATCAAGCCGGCCGTCGCGCATCTGACCGGGGCGGAGAAGCTCGACCTGCAGGAGACCCAGGGCCACCCGCCGATCACGGTGGAGATGAAGATCACCGACGACGCCGGCAACCGGCAGCCCTGGGACGGCAAGACCTTCGGCCGGCTGAAGGTGCGCGGCCCGGCAGTGGCGCGGTCCTACTACAAGGGCGCCGGCGGCGAGATCCTCGACGAGGAAGGTTTCTTCGACACCGGCGACGTGGCCGTGATCGATCCCAACGGCTACATGCGCATCACCGATCGGTCCAAGGACGTGATCAAGTCGGGCGGCGAATGGATCTCGTCCATCGACCTGGAGAACATCGCCGTCGGCCACCCGGACGTGGCGGAAGCGGCCGTCATCGGCATCGCCCATCCGAAATGGGACGAGCGGCCGCTCCTGATCGTCGTGCCGAAGCCCGGCGCCGAGCCCGACAAGCAGGACATCCTGGCCTATATCGGCGAACGGGCTGCGAAGTTCTGGATCCCCGACGACGTGCTCATGGTCGACGAGATCCCCCACACGGCGACCGGCAAGATCAAGAAGACCGCGCTTCGCGACATGTTCGGGAGCTACAGGTTCGCCGACGGCACCGGGCCGGACGACGCAGCCCGGTAGCGTCCGCCCGGATCAGGCGCCGGAGGCGAGCCGGTAGGTGGCGTCGAAGGTCACCGAAGGCGCCGCCTCCACGGTGCCGCGTTCGACCAGATCCTCCAGATGCGCCAGCAGCGACAGCCCGGCCGCCTTCCGGAGTCCGGGATCGAGGGCGACATAGATCGCGCGGACCATCTCCGGGATCGTGCGCGGTCCGTCGGCAAGCGCCCGCACGATCGCCTCCTCCCGCTTCTGCCGGTGCCCCCTGAGTGCCTCGACATAGCTGCCGGGATCCTCCACCGCACCGCCGTGGCCAGGCAGGTAGCGGCGGTCGTCGCGGGCGAGCAGCACGTCCAGCGAGGCCATGTAGTCGGCCATCACGCCGTCCGGCGGCGCGACGATGGTCGTCGACCAGACCATGACGTGATCGCCGGAAAACAGGAGACGTTCGTCGGCGAGACCGAAGCAGAGATGGTTCACGGTGTGGCCCGGCGTCGCGATCACCTCCAAGGTCCGGCCGCCGGCCTCCAGACGGTCGCCGTGGGCAACCGCGATGTCGGGACGGAACGCCACGTCGCCGGAGGCCTCCAGCGCATTGGTCTCGCCTTCGCGCAGGGCGCGACCCGCCCGGTGCGGCCCCTCGCCAACGGTCGGCGCCCCTGTCGCCGCCGCCAGCTCCGCCGCGGCTGTGGAGTGGTCGGCATGGGTGTGGGTGACCAGGATATGGCTGACGGTGCGGCCGGCCAGCACCTGTTTCAGCGATTCGATGTGCTCCGGAAAGCCCGGTCCGGGGTCGATCACGGCCACCGGATCGTCGCCGATCAGATAGGTGTTGGTGCCGTGAAAGGTCATCGGGCTCGGGTTGCGTGCGGTCAAGCGCCGCACGCCCGGCGCAACGGTCACGGCTTCGCCGTAGCGCGGGTCGAACTGGCGGTCGTGGGTCAATGCGGGCAACTCGGGCTCCATCGGATCGGCCGGGACGTGAAGAGCGGCTTTCCCACACCCATACAGATTGGTTCTGGAAAGGTCGATTGTCGCACGACGCGCGTCTTGCGAGGGCCGATATCCATCGCTATAAGACCGCCCACTGTCGGAGTGTAGCGCAGCCTGGTAGCGCACCTCGTTCGGGACGAGGGGGTCGCAGGTTCAAATCCTGCCACTCCGACCATTCATTCCAATGACTTAGGCGAATCCCGAAATCGCCGCGGCAATGAAACGGCAACGTTTCAGTCACGCCCTCTGCCTCCCCGCCCTACCGCTTGTGAACGCACGACCAACCCCGGCTTGGTGATCGGGATGGTGGTGACCGTATGTTTTCTCGAGGGTTTCCCGAGTCATCCCCAAATAGCCGGCTGACTCCCACATGTCGGCGCTGGCCTGCATTAGCCAGGTCGCGGAAGTATGGCGCAACGTGTGCCGGACAACGCCCTCGGCGTCCTTCCCGAGAACTTCCTTCACCAGCTTTCGGAAGGCGCGTTTTGGATCAGCAGGACGACCTTGGTACTCACACACATATCGGGCACCGCCCCTGCGCCACCGTCGCAAGTGGGCCAGCAGACAGCCGGGAAGACGAATCGGCGGCGCCTGCTTGTTGGCCGCGATCTGCTCGTCTTCCGGGGCGCGATAGAAGACCCCCGCCTCAAGATCGATGAATGGCCGTCCCGGTTCCCGCACAAACGACGCCTGCCAAACCCGTCCCGACCGACTGCCAGTGTACACCGCGACCAATAGGAAACGGGCGACATGTAGCGTTGGTCGCTTCTTTGTCGGGATTCCCCGTTGAACCTCCCGCTTGCGGTAGGCGGCGTGAACGAGCTTTGCCATTTGGGACCGGTCAAGATGCTTGACCCGCCCCTTAGGCTTAGGGGGCAGCGTGACGGTCACGGCGTGTCGGGTCACGTTGTCGGCGATCGCCATGCGACACGCCGCACGCAGATCTTCCAGTTCACGCCGTGCCTGTGCCGACGTGGTCCGCTGAGCGACATAGTCGCGGCAAGTCCTGGTGGTGATGTCATCCAGCGTCTTGTCACCCCAGAAGGCTAGAAGGGCACCAACCCGCGCAGCCAGCTCCCTTGGGCGCCGGGCGCCTTCTTCCTTGATGGCAAGATAGTGGGCTACGACTTCCGCAACGCCGACTTCACTGGCAGCCCGGTCCTTCCCCATTGGCTGGGAAATGAACTGCTTCGCGATGTGTTGGGCTAGCGCTGCTTCAGCCTTTCCACGATCGCTTTCGCCGCAACCAGTGCTGTGCTGTCGGCCCCCGTCGAGGATGATCCAGACGGCGCTACGGTCTTTGCTGGCCGGACGGAGCCAGAGTCTTGCTGGTTGGCGGCGACGCGGCATTTTTCCATCATCTCCCCGATATACGCGATCGTCGTGAAATCCTTCCCCGCGATGCGCAAAAGGGTCAGGTTCCCGCGGCGCGCTTCGCGCCGAAGACCGTTCACCGTCATGCCGCCGTGCGGGAATGCCAAGGGCAGGATGTCAGCGAGCCGGACAGGCGCATCCGGGTCGGTGTTGTCGTTGGCAGCATTCAGCGCAGACGCCGAGCCAAAATCGGCGGCGGCCCCTTCTGCAGTCAGCACCTTCGGAACCCGCTGGCTTCGCGGCCTAGCCATTTCCAACGACCGTGGGACCCGAGCGCTGAAAATTGATCCCCGCCTCGGTCAGCATGGTCTCCAGAAGATCGTCCGGCGTTTCATAAGATGACAAAAACCCGACCTGTCGAAGGTTCTCACTCTCCGACCGGGTTAGATCGTGCCGGCGCCAATCATTCTCATCATCCTCAACGGTTTTGATGTACGCAGCCGAAAGGCCGGGGTCGACCCTTCCCTCGCTGACTTGCTTTGCCAGCAATTCGAGATCATCCGCCGCAGCAAGGCTTCTTGCGGCATCGTCCGGAAACTCCTCCGCCTTCCGGCGGCGCCAGTCGGCAGTGCCCTCAAGCGTTTCGGCGAACCCGGAACAGAATTCGTCGTGATCCATCATCTTCAGCTCTCCTTGATCTGATCCTGCACCGGGCAGCGCCGGGCATAGGCACAAGCGTGTCCGGCTTCTTTTGCATAATGCGCAATTTACGCAAGACGTCAATTATCTTTTGCGTTTCGCGCAATATTAATTTATGCGGATCTGAAATGTGAGGCTGGGATGGCAACGCCAAAGGAACTTGTCGAGACGGTTGCGGCTGCGCTGAATGTGACGGTCAACACGGTTACGGTGCATGACCGCTATCTGCACGAAGCCGGCCTTCGCACATCTGGTGGGCGGGGGCGGGCAGCCGCGCGTGTGACCTACCAGGACGCGGCAAACCTGCTTATTGCGATCGCGATGAGCCGAAACGTGAAGGACAGCCCAGAGACCGTTCGCACTTACTGTGAATTGCCGTCTGTTGGTGGCCGCTACCTGTTCGCAGACGAAAAGCGCGGCGCCAGTTTTGGCGACGCCTTGGCTGCGCTGTTAGAGGCGGCCGGAAATGATTCGATGAGTTACGGCTACCAAGACGACCTAGATGTAACCTTGTTCGGCCCAACGCCAGGCGCCAGAATCGAATGGTCAAAACGGGGCACACAGACACAGCGCGACTATGGTGAGGTCAGCTACCTTGATCCGATCAAGTACATGGCTCGTCTTGATCTAACGCCGATTGGCGAGATCGGGCATAAAGTCGGAGCCCCTTAGACATCTGTCGGCTCAATCAGTTCCCGCACTTCATCAACCGCCGATTTCCGATTTTTCCGGGCGATGTAGCGCTCGCGCCAATAGTCCAGCAGCGGCCGCATCTGGTCGCCTGCTTCGGGTCCGTCTTTTTCTTCCGCCCAATCGACTAGCTCAGCGGCCATGATCATACAGCGCTCAACCCGTTCAAGCGGGATTTGTCCGTTGTCGTATATCGGCTTCATTGGCTTATCCCCCGTGAGAAGGGGCGCCCGACCACCGGGCGCCCGGCTGGTCAGGCAGCAGCCCGGTGGTTCTCGTTCACTGCCACCGGCGAATCGTCCACGTAGTAGAACCCCGCCAACCCCATCGCCGACGCGGACACGCCGCCGGTGTCCTCGATGTATCGAAGCACGTTGCCGAACAGGCGATCAAGGCACCGCCATTCCGCTTCCGTGGGCGCCCCGCCTTCGAGGGTCAGCGCCACCTGCCCCCACGCCGCGCACAACTGGAACACCGCGCCTTCTGGGCTGCCACAAGGGTGAAATGAGGCCTCGGCGCCCAAGGCCGCTAACCGGTCCGTATGGCGCGCCGTGGGCGCGCCGGTGGCGTCCGCCAGGTGATAGAGGCCGCTATGGCACGGGACGCCTGGGGGGCAAGTTGCTTCGAGACGTGCTGGGATTTGGTCATATCTAGATCTCTTGAAATCGGCTTGTCACAGCAACACCCACAAACGGCGTCGGCGGCCGGGGCTTAACAAGCGGACAAGAGCAACAACCTGGACGCATTTAAGTACGATTCTTCCTACAGAACCCCAAAATCGGCGATATATCGACTTTTTGGCTCCGAATTGATAAGCTCTTCTGCTCTTCCAAACGAAACCATCAAATTTGGCGACTGCTTAATTTCCATAAAACGTTTTTCAATTGTAACACTGCCCGTAAACCACAAAATACAATATTGATTTACCAAAACATCAGACATTTTAATATATTCTACGAGGCACGAGTGCTTCTATTTAATTTTTATATTTTACTTTACTTTTTTTTAATTTCTTCCGAAAATCGACTAATATTATATAGCCTTTCACGAAGCGGTCATTGCGGATTTTCTTAACATACTGCGCACCCGCGCGATCCAGGCGCGTGGGGAAGAGTCCCCCCCCTGGGCCGTGAAGACGATGGCGGCCAGGAGATCCCCGGTTCGCGTGCTCCTGATTCAATTCGGGCGACACCGGATCTATGACATATTGTCGCCAACATCGCGACGTTTTGTCGTACCGTTACGATCAGGCTTACAGGAGGCCGGCTGCGATGGAATCCCCGATAGTTCCGTGGACTCAGACACCTAAACAGCAGCGTGAGGGACTAAGGGCGGCCCTTGACGAGCTTTCACTATCCCCGGCTGAACTGGCCGATTTACTTTATAAGCGCGGCGATTACCGGGATTTTCAAGCAAGAATCAGAAGCATCCAGAGAATGATTTCTGGCGAAAGTCGTGTCTCTGGAGAAATGTCGGTTATCTGCAACATGCTACTCCGCCAGCAACGGCGGCTTTTATTAAAATATCCCGATATTGAATGGAAAAAAGAAGCGAATGGAAATTACTATTCTACAATCGAAGACTGGAATGTTGTGATATGCCCGCAGTCTCGCGGAAGGTGGCAGGTCGTTTGCCGAAAAGGGCCAGAACCAAACGGCTATAGCCCGCCGTTTAGTCGCTATCTCAGCTCCCTCGAAGAGGCAAAAAAGAAAGCACCTATTTACGTAGAGGAAGGGATGAATGATATTGCCGAGATTCGACACCTAGAAAACATAATAGATTTGTAGAACGATACCAATATTCTTTATATTATATTTCGATAGGGTACCAGCGCAATTGAGTTCGTCACAGGGCTAGTGCAGGAAGGAAGCGCCCTGATAGCTGGGCAGCTATTGGCCGGGGCGGACAACGCCGGTTCAGCGCGGACGGATGTCCGCGCCGGACAACTGCACGCAACCAAATCCAGCAGCGGGGCGATTTAATGTGATGCGCGCCGTGAATCACAGCTTCAGTAATCTCACCTTCGTCGGTACTGCACTTGCGATAATCACTCTGACCACGCCGGCAATCACCATGCCGATATGCACGGGCGGGGACCGCGCCGCGCGCCAGGTGACATGCATCGTGGACGGCGACACAGGGTGGGAACGTGGCCGCAAGTGGCGCGCCAAGGGCGTGGACACTCCGGAAATCAGCCATGCGGACTGCGCCGCGGAAAAGCATGCCGGTATCGCCGCGCGTGACCGACTGCGCGAATTGATGGCGGGAGGCTATGAAATCGAGTGGTCCGGCGCCCGGGGCAGTTTCGGCCGGGACCTTGTGACGGTGCGGCTGGCCGACGGCCGCGATGCGGGGCAAGTGCTGATCACGCAGGGGCTGTCGCAGCCTTGGCCGAACGACGGCAACCCGTGGTGCTAACGATAGCCAGCAGACTAGCAAAAAGGCGCTGCCGGTGTCGCGGCTACGGAACTGGCTAGCGCCTCCCGTTCCGCCTCTAACAGAAGGAAGGCTAAGAAAACATGACCGCGCTCTTCCGCAATGGGCGCCAACTCTTTGCACCTCCCCGCGATCACCCGCGACTCATCGGCAGGCTCGAAGACCTCATCACATCCATCCGCTAATAACTGCCCGGAACTCGCTCGCGTCGACGCTTCCTGTCTTGCCAGATCGAGTAAATAAGCAAGGAGCGGAAGCCGGCAGCAATTCGCCGCGCGGCTCATTTCGACACAAGCTACCTCAATATATTCCGCCACCTCACCAGGCGACCAATCCTGCTGGTCCTGCACTTTCTACCTCATTTGCCACTCCCCTTTGCCAGAAGAAGAATTGTCACCCTTATTACTTCCACCCACCTTCATACCTATTATTTTTTTCTGGCTCCGTAAATCAACGACACTGCAGAACGCCGATCTGAACATATATCCAAGCGTGACATACTGCCAACTGAAGCAGATGAAGTATGCCACGCCTCCCCACATGGACACAAAATAGGCCTATATACTGTCGTGGGTTTCCATGAAGGAGATCGGTCGAATTTTTAATCTTCCGGTCGATCGACCAGCGCCTGAGAAGGAGGTGCGGTTTCAAACCGATACTTCCGGCGCCGCAAATCAAATGCGGATTGCCCGCCCTCCATCACATGTGTAATCAAATCCTTCACCGAAGGTGTTTCTATCGAACCATCCTCCTCAACCGAAATCCTAACAGTGTTCACATCGGGCCTTGGATCGCGATCGCCCGTCGTAAGCCCTATCACCTTATCAGCATCGCCATTTACCACTACATTCGGATTATGCGTCGCAAATATTAGCTGCCTTTTACTTTTAGAATCCCGAATGAGGTTCACCACCTTCATAACAACCTTATTATCTAGATCGTCTTCCGGTTGATCAATAATGAGAGTACCCGCCTCCTGGGACAGAAGGAGCTCGAGCAACGCGGATGCCTGCTGACCAGGCGACGCTTTATGAAACGCGACCTTCCGATTGCTCTCGTCTACGTAGGTTAATACGATATAATCCTTTGGCGTCGCCGATATTATTTTTCCTACACTGTCATCATCAAGAGATGCATATATTTTCCTAAGTGATCTCGGCGGCACACTTTGGCCAATACCGCTCGATATCACGTGATCAAGAATTTTAGCCGTTCCTTCGCCGGGCTCCGGCGGAGAGCCGGCCATCGTCTTTGCCTCGTAGGCAGCAAGTATGCTGTCGCAGACCCCGCACCACCCATTCTCACTGTCGGCACTGATGACTGTTTCCACCCACGACGAGCATTTGTCGCCAACGTCGCTAAGGTAACTCCCCCCGAGCAATGCTTCTAGCGCCTCGCAGAACTCATGGGGCTTTGCCGGCCGCTTAGTCTTAGCTATTAGGCTCCCACTCGAATGCCCCTCGACTTTTCCAGCGGCGCGACGCAGTATTTCGTTTCGCTCTTTTACCTTTTCAGAAAGATTTTCTCTCGATTTTTTGAGATTTTCAATGGCTCCAGAGGACGCATGGGACGCCTTCCTCGTAGATACCTCTGTTTCCTCTGCCGCAGCGCACTCCGATGTCAGCCGTTGAATGTCCTCAATCAAGGCCTTATGTGCAGTTTGCTGCTCGATCGCCTGCCGATGAAGCTCACCGAAGGCGTCCGCATCTTCATTAAACTCCGTACGCCGCTCGTTTAGTATAATCTCAAGATCAAGAAGTTCTTGCTTGACCTCTTGTAGCTTCGCCTGAATCCGATCTCTGGCATCATTGGCAGCGACCTGCAGCTCCGTGAGCATAGAAAAGCCATCCGGAACTGAACCTGCGGCGCCATCAAGCACCGTTCCATCGAGCTTCTGTACAGATTCCTTGGCCTCTACGATGCCAGTCTGAACCATGGCTAAAAAACTCTTGGCGCGAGAATATGCGGGCGCGCGCGCCAATACCTTGACCGCCTCTTCGCTACCCCCTTCTTCTTCAAGGCGCTTGTGATTTGCCATGAGCCGCTGGCGAATATCAGCACAACGCTGAACAGCACGGTTATGCTCAAGCTTATCTTGCCAATGCGCCACGGCCTGCCGCAATGACGTAGTAACCGCGCGTTTGGCGTTGGAAATCCGCTGATCCACCTGTCGGCGCTGTTCCAACTCCTCCGCTGCAGCGATGCCTGTGATCTGGTCGGCGGCCTTGTCGGCGTCCTTCATGGTCGTCGAAAGGCCCTTCTGCTCAAACGCCCGGGCCCGGAATTTTTGGCGCGCATCATCAAGGATAAGCACGGTGGTACCGCCGCGACCGTCCGTGATGGTAATATGATCGCGTGTAACGAGGTCGCGTCGCCAAGTTTCCTGCACGCCATCTCTCTCCAAAACAATTTCGACGTAACCGTCACCGCGGAGCGTCTCCTCTATAAGAAGCTGGTCACGATCGCTACCAGTTGCGCCTTCTATAACGTTTAGATCTGAAGCCGTCCGAGCAAGACCGAAGCGTAGATACTCAATAATTGAACTTTTTCCAGCGCCCCTCCCCCCAATAAGCGCATTAAATCCGGGATTGAAAGACATAGTCAATGGATTATCGCCACATACACTTGATTTCACTCGAAGTTCTACAATCCTTTCGTCTGGCTCCTTTGGCTCTTTGAAACTTACTCGAGATTCGTCAGCAAGTTGTGCTTGCCGCAAGCTCTCGATTGAATGTTCTCCAATTTTAATCCAGCAATCGTGGACGCCCAACCGAGCCCAACTAGGTTGCTTGTTGTCGCCTGTGGCGAAAACTGCGCGTCGGCGAACACCCCAATCTGTAGACCCACCTCGAAGTTTCGTAAGAGTAGCTTGGTCCAGATCATCAAATGGCAGTTCGATATAGACGCCATCGCAGGGTAGATCGGCGAACCTTGGCGCATGCCCCTTGGCGTTCGCGCTTTTGTGTGCGTCTACATTGCTAAAGTGAGGAAGAATTAGCGACACGTCTCGTAGATGCGTGTCACCGTCGACCGCCTCTATGAGTTCGGCGAGCGTCCATCCGCAGGGCGTGATCTTAGAAGCTAAGGCGGCGTCTTTGTGCGCTGGCATAACGTTTGGCAGCATGTGCAAGAGCTTGGCCATAACCCCTGACGGGGCGCTTGGATCGAAGAGCACGAGGCATTGAACATTGTCACTGCACGTGATCTCCACTCCTCTGAACGCAAAAATGCTTTCCGCAGCCGAGTTGGCGGCGTCCGCTACGTATTGTGTTATGCAGACATCGTGGTGATCTGTTATGGCGATGAGGCTCAGTCCGCGCCGCTGACTTTCCGCAATGAACTCAGTCGCCCAGTTTCTACGGACCCGTTCATATGCGGGTGTCCCTCCGGGAAGACCGGCCCCTCCGCCCATCCATGAGCGATCACGGGGAGAGTGACCTTGTAGGTCGGATTTCCGCCAAACCGTCCCCGGATGATGGCCTTTCTTACTTGGCATCGTCACCGCCCTTTTAGCCGACTCGCAGAACTAGATCTGAAGCGCTTAAAGGATGTGGTTCAAGGGGCGTATTCAGCTAATGGTCGCGATTAGCTACGAAGCGCATCAGTTTTTGCCCGCACCGCATCCCGGACCCGGCAATGCTCTGCTTCGATCCCCGCTCCGGGGTGCTTTGTTGTGAAGTAGCCATCCTGACCTGTAGCCACGATTCGAAAATCGTAGACAGGCATCGTGGGATAATTCACGTCGAATTTTGCGACTACGCCCCGCGGGCGATCAGGAAGTATCCAGAAACTCACAATCGTATATTCGTCCGCCGCAGGGATATTCCCTTTCTTCGATGGGAAATTCATCTGACTCATCCATGCGTCATCAATAGCGCGGCCAATTGCCCCGGGCGGTGAGGTCGTTGGTTGCGGTGCGACTGGCGGGGTCGATTTGCAGTAAGAAAGACGGGGCGGCCGGCTGGCCACCCCGTTACGTTGGGCGATTACGCGCCGGCGTTCTTCTGGAACGCGCGCCAGTCGATCACCTTGGCGCCGGCGTCCATGCGGACCTTGATTTCAACACCGTCGATGTTGAAGCCCATCTTGGACTCGGTGTAGACGCCGCGGCTGCCTTCCAGATACGCAAGCTCGACCGTGTCGGTAGCGGCTGGCGCGGCGGCCAGGTAGTGGGCCGTCGCCGAGCCAGCCACCGCAGCGCCGATCGATTCATTGCTGATACCGTTATCGATCCGCGGCTCGCTGATGATCGACAGCGCCTTGAGGCTGTCGGCAACGGCGTTCGTGGTGGCGTCCGGGTAACGGGTCGAGCGCAGCAGCTCGGCCGCCGTGTCCTCAAGCTCAACAGGGATCATGAGGAAGGCCGGGCGGATATTCAGGACGGTCTTGCCGTCAATGCCGACCTGCTTGGCCATGGCCGTGCGCATCTTGGACAGCGTGCCCTTGCTGAATGCAGCGGCCGACTGAAGGTTCTTGTGCGATGCCAGGTGGAACAGCGCGACGTTGTCGCCCATGGTCGGGTTGGACAGGATCTGCCACCAGACAAGATCGCTCTCAAGCTGCGCGGCCTGTACGCCGAACATCTGCGCAAGGCGGCTGAATGCGCCGAGATCATCGTTGATAAGCGCCTGGCGGGTGATGCCCACGATCTTACCGAACGTGGCAATTTTGTAAGCCTCCTTGCCCTCGCCGATCGTGCCGCGCTTGAACTCGCCGTGCTCGTTCACCCGCTCAAGCTGCGGCGCTTCGCCAAGCTGCGCCCGCGTAACAGTCTTGAAGTCGGAAACGGTGGTCTCCCGCACCAGCGGGCGGAAAGTCTGCGGCGCGGCCTCATAAGCCGCACGCAGGGTGCGATTCACGGTGTTGCCCAGGATCACGGTAAAGTCGGACGTGGTGTGCATGCCGCCGCCGCGATAGGCCAGCGTCTCGGATGCAACCTCGTACTTGGACATGCCGCGGGTGTTGATGCCAGACGCCTCAAGCGCATCGCGCGCAAGCTCAGTCAGCGTCATGCCACGGAATTCGCCCGCACCGTCCGTGAGGGTATTCGCGGACGGGTCAACGCGGTGCATCAGCACGCTTTCGATGACGTGCGCCCGCTTTTCCGCGTGTTCCGTGCCGACTTCGGCGCGCACGTTGCCGCTGGTCGGGGCCTCGGCCTCCTTCGCGATCAGGTGCTCAAGCAGAATGCTGCGGAACGCATCAACCGACGTTCCTTCGCTGGCGTGCGTTTCGCCAAGTTCCGCGGCGTGGGCTTCCGTAGCAAGTTTGCGGATGGTGGAGGCGCGTTCGCGCTCGGCGCGCACGGCGGCATGAAGGTCTGTGATTTCCACCATCGACCCGTCGTCGGTGTTTCGGTTTCGGAACTGCGAACCCGCATCGGCCGGCACCGGGACCGCGGAAATTTCCATCGGTTCCCAATCGATGACGCGCCAATCTTCGGTGCCGTCCTCCTTCTCGGTCTTTTCGACCGCGTGGATGACGTATCCGACGCTAATGTTGCGAATGACGCCGGTGCGGATTTTGTGCACCGTGTCCGCGTCACCCGGTGCGCTAGATAGCTGAACCCGGGCAAGCCCCTGCCCGCCTTCAATCCGCGCGCTGCCCGGGACCACGCTGCCGATGACCGATCGAAGCGACCAATCATCGTGCGTGTCCAAAAGCGGTGCGCCCGCGTTCAAGCGGTCCATGCGAACCGCCTCCGGCGTCACAACGAGAATTTCGTTGTAAATGTCGCCGGTGCGCCAATTCCGGCGCCGGACCGCGGCGCCGGTGGTCCACACCACCTCGATGGTGTTGTCCGCCTCGTCATACGATGCCGCGCGGATTTCAGCCGATCGCCCGAACTTGGGCGCGGCGATTGTTTCTTTGATTGTCATGAAAATCGACTTCCGGTAGCCGGCCTAGATTGTCAGGCGGCCCTTGCTGCTGTGTTTGACCCGCGGCGGACATTCACCGCGGGTGCTCCGCCGCTCAGACGTGCGTGCGCTTATTTGCGCCAGCGTCCGCGTGACCAGGGCCGCCGATGCCGTAGATTACATATGCGTCTTCGCGCGTGAGGCGCCCACCAGCCGCACCGAAGCCCTCGAAGTCGCCGAGCGGAAGGAGACTAACGGTGTCGCGGAGCGTGGGGTCGATGGAGTACGTGCCGCCCCAGATCGTGACCGCGGTCGTCTGGATGGTCGGACGGCCGGCCTCGTCGTCGACGGTGGTTTCATTCGCCGCATCAACCGCGGCATCCGCTTCGGCCTCCGCCTTCGCCAGCGCGGCGATCTGGGCGGCGAGGCCGGGGTATTCATCCCGGATGCGGCGCGCAACGGCGTCGCGTTTCGCCACTGCGTCGCGGTAGGCTTTTATCGCGGCGGCCTCCTTCTCCGCCTCGACAGCAGCAGCGTGGCGCCGGTCCAACTCAGCGGCGGCAATTTCCGCCCTCTCGACCGCAAGCCGCGCCGTATCAATCGCCGCCTCAAGTCGCAGCAACTCCCCATCGGGTGCCCCCGCCACGAGCCGGTCGGCTCGTCGGGTCTTCGCCTCATCAAGTGCCCGCTCCAGGGCGGGCAGATCGATTGCCGCGCGGGCCTTTGCGATGTCCGCTGCGGACGTGTCGGCGGTCGGCTTCTTTAGGATTCCAAACATTGAGCCCTTTCCTCGACGGCCCCGATGAGCCCGCCGAATTCGATGTGTTTGTTGATGACTTCGTGGGCGCGCTCGCCGTCGATGCGATGGTCTTGCATCAGCGCGACGGCCAAGTCCGCCACAGCGGCGCGGACGTTCGGCAAGGCCAGCAGGGCGGCCGCGGCGTCTTCGCCGGCTCGCCAGACTGCGGCCGCCGGTGCTGCGTTCTCCGCGCGCGGACTGACGACTTGCCACGCTCCGTATGCGGCAGAGCAGCCGTCGCAGCCGCCGCCCTGGAAGTTGAAAGTGCGCGCGACAAAGTCGACAACTTCAGTGTCCGGGGCGCGGTATCTCCAACCGGCTCGGGCGTCCTCGCCGGCGCCGCCGGCCAGCGCGAGCACGATGCGTGCAAAGGGTGGGAGATCAGCCCCAGGCGCGAACCTGACGCACTCAGGAGGGGCGACCGACACTGACGTGATTGTGGAACCAAGCCCGTGCCCCACGACCGCGTGGGCGGCCTCATGCCACGCTGTCCGCTCGGACACTTCATGCTCAACCTCGCCGACTGGCGGGCCGGGCTGGCCGGTGTGGCCGAATCCGACAACTTCGCCATCGGGCGCAGCAACATACCCCCGGCCACGTTCCTGCCCGGAGGCGCAGCAGGCGCGACGCACGTAGTTGGGCGCTTGGCGCATCCGGCGCTCCTGTTTTTTGATGATGTATTGGTCGGCGGCGTTGCGCGTCGGAACCTCCGGCGCTTTGCAACCTGATTGGGATTATTTCCCTATTCGCCTTGGCTTTTTCGGCAGCTAAAATGAAAGCAAAGTTGCTTCAGAAATTTTGAAATCAGGTCAGCTCCCGGGCCTTACCACCCGCATGGCCCCTGGGGCCGCCCGGAAGAACCTAACCGGGGGGGGGGGAGGGTCAGGCGGCCCCTTCGGGTGCCGAGCACATCGCGAGGATATCGTGGGCGATGCGCCCGAACGGTACGACGACAGCCCCGCGCTCGACCGCCCAGCGGCCGGCGGTTTCCGCATCGGCGGTGAACGTCTTGCCGCCTTCCGCCACGAGGAAGGCAGCCGCGCTTGGCAAGCGCTCGAGGTGCTGCGCCGCAGCAGGCAGCGCCTCCGCCATCGGCATTGCACGGTTCACGTAAAGTGCAACCCGCAACGTCGCGATATCGCGCGCCGACAACCTGCGCCGGCCACGGCGTCGTTCGCCAAGCCCAACCTTGGCGTGACGGTGAAGCAATAGCCGCACCGCGCCGGCACTGACGCCGCAGATTTCAGCCGCTTCCGGCGGCGTGAAGGCGCGAACGCGCCAAGAAATTTCGGACATGACGACTCCGTTTCATTCGAAATACTTTTTTCAAGGCACAAGAAAAGCCGCCGCACCCTTGGTGCAGCGACTTGGTGTTGACGCCCGGTTCGCGACCCCGCGGCGCGATCGACGGGCGATCACGCGCCGTAGGACTAATGGCGCGCGATACTGAATAGGAGCGCCCGACGTGCGCTGGAAAACACGCCGGGCCAGCCGATAGACAGGTCAGCGACCACCGGCTTCCAATTCTACCCGCCGGCAGTCGAAAATGGGTATGCCCTATGCGGCGGCCCGCTCTCGACGCCAATGCGCCTCCACCGCGTCGAAGCCCAGAAACACCAAGGCGCGGCCGGCGCCCTTGGCACCAGATTTATTCCCAACGCCGAACGCGCGGCCGATTTCTTCAAGCGTGTCGTTCCCGACGACGGCTGCCTCGAACGCATCCTGCAGGACTCCGAGCGCGGCTTGCGCCCGCGCCAATGCGCGCTGGGCGTCGATCCGCTCAAGGACGACCCACTCGCCGTTCCAAGGCTTCGGCGTGGGCTTAGGCGCCCCCCAGGGGTCTGAAGGATCTGTCCTGAGGCGCCGGCCGCCGGTGGCCCCCTTGGCTGGACCAATGGCGCGCACGCCTTTGTCGACGAGGCGGCCCGTAGAGGGGTCGAGATCTGTCCGACGGGCTTGGTATATGTCGTCACCCGGGTCCCTGCCCGCCAGCTCGACGATCGCGCGCGCGTTCTCGTACATCCTTCGGTATCGCTCGGCCAGCCGAAGGTGCCGTTCGTGCCCCTCGGTCTTTAGCAACTTCGCAAGTGGCCAGTCTTGATTGTCATTCGCGACCTGGCCGCTGTACTTCTGCGAGGTGACCCATGCAGCCTGGGCTTTAATCCTATGCTCGATCGACGGCCCGTCGTTCGGCAAACGAACCACTTTGCCGCCGTTCGGGCACACATTGTCATTGGCCGCGCGTAGCCGCCCATCATCCAGCTTCATTGCCTGCTCCAGTCGCATCCGCCCTGACCGGCGGTCAGACGGCACAATCGCCGCCAACACAAAGCAAATGGGGCCGAAGCGCGAAAAGCGCCGACCGAAATCCACATCGATGTAAAAAGAAAGGGGTGTCGACCGGGCAACGGAAAACTGGGTTTCGCCGGGATTTAGGCCCGGCCAACTTCTGAATATTAAGCAATCACGCCCGAAAAATCAAAAAAACTCTTCCGGGAAAAGTCGATATACTCTATTGACAGGTTGTAACACGCAGGCTGCCCAACGGAACCGAATTGGCCACGCTACGTTGACCAGCGATTTACGTGACCAAGGGAGGCTTATATGCGCGCCCTCCAGAAGGTCGGCGACATAGCGATGACGAACGTCGACGGAACCTTCCGCACCGGCCGGATCGCGGCCATTGACGCAAGGTCCGCCCGTTTGATTTTGGCGGATGGCCAGACTGTCACCCGACCACGTCGCGACCTGAAGGCCGTTCGGCCCATTCCACAATCGGTCCTTCGCGGGCGCTGGCGGCCCGGGCGTCGCCGCATGTGGAGGCGCCCGCAAGGGTAGCGTTGCCCCCACCCCGTTATCATTCGCCGGTTCGGGCAGGGGTTCCGGCACGAACACCACGGGCGGGTCTTGGCGCCGGCCTATGTTGGTGGTGTCTTGGGTGTAGACGGTTCCGTTCCATTCGACAGTGCGGGCTATCTGCGGAATTTCCGCAGATGCCGATGCACGCAACGCACCGGCGGTCTTATCGCTTACCCCCGACCTTCGCGCGATTTCGCGGTCTGACCACGCGGCCCACACGTCATCATGCGACAGCGTGAGGCGCCCCCCCTTTTGTCAGCACTCGTTCAGTTGGTTCATTGTCGGGGAAAGCATGAACACATTAAGATTGAATACGTCCTATAACCGCCAGGAAGCGACTCTAGCACCCAGAGATGAATAATGTTAGAAAACAATCGAGATCCGTAAAGAAGGGTAAGAAGATGGACAACAACGTCGTGATTTATGATCTTGCCTTTTCAATTCAGTCCGGACCAGAGATAAAGAGATTTCTCAGCAACCCGAAACAATTTCTTATCGACCTCGGCGTCATGGACAAGCTTCCGGACTTCAACGGCGTAAGATGGTACGGCGGATCGGAAGTATCGATTAGTGATATCGAGGACATGGATATAGATGACGTAACTATAATGTGCCACCATGTCCCTGTCGTGTACCAAAACTACTGCTTCATCGAGTGCCGCGCATTGAAATAGCCGAAGAACCGCATTAATCTCCCATCACTTTGGGCGCGTGACGCAGTGACGGCCCGTGACAACACTACCCCCTTAAGGGGGTGTGTGGTTTGTCACGGTCACGGTCACGCTTAGCGCCTGATCTGTGACAAGAAATCGTAACGTGATAATTGCCACGCGTCGTCACGTTATGTCACGCCGCCAAGGCGTAGAGGCCGTTCGTTTCAGTCACGGTCCCGTCCTCTTGAAGGCGCCGCGCCCGTGCAAACCTTTGGCGCTTCCCGGCTTCGCTAAGGTCGCCAGCATCAGCGTAGACGGCAGCGCGCCACTGTTCTTCAGTGACAGGCCCGCCGTTGGCTTCGATCGCGCGCTGGAGGACAGCGGCTGCGGCGAGAGTAGCGCGCGGCACCTTCGACGCGGCGGGCTCGCCTTGGCGGCCCGGCTCGACGGCAACCAAAACCGGCGCCGTCGTGTCTATGCCGCGTGCCGATTCACCTAGCGAAACGGTCTCCATCTTGTAGCTCCGGTCCGGCCGGGCCTCAGATTCGTTGTTCTTCACCACGCGGGCCGTTGACGTATCGCCCTTCCGCGCGATCTGGATGACTGTATCGGCGGCCGCGTGAAGCTGCGTGGCGCCGCGCATGCGCTTTTCGTCACTGGCGCCGCTGTGGTGAACAACTAGGACGGTGCAAGGCACATCCGGGTTCCCCCATCGTGCCGCGTCATTCAGCGCATGTACGGCGCGGGCCATAGCCTCCGGGTTAGAGTCACTACCCGACATCGCGGCTGCCAATGTATCGATAACAACTAGATCGATCGTGTCGTCTAGCGACAGGCAAGCGCTACGGACTACTGCGCGCAGCTCACCAGGCCGCAAAAGGTCAATCGGCCCATCGTATATCATGAGATTGTCGAACGGATCACCGCCGCCGTGATGTTTGCAGAAGGCATCGATCCGGCGCTTGACTTGGCCCTGACGCTCGGCGGCGATGTAGAGAACGTTCCACCGAATTCCGCCTTCACCGCCGTCTATATCGAGACCGGCCGCCAATCGGCATGCCAAGTCAGTAGCGAAGACGCTTTTGCCCGCACCCGAAGCCCCGAATGCCACCGCAATATCATACTGCCCCAACCACCCAGGAACTAACCAATACTTATGCTCAGGCCCGCCTTTTTTCGAGTGAACAGTTAGAAACGGCGAGATACGCGCAAAAGCGGGGTGATCTACATCAAATTTATCGTAATCTATACTTGACATTTCTGACATATTGTCGTATATTCCGGCTTCTGATTGCGAATTTTTGCCGCGCCGGTTTACCGGTCGCGGCCTTTTTCTGTTGCTACGGCAACGTTACGGCAACGATTGACCCCGATTGGTCGCATTCGAACGTGATCATACACGCACAAAAGGCGCGGATTTCCGCGCCTTTTGAAACTTTTCATGTCGTTCGGGACGAGGGGGTCGCAGGTTCAAATCCTGCCACTCCGACCATTCTCACACGGGTTCCCGCCCTGCCGTGTGATCATCCCAATTCAGACGCATTCGCATTGCCCGTGGCGGTCCTTCAGGGACGTCGGACAGCAACCGGTTACTGGGACCGTATCTGCTGGAGAAATGGCAGGCGCCACCTCCGCAGGGTTCTCCCGACCTTGCGCAGCTTACGGGCCACCCATAGGCCGAAGCGCAGCTCGGCCGGCGCGCCGTCGAGCCGATAGCGGGTCTTCACGCGCTCCAGCGCGCTGGCGGCTTCGCTCTGCCGGTCCGCAGTGCAGTCGGCGGGCCCGCCTCGGTCGTCAGGAACGATCCATCCCGCGATCTCCTCCGCGAGATGGGCACGCATCGCCTGCACATCATGTCCGGCACGCAGAAGCGCCGCCGCGCGCTGCCGCAGCGTGTCGATCGCCCTGTCGCGCGCGTTCAGTTCCGCGTGCATGGCTGCGACGGTCGGCTCGAACTTGCGGAACCCGTCCAGGACGCTGACCGGACGGTCGAACGCGTCGAGGAGATGGCGGCTCTCGTCCCGGACATAGTACATGTTCAAGCCGTCGAAGAAGGCGCGCACGTATCCGGCCTCGATGAGGATCGGCTCCCACTCGTCATGGCAAAGCTGCGACGTGGTCGGCCTGGTCGCCTCCACCACCAGGATCCACGGACGATGGCGGGACCAGTCCGCCGATCGGATGACGCTCGCCTCCGATCCCTCCACGTCGATCTTCAGGAAATGGATCGTCCTTCCGGCCGCATGGTCGTCGAGGAGATCGGCGAGCCGCAGCGACTTGCGGCGCATCGCAACCGTCGGCCAGGCGCTGACCGTGTCCGCTCCCTGACCGGCCACGTGGGACAGGCCTTCGCCGCCATTCTGGACCTCCAGAAAGCTGACGTCGCCCACATCTTCGCCCACGACGACCTGAAGGTTGATGTCGCGCCCCCGCGCGCTGGCGAGTTCCGAATAGGTCGAACCCGGCTCGACGTTCAGTCCCGACCAGCCGGCGTCATAGAAGAGCTTGGTGACGGAATCGGTGACCGGGTGGAGCGCGCCGATGTCGACGTAGAACCCGGCCTCCACATCACGGAGGGCCCGCCACAGATAGATGTCCTCGAAATTCTGCGCAAAGCTGAAGCCGGCGCCGAACGGCACCGTCTCTTCGGCCTGCGGATAGTAGGCATAACGCAACGGCCGGTTCGGCCATGGGAACGATCGATCGCTCCCTCTCTCCGATGCGGGATCGAGAGTGGGATGCTCACCCCGCAGGGCGCCATGACCCGTTCGGCCCAGGCGCGCAAGCGCCCGGTCCTGTTCGACGACTCGACTCGATACAAACATGTCGCCCCGTCACCCGGGACCCGCCAGAAAAGACCAACGCGGCGAGCCGAGGTGTATGTTCAATTCACAAGATGCTGTGTGCCGTGCTCAGGCCGCAGCCGCGTAGATCTTCTGGGCCACCTCACGCGCGACATAGCGGCCTTTCCAGGATCGCTCGGGGGCGAACAGCCAGCCAAGCGCGCTCTGGGACAGCCAGGGGAAAAAGTCCCTGGTAATCTCGGCGATAAAGAGGCGATCGCCCTGATGGACGGACTGCCGCATGGCGCCATAGATGGCGTCGGCTTCGCGCCCGGTGTCGACCAGCCAGAGTTCGGCGCTCACCCGGTAGACATCGCCGAAGCGCTCCTGCAGGGCCTGGTCGAATGCGTCGGATCGTGCGGGGCTCGCCCCGTAATAGATGGTGTAGACCGCCATAAACCCCTCCGAAAGGTGCAGCTTGTTTCGGTAAGGCCGGACGCGGCACCTGCCAAATCGGCCGTTGTGGCCAAGGTCGCGCCGGAATGGTTAACGCCGGCTTAACCCGCACCCACGTGCGCCGATTTGACCGGATCATCGCCCGGCGACAGGTTTTCACTTTGGCGAAAGGGGCTTATCTGTGCGCCCAGGCGGGGCCGGATGGTCCCGCGATCTTTACCGCGAGCCCGAAAAATCCGCATGGCCCAGCCCCCGATCCTGACGCTTCAGGACATTCGACTCACCTTTGGTGGCATGACACTTCTGGATGGCGCCGAGCTTGCACTCGGCCCACAGGAGCGGTTGTGCCTGGTCGGCCGCAACGGGTCCGGAAAGTCGACGCTCCTGAAGATCGCCGCCGGCCAGATCGAGGCGGACGCCGGACGCCGGTTTCTGCAGCCGGGCGCCACCATCCGCTATCTGGGCCAGGAGCCGGACCTGTCGGGCTTTGCGACCGTGCGCGACTATGTGGACGCGGGCCTTGCGCCCGGAGACGCCGAGCACTCCGGCCAGATCTTCATCGAAGCGCTGGGACTGACCGGCGACGAGGAGCCCGGACGCCTGTCCGGCGGCGAGGCGCGGCGGGCGGCCCTGGCCCGGGCGCTGGCACCGGAGCCCGACGTCCTGCTTCTCGACGAGCCGACCAACCACCTCGACCTGCCGGCGATCGAATGGCTCGAGGCCACGCTGAAGGCGCGGCGCGGCGCGCTTGTCCTGATCAGCCACGATCGGCGCTTCCTCGAGGCGCTTTCCAACGCCACCGTCTGGCTCGACCGCGGCAGCACGCGTCGGCTGGACAGGGGCTTTGCCCATTTCGAGGACTGGCGCGACGAGGTTCTGGCGGCCGAGGAGAAGGAACGCCACCGGCTCGATCAGCGCATCGCCCAGGAGAACGAGTGGCTGCGCTACGGCGTCACGGCCCGACGCAAGCGGAACCAGGGCCGACTGCGGAAGCTGGCGGCCATGCGCCAGGAGCGGCGGGACCTGCGCGGCCCGACCGGAACGGCCAAGCTCGCCACGTCGGAGGCCGGTTCTTCCGGCAAGCGGGTGATCGCGGCGGAATCGATCTCCAAGTCGTTCGAAGGCCGTCCCATCGTTCAGGACCTGTCGATCGAGATCAACCGCGGCGACCGGCTCGGCATCGTCGGGCCGAACGGCGCCGGCAAGACCACGCTGATCAATCTCCTGACCACCCAGCTCGCGCCCGACACCGGTGTCGTGCGGCTGGGAACGGCGCTGGAAACGGTCACGCTCGACCAGCGGCGTGCCGCTCTCGACCCCAACGAGACCCTCTGGAAGACCATGACGGGCGGCTCCGGCGACACCGTCATGGTGGGCGGCGAAGCCCGTCACGTGGCCGGCTATCTGAAGGACTTCCTGTTTCTTCCCGAGCAGGCGCGCTCTCCCGTTTCCGCGCTGTCCGGCGGCGAACGGGGCCGGCTGATGCTGGCGCGCGCCTTCGCCCGCCCGTCCAACCTGATGGTGCTCGACGAGCCGACCAACGATCTCGACCTGGAGACCCTGGACCTGCTGGCCGAACTGATCGCCGACTATTCCGGAACGGTGCTGCTGGTCAGCCACGACCGCGACTTCCTCGACCGGACCGTGACCTCGGTTCTCGCGTCGGAAGGAGACGGCCGCTGGATCGAGTATGCGGGCGGCTACACCGACATGCTGTCCCAGCGGGGATCGGCGCCGGCCAAGTCGGTCGGAAAGGGTGAGGCAAAATCCGCCGCACCGAAGGCCAGCGCCCCAAAGCCCGCCCGGGCAGAGCCACGCCGCAAGCTGTCGTTCCGGGAAAAGCACGACCTGGAGACCCTTCCCGGCCGCATCGAGACGCTGGAGGCGGAAATCGCCCGGCTTCAGGAGACGCTCTCCGACCCCGAGCTATTCTCCAAAAAACCCGACCGCTTCAACGCGGCGACCGCGGAGCTGGAGAAGGCTTCGGCCGAGCGCGATGCGGCGGAGGAGCGCTGGCTGGAGCTGGAGATGCTGCGCGAGGAGCTGGAGAACGCCCGGTGACGGGCGACGCGTCGGACGCAGAGCGCTTCGTCGAGATCGACGACCCGGACGACCCGAGGATCGAAGCCTATCGCGCCATCCGGGAGCGCGACCTGGTTGGCCGGGACGAGAGCTTCATCGCAGAGGGCGCGGTCGTGCTGGATGTCCTCCTGCGCCTGTCGCGCTTCCGGCCGCAGTCCCTGCTGGTCGCCGAAAACCGAAAGGACGCCGCCCTCACGCTTCTGGCCGAAACCGGTACGGCCTGCCCGGTCTATGTGGCCAGCAAGCCCGTTCTCGATGCGATCGCCGGCTTCAACATACATCGCGGACTGCTCGCCCACGGTCACCGCGGGCCCCTGCCGGACTGGCAGAGCCTCGTACCACCCCCGGATCGCCCGGCGCTTCTGGTCGTGCTGGTGGGGCTCGCCAACCACGACAATGTCGGCGGCGTGTTCCGCAACGCCGCCGCCTTCGGAGCCGACGCCGTGCTGATTGATTCCACCACCTGCGATCCGCTCTACCGCAAGGCGATCCGGGTCTCAGTCGGCGGCAGCCTGACCGTGCCATTCGCGCGCTTTTCCGATATCGGCGCGCTGTGCGCCCATCTGGACGACGCCGCCGTCACATCGCTCGGTCTGGCGACATCGGGCTCGGAAGAGCTCGCCCACCTCGTGCCGCCGCAACGTGCCGCCGTCTTCCTCGGCGCGGAGGGGCCCGGGCTGCCGGACCGGCTCCTGTCGAGAATCCGGACCGTGCGCATCCCGATGGCGGCCAACTTCGATTCCCTGAACGTGGCCACCACAGCGGGCATCGCCCTGCATCATCTCCGCTCGGCACCGGTCCGGCCGGCGCAGTAAGGCGGCAGTCCCGCGGATTTCCGGGGGTACTCAGCGCGCAGCGCGCGCAATAGGTTGCGGTCGGCCAGAGTTGGGGGCCGCACTACCCATGCCGATCTTTCTCGTTTCCTACACGTCGCCGAGCCACCCGCCGGAGGCTGTCGACCGGCAGGTGCGCGCCAGCGCCCGCGATGCCTGTCGCATCGACGCGTCGCTCTGGCTTCTCGATGCCGATACCGCCGCCGAGGATATCCTGAAGGCTTTGAAACAGGCGTGCGACCCCGGCGACCGGATGTTCGTGGTCCGGATCAGTCGGGACTACGCGTCCAATCTTCCCGAAAACGGTCTGCGCTGGCTGCTGGCGCCCGAGCGGCGGTGGTCGGAGCGTGCCGGATCGTCACACGCCTTCGGCTCCGGTTAGGACCGGGCGTGAGGCAGGGGACCGCCAGCAACGGGCTCAGGGCGCGGACGCCCGCTCAGTCGCCGGCGTAGGACAGCAGCGAGTGCACCAGGACGCCCTTGTCACGGAGCTTCTTCGATCCGCCGAGGTCCGGCAGGTCCACGATGAACGCCGCCCCGACCACGGACGCCTGAGATCGCCTGAGAAGTTCCAGTCCGGCATCCGCCGTCCCGCCGGTCGCGATCAGGTCGTCGATTAGAAGCACACGCTGGCCGGGCGCGATGGCGTCGGCATGGATCTCGATCGTGTCGACGCCGTATTCCAGGGTGTAGTCCTGCCCGATCGTCTTGCCCGGCAGCTTGCCCTTCTTGCGGATCGGCACGAAGCCGCGGCCGAGCTCATGGGCGACGGCGCCGCCGAGAATGAACCCGCGCGCCTCGATGCCCACCACCACGTCGACATTCTGTTTCAGGAACGGCCACAGCAGGCCGTCGATCGCCGTCCGCAGTCCGACCGGATCGGCGATCAGGGTGGTGACGTCGCGGAACTGGATCCCCTGCTTCGGATAGTCCGGGATCGTCCGGATCAGGTCTTCAAGCGCGGGCTTGGTGTAGTCGGACATGTCGGGTGGTCTCCGCTCCGCCAACCGGCCGTGAAGCTCTGCGCCGGACTTCTCGTGTCACATATTGGCGGGGATAAAGCGGGAATGCCGGCGACGCAACGACCGCCGACAGCCCAGTTCTCAAACGCCGATCAACGATCGGCCGGCGCCGCTAAGGGGCCGTCACGCGAAATCAGTTCGCGGTATAGTAGCCGCCGGCACCGCTTTGAACATTCCGGTTATAGTAGCGGTTTCCCTCGCGGAAGACCTCGAGACGAATATTGATGTCACCGGTCATCGACAGGATCCCCTTGTTCGAGATTTTGTAGCGTCCTTTCTGACCGCTCTTGTTCACCCAGGTCCCATCGGGCTTGTAGGTGGTCGAATGCTGCCGCGAAGACACTGTCTTGCCGACGTAAGCCGCAGCAACCTCCTGCCCGTTGAGCTTCACCCTCTGGCCGGCAATCTGATCGATGCGTGTTTCCACACCGATATTGTGAGGCACACTACCCGCGGAAACGGCGCTCGAGGAGATGAAGAGGCCCATCGAGCCAGCAATGACAGCAATCGCAGCGTATGTCTTCATTTTTACCTTCCAAGAAATAATCAATGTGATTTTATAGAAACAAAGCAGCGGAGCGCGCAACCACTGGATAGGCATCAGCATCCGGCAAATCAGATAGCGGGACTGCCGCCTCAGTAGTCGACCTTGACCAGATAGAGCCCCGTCGCCGGCGCGACCGGACCGCACCGTGACCGCTCCGCCGCGTCCAGTGCGGCCTTCATGTCCCCGGGTGTCCACTTGCCGAGCCCGACCTGGACCAGCGACCCGACCATCGAACGCACCTGATTGTGCAGGAACGACCGGGCCGATGCCCGCACCGCGATTTCGTCGGCCGTGCGCATCACGTCGAGCCGGTCCAGCGTCTTGTTCGGGCTGGCCGCCTGACACTGGGCGGAGCGGAACGTGGTGAAGTCGTGGTGCCCGACCAGGGCCTGGGCGCCGGCGTGCATGGCATCGGCGTCGAGCGGCGTGCCCACCTGCCAGGCGCGGCCGGCCTCGATCGCCAGCGGCGCCCTGCGGTTCACGATCCGGTAGAGATAGTGGCGTGCGCTCGCGGAAAAGCGGGCGTCGAAATCATCGCCGACCTGCTCCGCGGCGACGACCGCGATCGGATCCGGGCGAAGGTGCGCGTTGGTGGCGTCGCGCACGGTATCGCTCGGCCAGTCCTTGCCGAGATCGACATGGGCGACCTGCCCGAGCGCGTGCACGCCCGCATCGGTCCGCCCGGCCCCGCCGATCGTGACGCTCTCGCCGGCGAAGGCGGCAATCGCCGCCTCCAGACGCCCCTGAACGGACCGGCCTTCGGCCTGGCGCTGCCAGCCGACGAACGGGGCTCCGTCATATTCGATGGTGAGCTTGTAGCGCGGCATGCGTGCCGTCCATCAGAGGAGCTGCGTGCCGGGCTCCAGCCGGAGGCCGCGCAGCAGGTCAGCGCCGCTCATCGGGGCCTTGCCGGCACGCTGCACCTGAACGAGCCGGATGGCTGCGTCGCCGCACGCAACGGTTCCATCCTCTTCGAGCAGGGTTCCCGGCGTACCGGCCCCCTCCGCCATCTCGGAGCGCAGGACCTTCACCCGATCGGCCTTGTCGCCGGCCGGGACCTCGCACCAGGCTCCGGGAAACGGTGACAGGCCGCGGATCCGGTCGTGCACCCGCGCGGCGGGCTGAGACCAGTCGATCCGGGCTTCCGCCTTGTCGATCTTGTCGGCGTAAGTCACGCCCTCGTCGGACTGGGCGACCGCATCCAGGGTGCCGCGCTCAATGGCGCCGAGCGCGCGGACCATCAGATCCGCTCCGAGCCGGGCAAGGACGTCGTGCAGGTCGCCGGCCGTCATGTCCGGGCCGATCGCGACACGCTCTTCCATGCACACCGGACCCGTATCGAGCCCCGCCTCCATGCGCATGATGGCGACCCCGGTTTCCGCGTCGCCCGCCATGATGGCGCGCTGGATCGGCGCGGCCCCCCGCCAGCGCGGCAACAGCGAGGCATGCACGTTGAAGCAGCCCGCCTCCGGGACCTCCAGAATGCTCTTCGGCAGGATCATGCCGTAGGCGATGACGATCGCGGCATCGGCACCATGGGCCGCAAAGGCGGCGGCCGCTTCCTCGCCCTTGAGGCTGGAGGGGGTCAGCACGGGCAGGCCGAAGCGTTCGGCCGCCTCGTGCACCGGCGACTTGCGCGCTTCCATGCCGCGGCCCGAGCGGGCCGGCGCACGGGTGTAGACCGCCGCAACGTCATGCCCCTGGCCGACGATCTCCGTCAGCGTCGGCACCGCGAAGTCAGGGGTTCCCATGAAGACGAGCCTGAGCGGCATCGCATATCCCGTGCGTTTGGACCGGCGCGGGCCGGAGGGAGGTCCGTCGAGAGGCGCTACGCCTTCTCGGTGGCGGCGAGGCGCGCCTGCTTGGCGAATTTCTTGGTGACGCGGTCGCGCTTCAGCCGCGAGAGATAGTCGATGAACAGAACGCCGTTCAGATGGTCGATCTCGTGCTGGATGCAGGTCGCGAGGATGCCGTCGGCCGTGATCTCCTGCGCAGCCCCGTCCCGATCGAGATAGCGGACGGTCACCTCGGCCGGCCGCTCGACCTCCTCATAATATTCGGGGATCGACAGGCACCCTTCCTGATGCACGCGGGTCTCTTCGGACTGCCAGGTGATTTCAGGGTTGATCAGCGCCATCGGCGCCTTCTCTTCCTCGTCTCCAGCCACGTCGAGGACCACGATCCGCTCAAGCACGCCGATCTGGGGCGCGGCGAGACCGATGCCGGGGGCGGCATACATGGTCTCCAGCATGTCATCGACGAGCGCACGCACGTCGTCATCGACGGCAGCGACGGGCTCCGCGACCTTGCGCAGAACGGGATCGGGTATCACGAGGATCGGGCGTTTCGACATGTGCCCGATTTATGGGCTTCCCGCGGTCCGGTCAACGCACGACGTTCACTCGGGCCGCCGTTTACCACGTTCCGCAGTGCCGAATCGCTGCGAGCAGAACAAATCGCGAATCAGATATTCTCCGCCGATGTCGGATTCCACATTCGTCCTCTTCGGCCGGACACTCACTGTCGCCGAGGCGCTGATTGCCATATCGGCCGTCGCGCTTCTGGCGCTGTTTCTGGTTCTTGTCGCGCTCGTGCGCGCCAATCGGTCGCGCACGGCCACAGAGCGGGCGGCTGAGGAAAAGAGCCGGGCGCTCGAAGCCCAGATGGCGGAACTCATGCGCATGCAGTCGGAAACCTCCGGCCGGCTGCAGACGGTGGCGGAGGTCTTCGGCAGCCGGCAGTCGGAGATGACGCGGGCGCTTTCGGAGCGCCTCGACGGCATGGGCCACCGGCTCGGATCGTCCATGTCCCAGGCCTCCAACACGACCCACGACACGCTGCGCCAGCTGCACGAGCGGCTTGCCGTGATCGACAGCGCCCAGAAGACGATGTCGGGCCTCTCCGATCAGGTCACCCAGCTGGAACGGATCTTTTCCGACAAGCAGAGCCGCGGCGCCTTCGGACAGGGCCGGATGGAGGCGATCGTCCGCGACGGGCTGCCGGAGGAGTCCTTCACCTTCCAGCCGACGCTGTCCAACAACTCCCGGCCGGACTGCGCCATCCACCTGCCCAACGGCGCGCCCGACCTGATGATCGACGCCAAGTTTCCGCTGGAATCGTTTTCCCGGATCGAGCAGGCTGAGACCGAGCAGGACCTGAAGGAGGCTCAGCAGGCCGCCCGGCGCGACCTGATCAAGCACATCGACGATGTGCGCAAGAAGTACCTGATCCCCGGCGAGACCCAGGACCTCGCCTTCGTGTTCGTGCCGTCGGAGTCGCTCTTCGCCCAGATCCACGAACGGTTTCCCGAGGTGGTCCAGCGCGCCTACCGGGCCCGGGTCGTGGTGCTGTCGCCCACCCTCCTCCACCTCGCCATACAGGTCGTGGTCACCGTGATCCGCGACGCCCGCATCCGCGAGGAGGCCCACGTGATCCGGGCCGAGGTCGGCCATCTCATGGACGACGTGAACCGTCTCTTCGATCGGGTCATGAAGCTCCAGCAGCACTTCGGCCAGGCCCAGAAGGACGTGGAGCAGATCGTGATTTCGGCGGAGAAGGTGTCCAAGCGCGGCAGCCGCATCGAGGCGCTGGAAATGGAGACCGACGGCGAGGCACAGGAGCCCCGTCCGACCCGGGCCGCGCGCGCAAGCTAGATCTTGGAGGCTTGCCGATGCCGGGCCAGAGAATTGCGCCAGACGTCAGGCTTGACCGACCGGCCGCGCGCAGGCACTCAACCTGAATGAGCATCCTGTTCGCAGCTTCTGGTTTCACTGCCAGCGACTGGCGCCCCAAGATCGAGGCATTCGCCGGCGGCCGTGCCGTCGCGGTTCACGGCGAGGACGACTACGACACGGCGGCGATCCGCTACGCTTTGGTCTGGAAACCACCGAGCGGACTGCTCGCATCGCTCCCTAAACTCGAGGTTGTCTTCAATCTCGGAGCCGGCGTGGACGCGCTCGCGGCCGACCCGACCCTGCCCGACTGTCCGCTGGTCCGCGCCGTGGAGCCGGACATGACGATGCGGATGACGGAGTGGATCGTGCTGCAGGTGCTGACCCACCACCGCCAGGCGCTCGCCTATCTGGACCAGCAGCGCAGCCGCGAGTGGCGCGATCTCGACCAGCCCCCGGCCTCCGCCGTCCGGGTCGGGATGATGGGCATGGGCACGCTCGGATCAGATGCCGCCGACGTCCTCCGCCGGCTGGGGTTTCAGGTGGCCGGATGGAGCCGCACCCCGAAGACCGTCGACGGCGTGGAGATGTTTTCGGGCGATGCCGGGCTCGACCGCTTCCTGCGGCGCACGGATATCCTGGTCGTGCTGCTGCCGCTCACCGACGCCACCCGCGGCATCCTCAACATGAATTTGTTCGAGAAGCTGGCCCGCAACGGTGCCCTGCCCGGCCCCATCCTGATCAATGCCGGGCGCGGCGGCCTGCAGGTCGAGGCCGACATTCTCAAGGCGCTGTCGACCGGAGCGCTGGAGGCGGCGTCCCTCGACGTGTTCGAGACGGAACCTCTCTCGGAGGTTCACCCGTTCTGGTCGCACCCCCGGGTGATCGTCACCCCGCACGTGGCCGCCGTCAGCGATCCGACCGCGATCTGCCGCAACATCCTGGGCCAGATCGATGCCTATGAGCGCGGCGAGCCGCTGCAGAACGTGGTGGATCTCAAGGTGGGGTATTGAAGCGGCGAGTACGCGAACGATCGCGCTGTCGGCGCACCTAGCCCTGGATTCCGGCCTTCGCCGGAATGAGCGGAGTCGTAGGCGAGGCGCGAATCAAAGCTGCAGCGTTTCGTAGAGATCATCCCACTCCGGATTCATCTCTTCGATCAGGCGGAGCTTCCATGCGCGGTGCCAGGTCTTGATCTGACGTTCGCGGGTGAACGCCGCCTCCCGGCTATCGTGGATTTCATACCAGACGAGACGGGAAACGCCGTACCGGGCCGAGAAGCCGCGTCGGACTTTTTCGCGATGCTCATATACCCGCTGAGCAAGGTTGTCGGTCATGCCGAGATACAGCGTGCCGTTTCGCCTGTTTGCAAGCAGATAGACCGCAAAACTCATGCCCGCACTCGATGACGGAACGACAAGGCGTTGCCTCGTACGATCAGCGCTGGACTTTAACTCCGCTCATTCCGGCGAAGGCCGGAATCCAGCAGCTGCCTCACCACTCGGCAGGAGCCGAATCAGTATTGAGCCCGCTCGACAACCTGGCGAGGATCGCAGTAGGTCTCCTAATACCCGACGCCGGTCCAGGACGCGGAACTGATCACAGGGCCTTCGATCACCGGGTCGCTCACCGATCGCTCGGCCGTGGCAACGTCGATCCGGCGCACTGTCCGCACCGGTCCAGCGACATTGGCGATGCGCGCAACGGCCTGTTCGACAGGCTCCACGATGGTCATCATGTGGTGGCCGTTGGCGTGGAGCAGACGGCCGGCGTCCACCATCACGCCGACATGGCCCGGCCAGAACAGGAGATCGCCCCGCTGGTAGGCCTCTCCCTCAACGGCGGTGCCTAGGCCGGCTTCCTGCATGTCTGAATCGCGCAGGCAGGCGATCCCGGCCATCCGGCAGGCGATCTGGATGAGCCCCGAACAGTCTATGCCGAAGCGCGTGGTGCCGCCCCAGAGATAGGGCGTGCCGATGAAGCTCTCCGCCACCGAGACCCAGTCCGGCGCCACCACATCGAGGGGAGCCAGATGGCGCGCCACCATGAATGACCCGGTGTCGAGGCGCGCAAAGCGCACGCTGCCGCGCTCCTCTTCCCCTGCAACCGCCACAGTGGCGCCCAGGGGCACGCTGCCGAGCGGCGGCAGTTTGATGTCAGGGCCGGGAAACAGGAAGGTCGCCGATGCGAAGACACGGTGGGTCGGAGCCGGATCGGCGGCGCCGAGCTCGTCCGACGAGACATAGCCGACATAGCCGTCCTCGGCGCGCTGCACCCAGGCCCAGCCTTCGGAAGTCTCCTCGAACACATGGATCAGATCGCCGGCGAGCGCTTCCGTGTCGAGCGGCGCGTCGGGGCGGGGCTCGCGGCGCAGCGGCGCGATCGCAGACCGGATGCGCCGCCGCTCAGCCTGCACGAACCGGTCGGCGGACACCTGGCCCTTCAACCGCTCGTCGGCCAGATCCGGACGGACCGCGTTCAGGCGCCGATCGAACTCACCGGCGGCGCTCACGTGCGGGCCTCGACGCGGTCCTTCAGGAGCGAGTAGAGCGCCCGGATTGTCTGCGCCGCGCCCCCTTTCGGATAGCCGGGCCGGTCGCTGGAGGACCAGGCGAACAGATCGATGTGGGCCCAGCTCGGCGCCTTCTCCACGAATTTCTCCAGAAAGAGCGCCGCCGTGATGGCACCCGCGAGCGGCTGCGAGGAAATATGGTTCACGTCGGCGACCTCCGACTTGATCCACGCGCGATAGCCCGGCCAGAGCGGCAACCGCCAGAGCGGATCGTCGACCGCTTCGCCGTGGCGCAGGATCGACGCCGCCAGATCATCGTCGGGAGTGAACAGCGCGGGCAGTTCGGGGCCGAGGGCAACCCGCGCGGCACCGGTCAGGGTCGCGAAATCGATCAGGAGGTCCGGCGTTTCCTCGTCGGCGAGCGCCAGCGCGTCGGCCAGAATCAGGCGGCCTTCCGCGTCGGTGTTGCCGATCTCGACGGACAGCCCCTTCCGGCTCCTCAGCACGTCCCCGGGCCGGAAGGCGTTGCCGGAGATCGCGTTCTCGACCGCGGGGATCAGGACCCGGAGACGGACGGGCAGCCCCGCATCCATCACCATCAGTGCCAGACCGAGCGCATGCGCGGCGCCGCCCATGTCCTTCTTCATCAGGAGCATCGAGCTCGGCGGCTTGATGTCCAGGCCGCCGGTATCGAACACCACGCCCTTGCCGACGAGGGTCACCTTGGGCGCGTCCTCCGGCCCCCATTGCAGATCGATCAGCCTGGGTGCGCGCGGGCTGGCCTGCCCCACGGCGTGGATCATCGGGAAGCCTTCGCGCAGCGCGTCGCCCTCGATCACCGAGAACGAGGCTGCGTAGCGCTCCGACAGGGTGCGGGCCGCAGCGGCGAGTTCGTCGGGCCCGAGATCGTTGGCGGGGGTGTTGACGAGATCCCGGGTGAGCGTCGCCGCCTCGATGATCCGGATCATTTCGTCCCGATCGACCTCGGCCGGCAGGACGAGCTTCACCCCCGAAGGCTTGGCTTCGGTGTAGCGGCCGAACCGGTAGCTGGAGAGTGCGAAACCGAGAACGCTGGTCGCCGGGTCGTCGAACCCGTCCTGCAGCCGGTAGGATCCCGCCGGCAGCTTGTGGAGGGCTGCGGCCGCGAACGGTTCCACCGCATCCGGTGCCCCGAGCCCCAGGAGCGCCACCACCACGCGCCCGCCCGCATCCGGGCAGGCCAGCACGGATCCCGCCGACGCCTTGAAATCGTTGGCGCGCGCCCACTCCGACATGGGCGAGGGCAGGCTCTCGATCACGCCGTCCAATGTCGCCGTCGTCGCCGCATAGACGGGAATGGCGCCGGCCTCACCGGCCTGATCGACGAGACACGTATCCAATTCACAACCCCATGGCTCTCGCTGTCGTGGTGGCGACGGCCGGATTCGACCGGACCTGCCATTGGGGGTTTTATCAGCTTGTCGCCGGATCGGAAGGTCCCGCGCAGTGATCTTCGGTCACTCCGGCGCGCGTCCGTCCGGTATCTAGAAACCGGCTCCGAACATCCAGCCCACGAGATCGAGGATCGGGCCACCGACCGCCATCAGCGCGACGGCAATGGCCGAGGCGAGGAGAGCCGCCACGAGCCCAAGCTCGCCAGCACTCCCCTCGCGTTCAATCCGGTCCACTTGTTTGACGCGGGTCCGCATGACCCATCTCCCGCTTGTCCGCTTGCTTTGCGTCACACCGATTGTCTTCCGGCTTTGTTGTGACGATCGCCTCATGGGAGCGACGATGGGCGCGCCCCGTTGCGCAAGCGTTAATGCGGACGTGCCCGCGGCCTCTGCCGCCGGGCAACTGCGGCGCAAGGTTAATTTGCTCTAAGCGGAACCGGTCAAATCGTTCGGGCACCCCCCAGGCGTCGTCCGGGCGCGCCCTTCGGCGTGCAATCAGGCCGCAGACACCGCCAGAAATGGCCGTAAACGGCCAAAAGCGCACCTGTTGCACTTTTTTCTTGAAATGCGGGCGCACAATGTGCATATCTGTCTCAGTCAAGGACAAGAGCTTCAGAAAGGAGGCCGCCATGTTGAACGAACTCGTTCTCGGACGTGCCCTGTATTGCCAGCCCAAGACCCGGCCCGAAAAACCCGCAACGAGCCGCGTCGGCTCCGCGTCGCGGCAGGCCTGGCACTGGTTCGCCGGCCGCAGGCACTGACAGCTACCGGAAGGCGTGGCTCCGAAAGGATCCGCGCTTTTCGGCTTGAGCGCCCCTTTCCACCCCTCCTCCACGCACAATGCGGCCCGATCGCACGACGGATTCAGCGCAAATCGCCAAACGCACTTGACGAACAGCGCCGCCGACGCGGAGCTTAGGGCTTTGCTGTTCGGGCTGACTCGGTTCGAACGAGAAGACCTGCTCAGGGTTTGAACCTGGAGCCATGACCTGCCGGGCAGATGGATTCATCTGCGCGGGAACGGCTCCGGAAACACGGCCCAGCGTAGCCGGGCATGCGGGAGGGTGATTGATGGCGGCGGCGGATGCGATCCGGGCACAGCGGGATAACGACGCGGCACATGCCCCGGCCCCGCGCTATTTCGAGGACCTCGCCGACGGCCAGCGCCTTCCCCCCCTGTCAGTGACCCTGACCGAAGACGACATCATCGCCTTCGGCCGCGCCTACGACCCGCAGCCCTTCCACATCTCCTCCGACGAGGCCGGCAGTTCGATTTTCGGCGAGCTGGTCGCCTCAGGCATCCACACAGTGGCCCTATGCACCCGGCTCGTCGTCGAAGGCCAGCATGGTCTCGTGGTGCTGTCGGGCCTCGGCCTTGACGCGGTGTCCTTCACCAACCCCGTGCGCGCCGGCGACACGCTGGCCGTAGAGGCCTGGTGGAGCGACCTGAAGCGGTCCGCCTCCAAGCCCGACCGCGGTTTCGCCCGGCTGAACTGCCGGGTCCGCAACCAGGACGGCGTGATCGTCGCCGACTATGCCTACCGCTATCTGATCGCCAGCAAGCCTTAGAGCAACGCCAGGGAAAGTGGGAACCGGTTTTCCGTCCGACGTTGCGACGAAAAACGATGACCTCACGCCGAGCTCGCTTCGCTCACCGGCTCCGGGTCACGTCGCCCTGGATCCCCGCTTTCGCGGGGATGAGCGGAGCCGTGGGGCTGACGGCAGAGCAAAACAGGCACCGCCTCGCCATATCACTCGAACCAGCGCGCGACCGCGCGCCGGCCGGAGGCCGCCCACCCGGAGCGGGTGAGCGAAGCGAACTCCGCGTGAGGGGAAAGAAACCAGCCCGCGCCCGCGCAGCCGGTGCGCGTCAGCGCACTCGGCGTGAGCGATACAAAGCCTAGATGCTCTGGTTGTAGTCGCCGACTTCCGGGTTCTCCCGGAGTACGCCGTCCACGGCCTTGAACATCTCGCGCATGCGCTCCTCGGAGACCGGGCTTTCGATCACCACGACCAGCTCCGGCTTGTTGGACGAGGCGCGCACAAGGCCCCACGTCCCGTCCTCGGCGATGACGCGGACCCCGTTGACGGTCACCAACTCGGAGATGGGCTGGCCCGCGACCTTTTCGCCGTTGGCATGCATCTCCTCGAAGCGCTTCACCACCTTGTCGACGACGCCGTACTTCTTCTCGTCGTCGCAATGGGGCGACATGGTCGGGGTCTGCCAGGTCTTCTGGAGTTCGCCGCGCAGATCCGACATCGACTTGTCCGGATTGCGGTCGAGCATCTCCAGGATCGCGAGCGCGGAGACGAGACCGTCGTCATAGCCGCGGCCCACCGGCGGGTTGAAGAAGAAGTGGCCGGACTTCTCGAAGCCGGCGACGGCATTGAGCTCGGTCACCCGCCGCTTGATGTGGGAGTGGCCGGTCTTCCAGTAGTCGATGTGGGCGCGGTTTTCCTTCAGGACCGGGTCGGTCTGATAGAGGCCGGTCGACTTCACGTCGGCCACGAAGGTCGCGTCGGGATGCAGTTTGGACAGATCCCGGGCCAGCATCACGCCGATCACGTCGGCATAGATCTCCTGCCCCTTCTCGTCGATCACGCCGCAGCGGTCGCCGTCGCCGTCGAAGCCGAAGCCGACATCCGCCTTGTGCTCCAGAACCGCGTCGCGGATCGCATGGAGCATCTCCATGTCTTCCGGGTTCGGATTGTATTTCGGGAAGGAGTGGTCGAGCTCGGTGTCCAGCGGGATCACCTCGACGCCAAGCCGCTCCAGCGCTTCCGGCGCGAATGCGCCCGCCGTCCCGTTGCCGCAGGCCGCGACGACCTTGAGCGGCCGTTTGATGGCGCGGTCCTTCACCAGATCGTCGATGTAGCGCTTGGGGAAGTTCTCCACGAACACGTAGGAGCCGCCGCCGGCGAGATCGAACGCCGCGTTCAGCACGATCTCCTTGAGCCGGCCCATCTCGTCAGGCCCGAAGGTGCGCGGCCGGTCGGCGCCCATCTTCACGCCGGTCCAGCCGTTCTCGTTGTGGGACGCCGTGACCATGGCGCAGGCCGGCACGTCCAGCTCGAACTGGGCGAAATAGGCCATCGGCGTCAGCGCCAGGCCGATGTCGTGCACCTTGCACCCGGCCGCCATCAGGCCGGAGACCAGCGCCATCTTGATGGTCGAGGAATAGGACCGGAAATCGTGACCGGTCACGATCTCCTGGGGCTTGCCCATCTCCTTGAGCAGCGTGCCTAGCCCCATGCCCAGCGCCTGCACGCCCATCACGTTGATCTCCTTGCCGAAGATCCACCGCGCATCGTACTCGCGGAACCCGGTAGCCTTGACCATCGGCTCGGATTCGAAGGCGTAGGTGTTGGGGGTGAGCTGCGGCTTCGGCTTGGGGAACATGGCGAGCTTTCCTCGGTCCGGCTTTTCGATTGGTTGCGCCTCTCCTAGAGCCTTTTCCGATCCCGTGGAAGCACGGGATCGACAAGAAGTGGCTCAAGATTCGAACCTGGCGCACGCTGGCGGAGGGCGTCAGACGACCCGGCGGCGGAGGTGCACCTACTTCGTGCCGAAAATGCGGTCGCCGGCGTCGCCGAGCCCCGGCACGATGTAGGCGTGCTCGTTCAGTCCCTCGTCGATCGCGGCGGTGATGATGGAGACGTCCGGGTGGTGTCCCTGGAGCGCGGACAGGCCTTCCGGCGACGCCAGCACGCACACGAACCGGATGTTGGTGGCGCCCCGCTCCTTCAGCCGGTCGATGGCCGCGATCGCAGAGTGCCCGGTCGCCAGCATCGGATCGACGACGATGACCAGCCGCTCGTCCAGATCCTCGGGGGCTTTGAAGTAGTACTCCACCGCCTGCAGCGTCTGGGGATCCCGGTAGAGGCCGATATGCGCCACGCGGGCCGCCGGCACCAGATCCAGCATGCCGTCGAGAAGGCCGGTCCCGGCCCTGAGGATCGACGCGAACACGAGCTTCTTGCCGGCAAGCAGCGGCGACCGGGTCCGGGTGAGCGGCGTTTCGATCTCCACCTCTTCGAGCGCCAGGTCCCGGGTCGCCTCATAGCAGAGCAGGGTCGCCATCTCGCGGATCAGGCGACGGAAACTGGCCGTCGAAGTGTCCTTGACGCGCATCAGAGTCAGCTTGTGCTGCACCAGGGGATGGTCGACGACCGTCACATCGCTCATGTCGGGTTCTGTCCTGTTGGAGAGCTTTCAGAAAACGGTGCCATCGCTGTCGACGCGCAGCGGCGGACCGGCGTCGGCACGGCGCTCCAGCGCAATGGCCCGGCCGGCCGCCCAGCTTCCGCCTTCCAGCACGCAGGCGAGCGGAAAGACCGACGGCGCCACGTCGAGACGCCCGCGCACCTTCTCTGCAAGGACATCCAGCAGACACACCGTCAGCGCGCGCCAGCCGACGATCAGAGGACTGTCGACCGGGTGCGAACGCTGCGCGTCGTCCGGGTCGGCCAGCGAGATCACCCCGCCGTCGATGAACAGGCCGCCGTTGCGGTATTCGGCGAGCCCCGGCAGTCCGTCCAGGTCGGTGACCTCGACGCCTGCCAGGTCGAGCGGTTCGATCAGCGACAGCGCGAGCCAGGTGGAAAGCTTGTGGAAGGGCACCAGATCCGCGCCCGGCTCCTCGCCGCTCAACGACGGATGGCGCCAGGTGTCGCCCAGCGGCATGCCCGCCAGTTCCAGGCGCCCGGGGAACGCCGGCGTCAGCCCGTCGAGCACCACGTCGAGGATCGTCGCGGCGGGCACACGGCCTTCTTCGGCCCGGTAGATCAGCGCGTCGATCAGCCCGCCCGGACGCGGGTCGTCGTCCACGGCGAAGAGATCGCGCCGGTTCTCCATCGCATGGGCAAGCCGCGCCAGCACCTGGGTGCGGCCGGACAGGCCGACGATGGGGTTGTCCGGCGAGACCTGAAGCCCACTGGCGAGTTCGTCCTCGCCGATCGCCGCCAGCGCGACCGCATCGGCGCGGAGGGGATCGGCAGGAACACCGGAGAAGAGGCCGCCTGCGAACATAGCCAGGGACGCGATCGCGAGCCCTTCCGACCGGGCATGGGTTTCTCCGGTCAGCGCCTCCCGGTAATGCCATTCGGACCCGGCGCCGGCATCCAGCAGCACGCTGACGACGGCGAGATCAGCGGCGGCACGCGCCGCCTGGCGCGGGCTGTCGAAACCGCGGGCACCCGCCAGCATGCCCCAGCGGTCCAACCCGCCGGCCTCGAAGTGGCGCCAGCGCGAATGCAGCGACACCGAGAGATCGGGAAACCGCGCCTGGGTCACGGCCGCTACCCGCGCCGCGACCTCGTCCATGCGGTCGAGATGAAGCGTAAGGCCCGGAAGCCCGCCCTCCTCCGCGAGCGCGAACAGCCGCGCGCTCCGCTCGCGCACCGCGCCGGCTCGCATCAGGCGCCCGTAGGCTTCGCGTTCAGCGGTCATCGAGGCCCCGCCCGCGCACGTCCGACAGGGGCGCGCCTGCCGGTTCGTCGGCCGAATAGTAGCCGGCCGCCTTCTTCGCCTCGATCTCCACGTGGGCGTCTTCCGGAACCAGCTCGGGCGGGATCGGCACCCGCTCCCCGATCGCAACGCCGGAGCCCGTCACCGCCTCGTATTTCATGTTCGACATGGAGACGAACCGGTCGATCTTCGTCACGCCTAGCCAGTGGAACACGTCGGGCATGAGTTCCTGGAACCGGGCATCCTGCACGCCGGCCACGCATTCGGTCCGCTCGAAATAGGCGTCGGCGGTGTCGCCGGCCGCAGCCCGCTTGCGGGCGTTGTAGACGAGGAACTTCGTCACCTCCCCGAGCGCGCGCCCTTCCTTCCGGTTGTAGATCACGAGTCCGGTGCCGCCCGCCTGCGCGCCCCGGATGCATTCCTCGATCCCATGGATCAGATAGGGCCGGCAGGTACAGATGTCGGAGCCGAACACGTCCGATCCGTTGCACTCGTCGTGGACGCGGCAGGTCACCTTGCGGGCCGGATCGGCGAGGCCTTCCGGATCGCCGAAGATATAGACCGTCGCCCCACCGATCGGCGGCAGGAAGACCTCCAGATCCGGGCGCGTGACCAGTTCGGGATACATCCCGCCGGTCTGTTCGAAGAGCACGCGCCGGAGCGCGCTCTCGGTGATGTTGAAGCGGTGGGCAATGCCGGGCAGGTGCCAGACCGGATCGATCGCGATCTTGGTGACGGCCACCTCGCCGCCATCCCGCAGGATTTCTCCGTCCGGCGCGAGCCGGCCGTCGGCGATCGCCATCGCGATTTCCGCCATGGTCAAGCGCGACCGGGTGACGGCGATGGTGGGCCGGATGTCCACGCCCTCCGCAATCTCCCGCGCGAACGCCTCGCCGACCATGTGGCCCCAGGGATCGAGCGCCACGATGGCCCCGGGCGCATGCCAGGCCGGATTGGCGGGAATGTCGACCACCGGTGCCGTGTCGCGCAGATCCGGTCGCTGGATCGGATTGAGCGCCCCGGCGGCGACCGCGAGCCCGCGATACAGAGCATAGGCACCGCCATAAGTTCCGATGACGTTGCGGTCGGCCGGCCGCGTGACGGATCCGACCACCGGGCCGCGCGCGGCCGGCGTCTCCACGCCCCATCGGATGGGGAACCTGACCGGCGCGCCGGCTCCGGGGTGCGACGTCAGACGGATGTGGGTGGTCCGATTGATTGGCGAGGTCATTGAACACGTTCTCACGGGCAGGCGACACTTGTCGATCCCGTCATATGGCGACGGAATGCGTTATGCCAAAGCCGGTTCCTGCGAAACGATCCGACGGGGCCGACCGGCGTTTACCGGATTGACCGTGACAGGTGGGCTCGGCCAAATAGGTCCGGTCTTATTCTTCCTGCCGCCAAGGTTCGGCGCGCGCGCAACCTTCTTCGGGACCAATCCTGCCAGTCGTGCGTTGCGCCCCTGTTGCCCGCCAGAGCCGAGGAGATCAGATGGCACGCCCGCACGGAGACAACGATCCACTGGCCTTCCCGGTGTTGATTGCCGACGTCGGCGGCACCAACGCGCGCTTCGCGATGATCTCGGACGTCTACAGCGAGATGAAGCATTTTCCGACCGTCTCCACGTCGGACTACGACTCGCCGATGGCGGCGATCGAGCAGGCCGTGCTCGCGCGCACCTCGTCGCTTCCCAAATCGATCGTGATGGCGATTGCCGGCCCCGTCGATGTCGCGACGATCAAGCTCACCAACGCCGACTGGGTCATCGATCCGGCCGAGCTGATCGAGACCTTCGGCCTCGACGAGATGGTGCTCGTCAACGATTTCGAGGCGCTCGCGCTGGCGTTGCCATCGCTCGATGAGGGCGACCTGATCCCGCTGGGGACAGCCACGCCGAAGCCGCACGCCCCGCGCGTCGCGATCGGCCCGGGCACGGGACTTGGCGTGTCCGCCCTCGTCAACTCCGCCGGGCGGGTCACTCCGATACCCGGCGAAGGCGGCCACATCAGTCTCGCCCCGGAGACGGACGAGGACTTCGAACTCTGGCCGCTGTTCGAGCGCTATCACGGCCGCATTTCCGGCGAAGCGCTGCTGTCCGGCCCCGGCATCCTGCGGATCTACCGCGCGGTCTGCGCCCTGCGCGGCGTGGAACCGGCCGCGGTCGCCGGCGAGGACGTCAGCGAGCACGCCGAAGCCGGCGATCAGGCGGCGGTCACGGCGATGCGCCTGTTCTGCACCTATCTCGGCCGGTTCGCCGGCGATCTCGCCCTGATTTTCCTGGCCCATGGCGGCGTCTACATCGCCGGCGGCATCGCGCCGAAGATCCGGCGCTTTCTCGCCGACGGCCACTTCCGTGCCGCCTTCGAAGCAAAAGCGCCCCATCAGGCGATCATGAAGACCATCCCGACGTCGGTGGTGACCCACGACCGTCCCGCTCTGGAAGGCATCGCCGCCTTCGCGCGCACCCCGAGCCGCTTCGCCATTTCGCTGCAGGGCCGCCGGTTCGCGCGCAAGGACATGGACGACTGATTCGGTTCCGGCAAAGGCCGAACCGCCCCGGTCAGGGTCTTGCCATCAGGGAATGTCGAGCGATCTGGTCCCCACCCTCCAAAAGGTTTTCCCCAACCTGCAGAAAGGGTGTTGCATTCCCTGCCATGATCCGCCATATCCACGTCCTCTATGGACGCCGCGGACGCACCGCGGCGATGCGGGTGTAGCTCAGGGGTAGAGCACAACCTTGCCAAGGTTGGGGTCGTGGGTTCGAATCCCATCGCCCGCTCCATATTCTCTCCGGCAAAATCTCGATCTGACTGCGCAAGCGCCGCCCTGGCGCTCGGCGCGAAAGCGCGCGCCGGATTTCGCGCAAGCATCCGCGGTCTGAGCGCTTTCTTCGCCCACCCGGCCTCCACACAAATCGCCTTCTTGGAAGGAATCCCCCTACCCGGGCCGCGCTCGTCCCGATCAAACCCCGTAATAGGATCGGTACCAGGCGACGAAGCGGCCGATCCCCTCCTCCACCGTCGTGGTCGGACGATAGCCGACGGCCGCTTCCAGCTCCGACACATCCGCATAGGTATCGAGCAGGTCGCCAGGCTGGAGCGGCAGAAGCTCCTTGATCGCGGTCTTGCCCAGGGCCTTCTCGAGCGCCTCGATATAGGCGGACAGGTTCATCGGGCTGTTGTTGCCGATATTGAACAGGCGGTACGGCGCATTCGAGGTGCGCGGGTCCGGATCGGCCGCGTCCCACTCCGGGTCCGGCTCGGCGATCTGGTCGCTCGCACGGATCACCCCTTCCACGATGTCTTCGATATAGGTGAAGTCGCGGGTGTGGTTGCCTTCGTTGAACACCTCGATCGGTTCGCCGGCGATGATGTTGCGGGTGAACTTGAAGAGCGCCATGTCCGGGCGCCCCCACGGCCCGTAGACGGTGAAGAAGCGCAGGCCCGTGGTCGGCAGGCGGTAGAGGTGGCTGTAGGCGTGGGCGGTCAGCTCGTTCGACCGCTTGGTCACTGCATAGAACTGCAGCGGATGGTCCACGCCGTGATGCTCGGAGAACGGCATCGTGGTGTTGGCCCCGTAGACGCTGGACGTGGAGGCATAGGTCAGGTGCGGCACGGACGCATGCCGGCACGCCTCGATCATGTTGGCGAAGCCGACCAGGTTCGATTCCACGTAGGCATGGGGATTGATCAGGCTGTAGCGGATGCCGGCCTGGGCGGCGAGATGGATCACCCGGTCGAACGCATGTTCCTCGAAACAGGCCTCCACGGCCGCCCGGTCGGCCAGGTTCGCCCGCACGAAGCTGTAGCCGGCGTTGGTGCGGCGCGCGACGTCATCCAGCACGCCGAGGCGCGCTTCCTTGATCTCGGGATCGTAATAGTCGTTGACGGAGTCGAAGCCGACAACGGTATCGCCGCGCTCCAGCAGTCGTTTCGCGGTGTGGAAGCCAATGAAGCCGGCGGTGCCTGTGACGAGAACCTTCATCGAACCCTTCTGACTACGCTGGAGGATGCGGTGGCGCAGGGCACGCCACGGGCGGCCGCGGGCGGAGGCCCCACCCCTTCGGGTCTCCACCAGCGGTCGCCTGCATAGAGCGTTTCACACCCTTACGGAAACAGTTCTGTTCCGCTCCGATCTTCAGGAACGACGACAGCCCGTGGGCGCGGTCTTCAGCCCGGCGGCGCAGTTGACGACTGCGGCCGGGTATTCTCAGCCTTCGCCCCCCGCGAAAGCAGCGGCAATGCCAGCACGGCGATACCGATCCCGACGATGGTCATGAGAACCCGATTTGTTCCAAGCACGAGCGCGCCCGCTTCCGGCGAAAGGTCGAACGCCAGCGCGACGGCGGTCAGACAGAAGGTCCAAACCCCGTAGCGCTTCGCTCCTATCAGCAGCATGCAGAAGACGAGGAGCCCGACAAGCGATGCATGAAGCAGGGGCATCGGGGACAACCCGAGAAGCAGACCGCCCGTCGCCGCGCCGAGAACGGTCCCCAGCCCGCGCGTCTTCATGCGATAGATCGTTTCCCGGCGGGTCGGCTTCATCACTCTGAGGCCCGCCGCGGTCAGCCAGCACGGATGCGACCCCGGGCTGAAGGACGCCGCAAAGCCCCCGAGCAGGGAGACCAGCGCCATACTCCCCAGAAAGCGGCGCCGTCCGGATTCCTTGAGCAAAGGCTCCGCGGACCGTTTTGCCTCGTCGGTCACGCCGGGAATGCACGCATAGACTAGTCCGGCCCCCCAAAGCGCTCCGAAAAAGAAAAAGAGCCCGTAGACCAGCTGTTCGCCGGCCGGCACCTGGCCGACGGACAGAAAGTAGGCCAGCGCGCCAAGCGCGACCGGCAGACGAAGGTAGCCCCCCGCCAGTTCGCCGATGCCCTGTGCCATCGCGGCTGCCAGCGCCAGGACGAAAAAGGCGAGAGAGCCGAGCACCACGTATCCGCCCACCGTGGCGAAGAGGCTGATGATGAGCGAGGAGGCCGTCAGCACTTTCCAGCGACCGGAAGCGGGAAGGCGCGGAAACGACACGATCAGGAGATAGGCGCCGAAAGCGGCCACGGCGCCGTGCATGGCGTGTCCCGTGGCAAGGCCGGCGAGCCATGGGGCAATGACGCCGATCGACAATGTCAGCGCCGTGAGCACCTTTCCGCGCGTCAGCCCGATCGATGAGGCCTCCATCATCGGCCCCTCCGCCGCGGCAAACGGCCCTCGACCAGCAGCGCGTCCTGGACCCCCGACGATGTCCCGGCCGAGACCGAAATCCGGCCGGGCCGCGATGGATGCGAACTGGGCCGGGAGCGCGATCCTTTGGCTTTTTCCACCGCCATTGCGAACCCTAACGTCCTCTACCGCCCAGCGGCGCGGGCGGGCGCGTCCTGCGACGTCATCTTCCCCAGCGAGAACGCAAGCGTCGAGGCCGCGACCAGGGCGGCGGCATGGGCGTCTGCCTGGGCCTGGCGGGCATCGAGCAGGCCGGTATCGGCAGCTGTCGCGTCCGTGATCGTACCCACGCCGCTTCGATAGGATTCCAGCGCGGCGTCGTAGGTGACGTCGGCGGCCGCCGTCAGTTCGCGCGCGGCGGCATGGGCCTCCAGCGCCGTGCGCAACGTGTCGCTGGCGATGACGATCTCGCGAGCGGCCGCATCCTGGGTCTGGGTGAACACCTCCTTCGCCGACTGGGAGAGCGATTTCGCCTCCTCCAGCTGGGCCCTGCGCAGTCCGCCGGAATAGATCGGGATCGCCATGCCGACCAGGACACCCGCGGACGTCGATTGCTGCCCGACGCCCGGCAGGCCGCCGACGGAAAAGTCCGCCTGATCCTGGGCGGCGATGCCGCTCAGATAGACCTTCGGCCTGAACTCCGCTTCCGCCGCCCGGATGCCGGCCTCGGACGCCTGCAGGCGCGAGTAGGCGGCAAGGACGTCGGGCCGCTGCGCCAGGGCCGCCTTGATCATCTGCTCGGTCGGCTGCCCCACCGAGCGGGGGAGAGTGCGACCGGCCACGTCGCCGACCTTGATCTCGGTCATCGGCGAGACGCCCATGGCCGCAAGAAGGCCCTGATAGGCGTCCCGGCGCGCGCCCTGAGCCTCGACGAGCCGCAGTTTCGACTGGGCCACCTGCTGGCGCGCCTGGGCCACCTCCACGCTGGTGCCCAGCCCCCGGTCGTTGCGGCTGTCGGCCGCATTCTGGATCAGCCGGCTGTTGCGGAGCGCCTGATGGGCGGCGCGCTCCTGGGCGATGGTGGCGCCGTAGCGGTAGTAGGCCACCGCCACCTCATAGATCACCTGCTGATGGGCGCCGGTGAAGGACACGTTCGCCGCGAACGAATTGTGCCGTGCGGCCTCGGCGTTCGCCCGGCGCTGGCCGAAATCGAAGACGAGCCATTCCACCAGAAGCGCCGGCACGACCCCGTCCACGGTCGTGGTGAAGGAATCGATGCCCGTGATGTTGTCGGGAAGCGGGGTCCGGACCTGCTGTGCGCCGCCGATCACGGTCGCCGTCAGCGTCGGCAGGAAGGTCGCCTCGGTCATGCCGACCGCCAGCGCCGCCTGGCGCGCCTCTTCCCAGGCAATGCGGGTGCGCGGGTTGTTGCGCGCGGCGATATCGATCAGCTCCGGCAGGTCGTAGGTCCTGCCCGCAACCAGCTGGGGCGGCGGCTCCAGCACGGCGGCGGCGGGATCGGAGGGCGGACGGAAGTCGCTTTCGGCCGATCCGGCGGTGTCAGCCCCCTGCCCTTCCGGCAGAAGCGCCGAGCGGTTGTCGGATGCGGGCGTCCAGGGTTCGGAGGGCGATTTCGGCGCGAGCTTCAGCGCGTTGTCGGCACACCCGCCGAGCGCCAGGGCCACACCGAGAAGGAGGATGACCCGGCGCCTTGCGCTCGACCGGCTTGTGGGGCTCCGGTTCACTGCCATTCAACGGGCGACCAGGGTCTCGATCCGCCCGAGACCGGCGGTAAGTGCCCCGCTTCCGGACACCGGCGGAACGTCCCGTGCGGCGGTCGATCCTCCGGGTTTCTCGAAGCGCTCCGCCGCAGCTTCCAACCGCGCCGACAGCTGGCCCAGATCCTCGGCCGAGACACCGATCTGCGGCCCGAGCTCGCCGGCGGCGGCCACCAGCGCACCGAGCCGCCGCACCTCGGCGGGCCCGGCCCGCTGGCCCCCCGGCTCGAACGGAAGCAGAAAAAGCCCCTCGCGCGCCTTGCCGAGGTCGACCGCCGCAGCGGCAAGGTCGTCGACCCGACCGTCACGCGACGACGCGGGCACCGAAGCCGCCCGCGCCAGCGACCGCAGCGCGGACCCCAGGCGCTCGCGCACTTCGGCGATAGCGCTGCGCGGCCAGATCCCGGTGAAGATCACATAGATGATCGCGTTGCCGAGAAGGATCCCGGCGATGCGGTCGCCGGCATTGCTGAGATCGGTGCTGGGGCCGAATCCGTTCAGGATCGTAAGCAGGAAGGCCAGGCCGATCTGCACGCCGGCATAGGCGATCCGCTCGCTGCCTGCCGCGACCCAGCCGGCGACGAGGACGCCTGCGAACACAAGCGCCATCAGCCCGCCGACCGAGGACAGCTGCGGGATCACGAGGATCATCGCAGCGACCCCCATGGCCGCGCCGATCAGGCACCCGATGATCCGCAGCGCCAGCTTGTGCACCGTTTCCCCCGTCGTTCCGAGAGCGGCGACGTAGCAGGTCACCATGGCCGTATGGATCCCGTCCCAGCCGATCCCCGTGTAGATGAGGTAGCAGAGCACCGCCGCCGCCGTCGTCTTCAGGGCGTAGCGCTGATGGTCCGGGTTGGTAAAGGCATCGGCGGCCAGAAAGGGCGGCTTTTTCACGGTCGGATGCGCGCCGCCATCCGCTATGGCCAGATCCGCAAGCGCCCGCCACGCCTCCGCTTCGGCAGTCGACCCCGGTGACTCCCCACGATCCGGAACAGACGGGGACCGCCCGGCCCGGACGCGTCCGGCCATCGCCCTGAGGGTCGCGGCAACCCGCCTGCGCGCCATCGGGTCATCAGCCGGCATCGCAGCCACCGCCGTCATCAGCCGGAAACTGGTCGGCACGGCACCGGCCAGCCACATCGTTCGCGCACTCGGTGCCAGATGGAGCATCCGCGCCGTCTGCACCTTCTTGGCCAGATCGTCGTTGCCCTCGATCAGGCACGTGTTGAGCGCACCGTCGTTGGACGGATCGTCCAGCAGCAACGCCGCCGCATCCAGCCGGTCGGCAATCCGCTCGGCGGCCAGGCTGTGCGGCCCGCGTCCGAGCGCCAGCAAAAACCCGATCATCAGCACCATCGGCATTACCGCCATCTCCCAGGCATATTTCAGCCCTTCGGAGGCAACGATGCCGGCTGGAACATCGGTGGAGAGGGTCATGATGAAGGCGACGACAAGCCCGACGATCGCGGCCGTCTCACCCAGCGAACTGGCCGACGCCAGATAGAGCGTCGCGAAGGAGACCGCCGCCATCACCAGAATGCGCAGGAAGGCGGAATCCATGGTCGCCGTCATCAGGGGCGCCATCAGAACGACGATCACGGTCGCCAGACCGATCAGTCCGACCGCCTGCCCGATCGTCTCGCTGGCATCGGGCCGCATCAGGAAGATCACCAGATAGCAGCTGATCGCCGCCTCCGGGATCTTGTAGAGCATGGCCGTCGCCGTCACGAGGGCGCACAGAAGCGCGATCCGCCAGGTCAGGCCGAACCGGCCGGGAAACGGCTGGAGATCGCGCCAGGCGCGGGCGAAGATGTCGGACCAGGTCGCTTCAGCAATCGGTGCCATCGTGCACCGTCGCCGTAGCCGATCCGCCCATCCGCATCAGGTCTGCGGGAGGGTCCTCCAGAAGGATGCGTACGGGAAAACGCTGCGCGACGCGCACCCAGTCCAGCGACCGTGGCACCAGCGGCAATCCGCTCGGCAGATTGACCATCTGTTCGGAGGTCACGCCCCATCCGGTGCTTTCCACCCGCCCCCGGATCGCGGTGCGACGGTCGGACAGCGCATAAACCGTCGCACAGCTGCCGACGCTGATCCGACCGAGCTCGGTCTCCACGAAATTGGCGCTGGCGTACCAGCGGGACGTATCGATAAGGGTGAACACCGTCTCGCCCGGCAGGACGAACTCGCCGGTCCCGACCTGCAGGCCGACGACCCGGCCATCGTGAGGCGCCCGCACAACGGTCGCATCCAGCTCGTGCTCGGCAATGGAAAGCGCGGCTTCGCGCGCCTGAACCAGCGCCTGAGCGGCGGCCGGAGTCCCGATCAGCGCATCGGCCGCCTCCGCCTGACGCTGGGCCTCGCGCAGGCTGATCTCCGCATCGCGCTTCGCCGTCGCCGCGGTGTCGACTTCCTGGGCGCTGACATAGCCCTTCGGGCGGAGCGGCAGGAGCCGGTCCAGCGTGGCGGTCGCGTAGGCGAGGTTCTCCTCCGCCCGGTCCACCTGGCCGGTGGCGATCTCGGCATTGCGCTTTTCCGCCTCGATCTCCCGTCGGCGGTCGGCCAGCGCCGCCTCGGCGATCGCCAGATCGCCGGCCGCCTGGTCGACGGCCAGCTGGTAGGGGGCCGGATCGACCCGGAACAGGACGTCCCCCTTCTTCACGGCCGCGTTGTCCCGGACCGGCATTTCCACGATACGGCCGGAGACGGTGGCAGCGATATGGACCACGTCAGCGGTCAGCACCGCCTCCTGCGACAGCGGATTCAGCCGCGCCGTATGGAGATGGTTCCAGGCCAGGATTGCCGCCCCCACCACCAGAACCGCGCCGACGATTCCGCCACCGACCTTGGCCGCATGGACCCGATCCTCGCTCATCCCCTCACCGTCCGAACACGAGGTCTGAGACGAACAACCCGGCGATGACGGCCACCGCCAGATAGACCACGAGCCGCGCCGGAAGCGCGTCGTCGAGACCGATCCGAATGAAGACGACCCGCACCGCGATCGCGATCACCACGCCGGCCAGTGCCGACAGGAGCCAGGACGGGAAAAAGGCCCCGAGAAAGGGGATCGCCGGTGCGCCGGACGACGGCGCGCAGCCGGCGAGCGGGAGCCCGATGCCGGCGACGCCGGTCGCCCTGCGCAGCGGCCTGCTGTGCCGGCAACGTCTCCATCGCCCTATGACAGGCCTCAAATCCACCTGCATCCGTCCCGTGTCCGCTTCATCTCAATGATGAAAGCCCGACGCCTCGTGCTTGGACAGAGGCTCCTGGATCGGATGCGCCTCGAAGTGCGCAAGCGCGTCCTTCATGTGGTCGACCAGCAGCGAGCACAGATCGAAGCTGACCCCGTTGCGCACCAGGATGCGCTGGATGGCCTGGTGCTCGCAGTTCGCCGGCAGGGTGTAGGCCGGGACCTGCCAGCCGCGTACGCGCAGCCGGTCGGCGAGATCGAACAGGGAGAACCCCGGCTCCGCGCCGTCCTTCATCTTCCAGGACACGGCCGGGATGCCCCCCTCCGGATTGCCGTCATAGACGATCTCGAACGGCCCCATCTTCCCGATCTCGTCGGCGAGGAAGGCGGCGCTGCGATAGCAGGCGCCGTGGATCTTGCGATAGCCGTTCCGGCCGAGCCGCAGGAAGTTATAATATTGGCAGACGATCTGGCCGCCGGGTCGGGAGAAGTTCAGCGCGATGTCGCGCATGTTGCCGCCCAGATAGTTGACCCAGAACACCATCTCCTCGGGCAGGTCCTGCTCCTCGCGCCACAGCACCCAGCCCACGCCAAGGGGCGCGAGACCGAACTTGTGACCGGAGGTGTTGATGGAGCGGACCCGCGGCAGGCGGAAGTCCCACTCCAGGTCCGGCGCGCAGAACGGCGCCAGAAACCCGCCGCTGGCGCCGTCGACATGGATCGGGACGTCGAGGCCGGTGCGCGCCTGAAGATCGTCGAGCGCGTCGCTCACGGCTTTCACCGGTTCGTACTCCCCGGTGAAGGTCACGCCCAGCGTCGGCACGACGCCGATGGTGTTCTCGTCGCAGCGGGCGAGCACCTCCTCCGGGGTCATCAAGAGGCGGCCGTCCTCCATCGGGATTTCCCGATGCTCGATGTCCCAGTACCGGGTGAACTTGTGCCAGCAGATCTGAACCGGTCCGGTGATCAGGTTCGGCTTGTCGATCGGCTTGCCCTCGGCGCGCCGGCGCGCTTCCCAGCGCCGCTTCATGGCGAGACCGCCCAGCATGGCCGCCTCGCTGGAGCCGGTCGTGGAGCAGCCGACCCCGTTGCCCGGGTCGGGCGCGTTCCACAGATCGGCGAGCATCCGGACACAGCGCGCCTCGATCTCGGCGGTCTGCGGATACTCGTCCTTGTCGACCATGTTCTTGTCGATGCAGTCGTCCATCAGCTGATGGATCTCCGGCTCCTCCCAGGTCTGACAGAACGTGGCGAGGTTCTGGCGGGAATTGCCGTCGAGCATCAGTTCGTCGCGAACCGCCGCATAGATCCGGCGCGGATCGCGCTCGGCATCCGGAAAGTCCGACTTCGGCAGGATGGTGCTCAGGTCGCCCGACCCGTAGGTCTCGTCGTAGCTGTCCTCGTTCGGGAATGCGCTGTGATCCTTGGCCATGGCCGCCTCGTTTCGCTTCTGTCTCGTTGATGGGATCAGGCGGTGTGCGGGTCGGCGAGGAACCCGCCCGGCGCCGGATTCGCGTCGGCGATCGTCTGAAGCGGGAAGACCTTCGGCTGTTTGGCCTCCACGACATCGGCCAGATCGAACCGGACATAATTCAGACTGCGGTAGTCACGGACATAGAAGCTCTTGCGGGCGAGATCGGTCAGGCTGGTCCAGGCGGTGAACTCCGTCGCGTAGGCTTCGCCCGTGCCCTGATCGAGACCGGCAACCTCCAGATGGCCGCCGCCCTCCTCCGGATAGTCGATGGTGGCGCCGCGCGGCCGGTCGAAGTTGTTCATGATGTGGGCGAGCGTCTGCACGGCGAGGTCCGGGGTCGCCGCCTTCTCCGTGAAATGGGCGTAGAAAGCCGCCCGCACGAACCGCCCGACGGAGGTGTTGGAAGACGGCAGTGCCGCCGTCGCGATACCGGAATCCGGCTGGATGGCCGTGTAGGACCCGAACGTGGCCGAGGAACGGTCCACGTTGGTCAGGTGCGTGTAATTGTCCAGATTGGTCAGGTGCCAGTCGAAGCGGGGACCGTTGGTCATCACGCCGACCGGGTTGTCGTAGAGGATCATCTCGCCCTTGTGGAACTCGATGACGACGGACGCGCCTTCGCTGTCGTGAACCACGTAGTGGAACGGCGACTCCACGCCGCCCAGGATCGCCAGCGCCTCCAGCATCACCGGCTGGTCCGACAGCGCGGCCTTGACCTCGGCGACGGTGGAAAAGCCCGCGAGCGCCCAGCTTCCAAGATCGGAGGCGGAGAGCACGGCGCGCGTCATGTCGACCGGCTTCTGGCCGCCGCCGGCGGCGGGATACGACAGCACGCTGAAGGTCAGCCCCTTCTCGTTCATCCCCTCCAGGACCTTCATGTCGGTCAGTCCGACCGGCGCCTCGGCGGTGGGAACGCGCCCGGGCATGGCGATGGCCAGCACGGCATATTTTCCCGCGAACGAAACAGCCGGATGACCAGTCATCTCCGAGGAAAATTCCTGCCCCCGGGGGAAGAAGACGAGCTGATACGGCAGATCAACGGTCAGTTCGAGCGTCCGGCCGAAATAAAAACGGCCGGCCTGATCGGAATAGAGAAGGGAGGTGCACATGGCGTCTCACTCGCAGGAACCGTCGAAGGTGAATCGGGTGAAGCGGGCGTCCATCCCGCGAAGTCTGACATGGCCCGCGCAGGCGATGAAAGTCGCCCGGACCAATGGTTACGACCGGGTGTCCTTGTAGATCCGGCCGTCCTTCATGATGATGCGCAGGTTGGCGTCCGGATCGGACAGGAAATCGAGGCTCTCGGTCGGGTCACCGTCGGCGACCAGAATGTCGGCGAGCGCGCCCGGCTCGATCACGCCGAGCTTGCCGTCATAGGGATTGCGCGGCCCGGAAAGCCCCAGAAGCTCACCGTTGCGGCCTGTCGCAGTGGCGAGCAGTTCGAGCGGCTCATAGAAGCGCGGCGTCAGCTTGGCGAGCTGGCGGCCCTGGGTCGGCAAATTCTGAGGGCTGAACAGGATGTCGGTGCCCCAGGCCGTGTTCACATCGAACTGCTTGGCCATTTCATAGGCGCGCACCGTTCCGCGGGCCACTTCCTCCTGCTTGGCCTTGGCGTCCGGGCCGGTCTTGATATTCGCGTCCACGTCCGCGAGGAACGGCTGAAGGCTCCACCAGGCGCCTTCATCGGCCATCATGCGCACCGCCTCCTCGTCCGCCAGCTGACCGTGCTCGATCGACCGGACCCCCGCCCTCAGCGCCCGCTTGATGCCGCGCGGCGTATAGACGTGGACCATGACGTAGGTGTTCCAGTCCTCCGCGGCCTCCACGCCCGCGCGCAGTTCCTCCTCGGTGTACTGCAGGGTGTCGATCGGATCGTAGGACGAGGTCACGCCGCCGCCAGCCATCAGCTTGATCTGGGAGGCGCCAAGCATCAGCTGCTCGCGCACCCGCTTGAGCACCTGGGCCCGGCCGTCCGCGATGGCCGCCAGACCCACCCGCTCGCCGTAGCTGATATCGTCGAGGCCGGCCGGAACCTCGTGGCGCATGCGGAAGTCGCCATGGCCGGAGGTCTGGGAGATCATCGCGCCGGAGGGATAGATCCTCGGCCCCTGAACGATGCCCTGGTCGATCGCCTGTTTCAGCGCGAAGGACGGTCCGCCGGCGTCCCGCACCGACGTGAACCCGCGCATCAGGGTCCGCTCCGCCTCCTGACCCGCGACCAGGTAGAGATAGCCGACATCGGACGTCATCGCCGCGAGTTCGGTGATGCCGCACAACATGGTGTGCCAATGGGCGTCGATCAGGCCGGGCATGGCGAGACGGCCGCCGCAATCGATCACTTCGGCGCCCTCGACGCGTTCGTCCGCGCCGGGAAGACCCGCGATCCGGTTACCCTCGACCAGAATAGAGACGTTCTCGCGCAGGCCGCCGCGACCGTCGAACAGGCGGAGATTGGTCAGGAGCAGCGGCCGATCGGACCTCTTCGGCTCGGCGGCGAAAGCGGATGTCGCGTGAAGGTCCAGATAGGGGGAGACGATGGCGGCGGCGGCTCCGACAAGAAGGGCGCGGCGCGAGATGTCCGCCATCACCTTGTCGCCGACCGCGAGAGCCGCCGGGCCGCCGCACCCGCAGGCCCGACAAGCGGCGCTGCCGGGACCGACCGACCCATGATCGGCCGGGCAGTCGCTTGCGTGCAGATCAAGCCGCTCCGAGTACACTTTCATGCGTCCCCCAACCGTCAACTCGCAACCCCACCCGGCGCAGCCGCTTCGAACAGCAGGCAAGCCCGGACCATAAAGATGGACCATGGGGCGTCAATCCGCAGACCGCCTGCAGCCCCTTCCTCCGCCCGGCCATGGGGAGGGCGCCATTGCCGCTCATGGGACTGCTTCGCACAGTGCGCCTCAGCCCAAACGGCCGGCAAGGTCTGACTGGATTCGATGCGTGCGAACCGGACCGGAAAGGCGTAGCATCAAATCAGTATTTACCGGGTTGTTAACAGGACGAGTGCATCGACAACCTTTGTTTGTACCGGCTTCGTCGGAGATCAGACAAAGCAACGACGCAAGCCCGCGCCTTCAAGAGGAGCCATTGATGTCGCTTTCGACCATTTCGCGCCGTGGCATGCTGATGCTGACGACATCCCTTGCCGCTGCGAGCCTTCTGCCGCGGGTGGCCTTCGCCGACGAAGCGCCCACTGGCGGCCGCCTTGTCGTGGCGGCGGATTCGGAGCCCCGTAACCTGAACCCGGCGATCGTGGCGTCCAACAGCGTCTTCTACATCTCCAGCAAGGTTGTGGAGCCGCTGGCCGAAGCCTCGTTCGACGGCCTGTCTCCGCGTCTGGCCACCAGCTGGGAGGGCTCCGCGGACGGCTCCACCGTCACTTTCAAGCTGCGTGAAGGGGTGACCTGGCACGATGGAAAGCCGTTCACGTCGGCCGACGTCGCCTTCTCGGCGATGGAAGTCTGGAAGCCGCTTCAGAACATCGGCCGGTCGGTATTGGCCAATCTGGAGCGGGTGGAAACGCCGGATGAGAGCACGGCGGTCTTCCATTTCTCGAAGCCGATGCCGATCCAGCTGATGCGCAACGCGCTCCCGGTCGTCACCGCCGTCCTGCCGAAGCACGTCTACGAAGAGACCGAAATCGCCGAAAATCCGGCCAACACCCATCCGATCGGAACCGGTCCGTTCACCTTCGAGGAGCACCGGCCGGGCGAGTATTACCGGCTGGCGAAGAACGAGAGCTACTGGGGCGAAGGCGAGCCCAAGCTCGACGAGATCATCTTCCGTGTGCTGCCCGACCGGGCCGGTGCCGCCTCCGCGCTCGAGGCCGGCGAGATCCAGCTCGCGGCCTTCTCGCAGGTGCCGCTTGTCGAGCTGTCCAGGATGGAGAGCGTGCCGGGACTGGAGGTCGTGACCAAGGGCTACGAGGACCTGACCTACCAGCTCATCGTCGAGATCAACCACCGCAACGAGACGCTCGCCGACCTGAAGGTCCGCCAGGCGATCGCCCACGCCATCGACAAGGCGTTCGTGGTCGACACGGTGTTCCTCGGCTACGCGACCGCCGCGACCGGACCGGTCCCCGAGAGTGCGAAGGAATTCTACAATCCCGACACGCCGAGCTATGATTTCGACGTCGACAAAGCCAATGCGCTGCTGGACGAGGCGGGCTATCCGAAGAAGGACGATGGCACCCGGTTCTCGGTCCGGCTCCTGCCGGCGCCCTTCTTCTCCGAAACCCGCGCTTTCGGCCAGTATCTCCGTCAGGCGCTCGCCGCCATCGGCATCGATGCCGAGCTGGTCAACAACGACACCCCGGCCCACCTGAACGCCGTCTACAAGGAACACGACTTCGACCTTGCGATCGGCGCGGCGGTGTTCCGCGGCGATCCGGCGATCTCCACCACCAATCTGGTCAAGTCGGGCATCCCGGACGGCGTATTCTTCTCCAACCAGGGCGGCTACGCCAACGACAAGATCGACGCGCTCATCGACGAGGCGCTGGAGACCGTCGACACGGAGAAGCGGACCAAGCTCTACGATCAGTTCCAGGTGCTCGTCGTGGAAGATCTTCCGCTGATCAACGTGGCCAACTGGCGGTTCACTTCGGTTGCCAGCACCGACGTCGTGAACATGGCGAACAATCCGCGCTGGGTCGTCTCCAACTGGGCCGACACCGGGCTGAAGCAGTAGGCGCATAAACGCGCAGCAGCAGATGATCCGGACGCCCGGCCAAGCATGCAACGCACGCTCCGCCTGATCCGGCGACGCGCGGTGAGCAGCATTCCCGTGCTGCTCATCGTTGTCGTCGGAACATTTCTGATGATGGAACTCGCCTCCGGGGACGCGGTCGACGCCTATCTCGTCTCGCTCGGTGGCGGCGATGCCGGGCTCGCCGCCTCGCTTCGGGAAAGCTACGGCCTCGACCAGTCGACCCTCGCCCGGCTCGGCCTTTATCTCGCCTCGCTCGTCCAGCTCGATCTCGGTTATTCCGTCGCCTTCAACCGGCCGATCCTGGACATCATCCTGGAACGGCTGCCCAACACGCTGTGGCTGATGGGCAGCGCGACCGCGCTTGCCTTCACGCTTGGCTCCGCGCTCGGCATCGTCGCCGGCGCCCGCCCCGGCAGCGTGGTCGACCGGATGCTCTCCGCCGGTTCGCTGGCGCTTTACGCGGTGCCGAGCTTCTGGCTCGGACTGGTGCTGAGCCTGGTGTTCGCGGTCCAGCTGCGCTGGTTCCCGACCTCCGGCATCGAGACGATCGCATCGGGCAAGACCGGGATCGACCGGGCGCTCGACGTCGCCTGGCATCTCGTCCTCCCGGTGACAGCGCTGGGCGTGCTCTATCTGGCGCTCTTCCTGCGCATGATGCGGGCCGGGATGGCGGAGGTCTGGCGGCAGGATTTCGTGCTCGCCGCCCGCGCCAAGGGGCTTGCCCGCCACCGGATCGTGCTGCGCCACGTCGCGCGCAATGCGCTCCTGCCGCTGGTCACGGTGCTCGGCCTTCAGTCCGCGACCATGCTGGGCGGCAGCGTCGTCATCGAGAGCGTGTTCGCCATCCCCGGCTTCGGCCGGCTCGCCCAGGAAGCGGTGGCCGCGCGCGACACGCCCCTGCTCATGGGCATCATCGTCGTCTCCGCCGTGCTCGTCATCCTCGTCAACCTGATGGTGGACATGGCCTATGCCTGGCTCGATCCCCGGGTCGGCAGCGCGGAGGCCTCCTCATGAGCGCGTTCTTCGGGCGCTTTCTTCGCTCGCCGGAAGGCATGATCGGGCTCGTCCTGCTGATCGCGATCGCGGTGATGGCACTCGCCGCCCCGGTCGCGTTTCCCGGCGATCCGCTGGCCATCGTGGCGCGGCCGCTGACGGCCCCCTTCACCGACATGCGCGTTCCCCTCGGCACCGACCAGCTCGGCCGCGACGTCCTCGTCCAGCTGATGTACGGCGCCCAGACTTCCCTCGTCGTCGGGCTCGCGGCGGCCTTCGTCGCCATCGTCTTCGGTGCGCTGGTTGGCACCACGGCGGGCTTCTTCGGCGGTCTCGTCGACGAGGCGTTGATGCGGGTGGTGGACGCGTTCCAGATCGTGCCGGGCTTTCTGCTGGCGCTGGCCTTCGTCAGCGTCACCGGCCCGTCGCTTGCCGTCATCGTGTCGGCGATCGCGCTCGGCGCCTGGCCCGGTCCGGCCCGGCTTGCCCGCGCGGAGGTCCTCTCGATCCGTGAGCGCGACTACGTTGCCGCCGCCCGGGTGATCGGCATGCATCCGGCCGAGATCGCGTTCCGGGAGATCCTGCCGAACGCACTTCCGCCGGTCCTGGCGCTCGTGTCCGTCATCGTCGCCAGCGCCGTGCTGATCGAGGCAGCCCTCTCCTTTCTCGGCCTTGGCGACCCGAACCTGGTGACCTGGGGCTCGATGATCGCCGAAGGCCGCAACATGCTGCGCTCGGCCCCCTACCTGTCGATCGTGCCCGGGATCGGCCTCGTCTGCGTGGTCCTCGGCGTCTATCTGTTCGGCGAAGGCGTCGTGGAGAGCCTCGCCCACCGCAGGAGGCGCGGATGAGCCCTCCCCTCGTCGAGGTCAGCGGCCTCTCCGTCGCGTTCCGCGACCGCGGGCAGGTCAACCACGCCCTGCGCGACGTCGCCATCGCGCTCCGGACCGGGGAGAAGCTCGCCATCATCGGCGAGAGCGGATCGGGAAAAAGCACCTTCTCGCTGGCGCTCGCCGGCCTCCTGCCGCGCGAAGCCGAGATCGGCGGAACCATCGCATGGCCCGGGCTCGATCACGCCCCGCGTGCCGGCAAGGAGATCGGCGTCGTCTTTCAGGATCCGGGTTCCAGCCTCAATCCGGTGCTGCGCATCGGCGAACAGGTGGCGGAAGGCGCGCGCCGTCATCTCGGGCTGGGACGCCGCGCGGCGCGCGAGCGCGCATTGGACCTGCTCACCCGCGTCCGCATCCCCGATCCCGATGCGGCCCTCGATGCCTATCCGCACCAGTTCTCCGGCGGCCAGCGCCAGCGCATCGCCATTGCCGCCGCCATCGCCGCCCGCCCCGCCCTTCTGATCGCCGACGAGGCGACCAGCGCACTCGACACCGTGGTCCAGGCGGAGATCGCCGCCCTCCTCGATACGCTCGTCCGGGAGGAGGCGATGACGCTTCTCTTCGTCACCCACGATATCGCGCTGGCTTCCGGCCTCGCCGACCGCATCGCGGTGTTCCACCAGGCGCAGCTGGTGGAGATAGGACCGACCTCCGACGTCGTTCACTCGCCGCGTGAGGCCTATACGCGCGACCTGCTTGCGACCCACATCGATTTCGCCTCGCCGCGCCTCGTCGGGGACGTCGCGCCATGACGGCTCCGCTCCTCTCGGTCCGCGATCTCGGCAAGACCTATCGCGCGCGCGGGCGTCAGGTGGTCGGGCTCGAAGGCGTCAGCTTCGATCTGCGAAGCGGAGAGACCCTCGGGCTCGTCGGGCCGTCGGGCAGCGGCAAGTCCACCCTTGCGAAGGTTCTGATGCGGCTGACGGAGCCCGACACCGGCTCGATCGCCCTGGACGGGGACGACTGGCTGGCCCTGTCAGGCGGCGCGCTGCGCACCCGGCGCGGCGAGATGCAGATGGTGTTCCAGGATCCGCTCGCCGCGTTCAATCCGCGCGCCACGATCGGCAGCGCGCTTGCCGATCCGCTCCGCATCCACCGCATCGTGCCAAAGGCGGAGCGTGCAGAGCGGGTCGCGCACCTCCTGGAGCGTGTCGGACTTCCGGCCGACTTCGCCCGGCGCCGCATCCATCAGGTCTCCGGCGGCCAGCGCCAGCGCGTGGCGATCGCCCGGGCGCTCGCGACCAGCCCGCGCCTGATCGTCCTCGACGAGGCGGTGTCCGCTCTCGACGTCTCGGTGCGCAGCCGCATCCTGGAACTTCTGGCCGACCTTCAGGCCCGGGAGGGGCTGGCCTACATCTTCGTCGGCCACGACCTGGCCGTCGTGCGGGTGATCTCCCACCGGGTGGCCGTCATGGAGAAGGGCCGGATCGTGGAAACCGGCCCCGTCACCCAGGTGGTTGCCGATCCCCAGTCGGAGACCGGCAAGGCGCTCGTCGCCGCGACGCCGCGGCTCTACTGAGCCTGTTTGGCTCAGTGCCGGACCATGCCGGCGTCGACGTTGATGGTCTGGCCGGTGATCCAGCGGGCATCGTCGGAGGCCAGGAAGGCCACCGCATCGGCGATGTGCTCGGGCTGACCCTTGCCCTTCACCGCCTGCAGCATTTCAACGAACTCGAACGCCTCGTTGTGGGGGCTTTTCTTGACACCGTCGCTCTCGATGAGGCCCGGCGTCACCGCGTTGGCCGTGATGCCGTAGGCGCCGAGCTCGGTCGCAAGGGCCCGGGTGAGGCCGATCACGCCGCCCTTCGCCGCCACATAGGCTGCCATGTTCGGCGTGCCGGCAAAGAAGGTGTTCGACGAGATCGAAATGACCCGGCCGGGCTTGTTCTTGGCCCGCATCTGGTCCGTCGCCGCACGGCTCACCAGAAACGTGCCGGTCAGATTCGTTCCGATGATGGTCTGCCAGTGCGCCAGATCGACGTCGTCCCAGGCCACGAAGGGTACGATGCTGGCGTTGTTCACCAGGATATCGATCCCGCCGGTTTCCTTGTCGATCTGCTCGAAAAGCGCCGCGACCGAGGCCGGATCGGACACGTCGCAGGAAATCGCGATCGCCCCCTTGCCGATCTCCTCCGCGACCGCCTTGCCGCCCGCCTCGTTCAGGTCGGCCACGATCACCTTCGCCCCGTCGGCCGCCAGCCGGGCCGCAATCGCCTTCCCGATCCCCTGTGCCGCGCCGGTCACAAGCGCGGTCTTCCCCGCCAATCTGTCGCTCATTCTCGTTGTCCCCTCTGGTTTTGATATCAGGCTGCCGCGTCAATCACGGCCATCGCGGCGTCGATCCCCTCTCCGGTCTTCACCGCTCCGCCGAGCGCATTGACGGCGCCGGCATAGGCGGTGAGCGCGGCAATCGCGTAGATCGGCTGGGCGGTCGGGCCCATGTGGCCGATCCGGGTCAGCTTGCCGGCGGTCTCGCCGCGGCCGGCCGAGAACACCACGCCGTAGCGCTCGCGCGCGGCCTGGCGGAGTGCGCCCTCATCGATGCCTTCGGGCGTTCGCACCGCCGTCGTGGTCGGCGACGCGATCTCCTCGCTCGCCGCCCAGAGCGAGAGCCCCATCGCCTTGAGCCCGGCCCGGGCCGCCCGCGCCGTCAGGTCATGGCGCGCCCAGACCGCTTCCGGCCCTTCCGACAGATAGAGATCCAGCGCCGCGTCGAGGCCGTTGATCTCCGCGACCGACGGCGTGAACGGGAACGGCTTGTCGCGCGACCAGGCGTTTTCCCAGTCGACAATGGACAGCATCGACGCCCGCGGCGCCGCCTGGTTCGCCTTCATCTTCTCCCAAGCCCGCTCGCTGACGCCGAGCAGCGTCAGGCCCGGCGCCCCGCCAAGACACTTGTTCGGACCGGTCACGAAGATGTCGGCGTGGCAGGCCTCCGGATGCACGTCCATGCCGCCGAACGAGGACACCGCGTCGACGATCAGGTAAGCCCCGTGCGCGGCAACCAGCGCGCCGATCTCGGCGATCGGATTGATCGTCCCCGACGGCGTGTCGTGGTGGCAGGCGCAGACGACCGAGATCTCCGGATGCGCCTTCAGCATCTCCGCGACCGCTTCCGGCGTGATCGCCTCGTTGTACGGGACCTCGATCTCCAGCACGTTGGAGGTGTAGCGCAGCGCCCAGTAGCCGAAGCCCTTTCCGTAGACGCCGGAGGCGAGGTTCAGCACCGTGTCCGCCGGCGTGATCAGCGAGGCCGCTGCCGCTTCCAGACCGAGCACCGGCTCGCCCTGCTGGATCACCGGCTTGTTCGTCAGACGCATCGCCGTCTGCGCCTTGTCCACGACCCTCTCGTAGAAGCTCTGGAAGGCCGGGTCGTAGTCGTAGAGAACCGGGCGCGCCAGCCCCAGCAGGACCTCCGGGTACGCGTTGACGGGCCCGGAAGTGAGCGTGATGACGGCCGGTGCATCATTGGAATAGCGCATTGATATCCTCATCGCCTGTCTGCCAGGCTGTTCAAACCTCGGTGGCCGGGTCCCAAGTCGATGATCGCCGAAGCCACACCCCGGGCCGCCCCCCTATCGGTCCGTCCCGGCTCATTCGTAGAAGAGCGTCCCGGTCCGGTAGGTCTCGAAGCTCTCCATGTCGTGGGAGTAGAACAGCTCGGCATCATGATCCGCGGCGAGCTGTTTGACCCGCTGCATCGACTGCACGCCGGCCACCGGATCGATGTGGAACGACGCCTGGCACAGGGTTTCCAGGCTCTGCCTGGTGTAGGCGGCGTCGATGGTGAACAGGATCGGCCTGCGATTGGCGAAGTTCACCATCAGGCTGTAGTGGCCGATCGAATGGCCCGGCGTGAAATAGAGCTTCACCCCCTTGGCGAGCTCGACATCCCCCTCGATGCCCTCGAAGGTCGAGTTCTGCGCGGTGGTACCGGGAAGCAGCTGATCGGTCATGCCGCGCGCCTCGGCCGCCTCGGCCGAAAAGCTCACGTCGGAATAGCCGAGCTTCTCGAAGGGCTGCGGATTGCAGGCCTGGGGCACTTCCGACTTGTGGCAGATCTTCTTGGCGTCCGGCAGGTGCTTGTTGCCGCCGCAGTGGTCGAAGTGGAAATGGGAGTTGAAGACGACGTCGATGTCCTTCGGCTCCAGGCCGATCTTCTTCAGGGCGCCGGGGATGGTCTGGTCCTCCGACTGGATCGGCTTCTCGAAGGGCAGCACCTTCATGACGTGGTCGTAGTCGTAGCCGGTGTCGATCAGGAAGCGGCCCTCGGCATGCTCCACCAGGATCGAATAGACCGGAAAGCGGATCTCGCCGCCCGGACCCTTGTTCCAGAAGACGTGGAAGCCGTCGAGCACCAGCGAACCGCCGTCGAGTAGGTAAACCTTGGTGTCTGACATTGGGATCCTCCATTCAATGTCGCGTCGGCCGAAAGGGCGGGTGGGTCGAAGATCGGGTCAGCGCGCGCCCCGCTCGTAGGGGAGACCGAGGGCGGCGGGCAGGCTGGAGCGGCGCCCGAAGGCGACCAGCATCACCATCACGGCCAGGAACGGGATCATCTGGATCACGTCGGTCGGAATGTTCACGCCGGCGACCTGGAGCGCCGTCGTCAGCGCCAGACACAGGCCGAACACGAATGCGCCGATCAGCACCCACAGCGGCCGGCCGCGCGAGAGCATCGCCAGCACGATCCCGAGAAAGCCCGACCCGTTGGTGATGAAGGGAACGAACAGACCCGCACCCACATTGGCGAGATAGGCGCCGCCGAGGCCGGCCAGCGCGCCGGTCACCATCACCGCGAAAGCCCGGGTCGCGACCACGTTGACGCCGGTCACGTCGAGGGCTGCCGGCTTGTCCCCGGCCGCCTGCAGGTTGAGCCCGAGCTGGGTGCGCCGGTAGACGAAGGCCATCACCGCGACGAGCGCGACGGCGAGATAGACGATCAGGTGATGATTGAAGAAGGCCGCTCCGACGACCGGAAGATCGGACAGGACCGGGATCGACACCGGCTCGGCCGCCGGCAGCCGCGGATAGGTCCGCGAGAACTGGAAATGGTGCAGGAGCGCCGTCAGGCCCTCGAAACCCAGCGTCAGGCCGATGCCGATGACGATCTGGTTCAGCCCGTAGCGGACGCAGAGGATGACCATGATCAGCGAGACCGCCATGCCGCCGGCCATGCCGGCCAGGAAGCCGAGCCACATGGAGTTGCTCAGATAGGCGCCGAGAAAGCCGGTATAGGCGCCGAAGATCATCATGCCTTCGATACCGATGTTGAGGACGCCGGCCTTTTCCGACATCTGCTCGCCCAGTCCGGCGAGGAGCAGCGGCACCGCCGCCGTGACCGCGCCGAACAGGAGCGCTCCGAGAAACACGACGGAAAACAGATCGGCCATCGCGCTACCTCCCTGCCGCCTTCTTGTGGCGATGGTCGATGTACTCGGCGATCGCGAGAACGATGAGCACGATGGCGACCAGAACCAGGGTGAAGTCATTGGGCACGCCCATCCGGCGCGCGGCACTCTCGCCGCCGATCGACAGGACCGACAGGAGGCCGACGAAGGCGATCGCGGCAAAGCCGTTGAAGCGGGCCAGGAACACCATCGGGATGACGGTCAGCGCGTAGCCGGGATTCCAGTCGGCCCGGACGTTGCCCTGGACGCCCAGGACATCGAGGGCGCCTGCCATGCCGCACAGCCCGGCCGACAGGGCGAAGACGGCGACGGTGAGGATCGGCACGTCGAGCCCGGCGTGGATGGCCGCGCGCGGGTTCGCGCCGACGATCCGGAGCCTCAGCCCGAACGAGGTGCGCGTCATCATCAGGTGGACGGCGACGATGGCGATCAGGCCGAACACGAGGCCGCTGGAGATGGTGGTGTCGAACAGGCGCGGCAGCCGGTCGGCGACGGCTAAGGTGCGGGTCTGGGGCACCGTCGTCGCCGGATCGAGGAAGACCAGCTTGACCAGCACGTTGGCGAGCGACGCGCCGAGGAACGTCATCATCAAGGTGGTGATGATCTCGTTGACGCCCTGATAGGCCTTCAGGAGCGCTGGAACGAGCGACCAGACGACCGCCACCGCGGTGGCGATGACGAACGCGACCAGAAGCGCGGCCCAGGCCGGCACGTGATCGGCCAGGAACGGCGCGCTTGCCGCCGCCGCGACCGCGCCGAGCAGGAACTGCCCGTCGCCGCCGAGATTCCAGATCCCGGCTCGGAAAGCCACGATCAGCCCGGCCGCCAGGAACAGGAGCGGCGCCATGCGGGTCAGCGTCTGCTGGACGCCCGAGGGCGACAGAAGCCCCCGCTGGACCACATAGGAATAGTAGCGCAGCGGATCGACACCGAGCGCGAGCAGCAGAAGACCGGCGATCGCCAGCGCCACCACGACGGGACCGACGGTCATCAGGAGACGCTTGCCGGCGGCCCTGAGCCACTGCGACCCGCCCCCCGGGGCAAGCCGCTCGTCGCGGTCGGCTGAAACGCTTTCCGCGCTCATGTCTCGAGCCCGATCATCAGACGCCCCACTTCCGTGCGTGCCTGCTCGCCATAGTCGACGATCCCGGCGATGCGGCCGCTTTCCATCACCGCGATCCGGTCGCAGAGGCTCAGGAGCTCCTCCAGATCGGTGGAGATCACCAAGACGCCCTTGCCCTGATGGGCGACGTCGAGGATGCGTTCGCGGATCGTCAGCGTGTTCGCCAGATCGAGCCCGTAGGTCGGCTTGTTGTAGATGATGAGCCGCGCGCCCTCGGCGAGTTCGCGCGCGAGCACGACCTTCTGCACGTTGCCGCCTGAAAGCTGGCCCACCGCCGTGTGCCGGCTCGGGGTGCGCACGTCGTAATCGTCGATCAGCGTATCGGCATGGGTCTCGATCCGGCCGGTCTGCTCCACCGCCCCCTTCCAGAAGGGCGGCTCGCCGATCTGCTTCAGGAAGAAGTTGATCGCCACCGGGAACGACCCGACCGTCCCCTCCCCCAGCCGGTCGTCGGTCAGATAGCGCAGGCCGAGCTTTCGGCGGCGGGACACCGGCAGACCGGTGATCGTGCGGCCTTCGAACACGATTTCGCCGCTGCCTTCCCGGCGCTGGCCGGACAGCACCTCGGCGAGTTGCTTCTGGCCGTTGCCGTCGATCCCGGCGATGCCGAAGATCTCGCCCGGGCGGACGTCAAACGAGATGTCGGTCAGTGCCGGCGTGTTGGGGCCGGCAGTCAGCGACAGGTTGCGGACCGACAGAAGCGGCTCGACCTCGTCGGAAAAAAGGGTTCGTGCCCGCCGCTCGGCCGCCGGATCGTCGCTACGGATCCCGAACATCAGCTCCACGATTTCGGCAATCAGGCTGCTCTCGTCGCGGCCGCGCACGCGCTCGGGGCCGAGTTCACCGACCTTGCGCCCGAGTTTCAGGATCGAAATGCGGTCGCCGAACGCGGTCGCCTCGCGCAGCTTGTGGGTGATGAAGACCACCGACAGGCCGCGCTCGACCAGCCTGCGCATCAGAGCGCCCAGTTCCTCGATCCCGGACGGCGTCAGCATCGAGGTGGATTCGTCGAGGATCAGGACGCGGCTGCCGCGCAGAAGCGCCCGAAGGATCTCCACCATCTGCTGCTCGCCCAGGGACAAATCCTGGGCGAGGGCGTCCAGATTGACGCGCATGCCGAGCTGGCCGGCGAGATCCGCCACCCGGTCGGCCAGCTCGTGTTTGCGCGGGCGCTGCCACCAGGGCGCGCCGAGAAGCAGGTTTTCCGCCACAGTCAGGGTCGGGACCAGCATGGCATGCTGGAAGACGGTGCCGATGCCGAAGGCCAGCGCCTCGCGCGGCGAGCCGATCGCGCGCCGGTCTCCGTCGATCCGGATCTCGCCTTCGTCGGGTTGCTGCAGACCGGACAGCAGTCCGATCAGAGTCGACTTGCCCGCCCCGTTCTCTCCGAGCAGGACGTGAACCTCGCCCGGCCTGAGATCGAGGTCGATGGAATCGTTGGCGACGATCCCGGGGAACCGTTTCGTCACGCCGCTGAGCGAAACGATCGGACCGGTCTCGGCGCGCCTGTCGGCAGGAGCGTGCGCAAGGGAAGCCAAGGGCTCTATCCGCCTGTGTCGTCGAACGGGAAGAAGGAGGGGCGTCCGCCCCTCCTCCGTTGCGCCCTACTGGGCGACGTCGCTCATCAGGGAGCGGACGTCTGTCGCTTCCCAGACCGGCTCGACGGTCACCTCGCCGGAGACGATGCCGTCCTTAACCTTCTCCATCGCGGCCCAGGCCTCCTCGTCCACCTGCGGGGTCTTCAAGAGGAACACGGAGCCGTCCTCGACGCCGATCGAGTAGTTCTTGGTGCCGTACTCGTCGGCTTTGAGATCCTCGATCATCGCCGTGAAGACCGGGGTCATGTCCCAGACAACCGAGGACAGGAGATGGCCCTTGTCGATCGACGTCTTGTCGCCGATCACGTCGATGAAAAGCACGTCGCCGCCGTCGGCCGCCTTGGTGGTCTCCACCGCCTGCAGCATGCCGAACGAGGAGCCGTTGCCCTGGCCGAAGATGATGTCGGCGCCGGCCGCGATGACGCTCTCCGTTACGCGCTTGCCGCCGGCGGCATCGGAATAGGCGGCCGGACCGATGACGGCGTAGATCACCTTCACGTCCGGATCGGCGGCGTGCACGCCCTGGGCGAACGCCGCGGACTGGGCATTCCAGGCCGGCGGCTCGCCGGACACCACGATGCCGACGGTCTTGGACCGGCTCTGGTTGGCCGCCAGCACGCCGGCGAGGTACGCGCCCTCATGGCCGGACAGCGTGTAGTCGCCGATCAGCCCTTCCTTGCGGGCGTCCGGCGCGTCGACGATCGCGACCGGCACGCCGGTCTCCTCCGCAATCTCCGGCGCGGCGGTGTTGTAGCCGCTGGCGTGGGCGATCATCAGGTCCGCCCCTTCCTCCGAAAGTTCGCGCAGCGTCGGCCGCACGTCGCCATAGCCGAGGCCCTGGGCGACGATCAGCTCCACTCCGGCCTTGTCGGCAGCCGCCTGGGCGGCGTCGATGCCCTGCTGGTTCCAGCCGAAGTCGGTGCCCTCTTCGGGCGTCAGGATGGCGATCGCGTCGACGTCGGCCGCCGCGACCTGCGCCACCATGGCGCCCGAGAACACCAGCGCACCCGCTAGTCTCATTGCCTTTTTCATGTTCACATCTCTCCGCTCTGGACTTTATCTGCTTTCTGTGAAAGCTCTTTTCTTCACGCAGACACGCTTCACACAGGATTTCGCGTGAAAAATCCCGCCCTCTTTCTTTGTTCTTTCCTTCTTCTCATGCCGGCGCCCAGCATCGCGGTGGAATTGCACGAGATCGACGTGCGCCGCGGAACGGAAGGATTGGAAGAAACGCCGATTGAGATCGCGAATACCGGGCCCGCTCCCCTGTCGTGCACCGCACAGCTGGCCCACTGGTATTCGGAACCGGTGGCAACGGTCGCGCCGGGCGCGACCGGGACGGTGTCGCTGTGGTTCGACCCGCAGACCACGACCTTCGTCCGCCTGAACGCGCAGGAGGACAACATGCCCGTCGAGGCGCTGTGGTGCGGGATCGCGGGCCGCGCATACGAGACCCGGACCGCCTTCCGCCTCGACCCGGACAGCGCCCGGCCGCGCAGCCTGAGCTGCGCCGCCGACGAGGACCGGGTGGTCTGCGAATAGGCCGGCATATCGGCGCTACTTTCCGGACTTCTCGGCCACGAGCGCCTTCAGCCGGTCATACTCGGCTTCGACGGCCTCGTTCTCGGAGACCAGCTGTTCGGCAAGCTGGTTGAACTCGCTCAGAAGCTTGGTCTGCTCCTCCGACGGCAGGTGGTAGATCTCGCCACCGTTCTGCTCCCAGATGTCGTAGGTCCGCTGGACGTTCTCCACGCCCCACGGGAAGACTTCCTCCTCCGCTTCCCGTCCGGCTTCGATGATCGCCTGCTGCACCTCTTCCGGCTGGGACTGGAACCAGGCCTCGTTCATCACGGTGACGGAGACGATCTCGGCGAACCGCAGATCGGTGACGTTCTTGCCTACGTCGTAGAACTTGAACGCGGTCAGGATCGGCATGCCGACCAGCAGCCCGTCGAGGCCGCCGCTCTGGAGCTGCGGCACCACTTCCGACAGGGCCAGCGGCAGCGGGATCGCGCCGATCAGCTCCATCGGCTTCACCTGCATCGGCGAGGCGAAGGTGCGGATCTTCAGGCCCTCGAAATCGGAAAGCGTCTCGGCCGGCTCCATGGTGAAGACCACGGTCGGGCTGTTGTAGATCGCGCCGATCACCCTGAGGCCCTTGTCCAGAAACATGGTCTCCATGTGATCGCGGTAATCCGGATCATGGATAGCGGCGTCGACGTCCTCCGGCGTCTTGAACAGGCCCGGCACGTCGAACGCCTGGAAGCGCGGATCGACGTTGGTCATGAACGAGGTCGGTGTGGTGAAGGCCTCGATGGTGCCGAGCAGGACCCCTTCCGACATCCGCGGGATCGGGCCGAGTTGGCTGGCGGGGTAGATCTCGGTGGTGACCTGGTCGCCCACCTTTTCCTTGAGCTTCTCCGCGAAGACCTTCTGCCACTCGTGCTGAACGTCGTTGATGGTCGCCGAAGCGAGCTTCAGGGTCGACTGCGCCGCCGCCGGCGCGGTCCAGGTCGCAGGTACGGCGATAAGGGCGAGCGCTCCCAGAAGGGCCGGCCCGATCGAATTTCTGAACATCATCTGTTTCCCTCTTTTGTGTGTTGGCGTCATCGCACCAGCGCCAGCGAGAGCGCCGGCACGTAGGTGACGAGAAGCAGGGCCGCGATCTGGACGAGCACGAAGGGCCAGACGCCGCGATAGATCGCGTGCGCCGGCACACCGGTGACCGACTGGGCGACGAACAGGTTGAGCCCGAAGGGCGGCGTGAACATTCCGATCGCCAGGTTCACCGTCATGATCACGCCGAAGTGGATCGGATCGACACCGAGTGCGGCGGCAACGGGAACCAGAAGCGGGGCGAGCACCAGGATCGCCGAGGTCGGATCGAGGACGCAGCCGGTGATCAGAAGGAACACGTTCACGCACAGCAGGTACTCGACCGCCGACATGTCCATCGCCTGCAGCCAGCTGGTGATCGCCTGGGGAACGCCCTGGGTCGTGAGCAGCCAGGTGATCGCACCCGCCGTGGCGACGATGATCAGGATCTTCGCCGACAGCACCGCGGAGTCGGCCGCGGCGCGGACGATGTCGCCCCAGCTCATCGACCGGTAGACGTAGCGGGCGACGAGCATGGCGTAGAACGCCGCCACGCCGCCGGCCTCGGTCGGCGAGAAGAAGCCGCCATAGATCCCGCCCAGCACCACCACCGGCATCAGGATGCCCCAGACCGCCGACTTCGAGGTCGACAGGACGAGGCCGAGATCGAACCGTCCCGCCCGGGGGACCTTCGCGCGGATCGCGACCATAACGACGTAGGCCGACATGATCGCGGCGATCACCAGTCCGGGAATGATGCCGGCCAGGAACAGATGCGGGATCGACTGCTCGGCGGCGAGGCCGTAGAGGATCATCGCGATCGACGGGGGGATGACGATGTCGATCGCGCCCGACGCGGCGAGCAGGCCGGCGGAGCGTTCGCGCCCGTACCCGGCATCGACGAGCTGCGGATAGAGCGTCTTGCCGAGGGCCGCCACGGCCGCCGCACTGGAGCCGGAGATCGCGCCCATCATCGAGGAGGCGCCGATCGTTCCGACCCCGAGGCTGCCGGGAATGCGGCCGGTCAAGGCCAGGACCCACTTGATCAGCCGGTCGGCGATGCCGCTACGGCCCATCAGGTCGCCGGCGAAGACGAAGAACGGCACAGCCAGAAGGGCGTAGTTGTCGAGGCCGCCGAAGACGACCTGCTGCAGCAGCAGCGGCGGCATCGGCAGCACGAAGGCCAGCGTCGCGGCGACGGCGACCAGGAAGACGAGGAAGACCGGCAGGCCGGACGCCAGAAGCGCGATCGGCAGGGCGGCGAGCGTCGCGATCATGACGCGCCTCCCCCCGGATTCGGCCGGCGGACCGCGTCCGCGAACGCAATCCCGTCGCGGATGAAATAAACCAGCGACACCAGCGCCATGGCAGCGAACCCGGCGAGCAGCGCGCCGTGCGGGACGATCATGGGAACCCCAAGCGTCATGCTCTTGGTTCCCAGAGCCGCGATGCGGGACACGAAGCTGTAGGACGCGTAGGTCGCGTAGGCCGTGGCCGCGAACGTCACCACGTCGTGCACCAGGTAGACAGCGAGCCTGGTCCGCGCCGACGCGTAGGTGGGCACCAGATCGATCGCGATGTGGGTCCGCCGGGCGAGCGCCAGCACCGCGCCGGCGACCACGATGAAGATCATGCCGAAGACCATGATCTCGTCGGTGCCCGTCACGGAAAAGCGGAACAGGTAGCGGCCGGCGGCATTGCCCACGTTGATCAGCACGATCGCGATGAGCACGAGCCCCAGCACCGTTTCGACAGCGCGGCCGAGCTTGCCGGACGCGGAAGGCGCCAGCCGGCCCTTCCGGATCTGCGGCTCGCCCTCGGCGGCAATCGCCATCCCTCAGGCCCCCTCTTCCAGGATCCGGCGGATCGCGATCAGCTTGTCGGCGCGGTCCGCCTGCAGGTCAGCGATCGCGTCGGCGTCGTAGTCGTAGATGCCGCCTCCGGTCTTCAGGCCGAGCCTGCCCGCGCCCGTCTTCGCCTCGACGAGCGGCGCAATGTCGGAGCGGTTGCACAGATCGGCGTTCAGGAACGAGGAGACCGAGCGGTAGATGTCGAGACCGGCCATATCGAGCAGCGCCATCGGCCCGATGACCGCGATCTTGTAGCCGATGCCCCAGGAGACGCAGGTATCGGCGTCCTCCGGGTCGATCACGCCGCGCTCGACCAGGTCGACCACCTCGCGCAGCAGGGCGTAGAGAACCCGGTTTTCCACGAACCCCGGCACGTCCTTCTTCACCACCACCGGCAGCAGGCCGAGCGAGCGGATCAGGTTGCGGATGGCTCCGACCGTTTCCGGAGCGGTGGCCTCGCCGGCGATCACCTCGATCATCGGGATGATGTGCGGCGGATTGGACCAGTGCATGCCGACGAAGCGGGCGGGATTGGAGATGCCCGCCTGCAGCTTCGTGATCGGAATGCCGGAGGTGTCGGTGGCGACGATGGTCTCCGGACCGATCAGGCCGTCGATCTCGCGATAGACCGACGCCTTGATCTCCGCATGTTCGGGCACGTTCTCCAGAACGAGATCGGCGCCCTCGACCGCCTCCCGCAGCCCCGTCGCGAAGCGGATTTCAGCCTCGCCTTCCGGCGGTGGCTCGATGCCGAGCCGGTCCATCACGGTGCGGACGACGGGAAGCATGGCCCGGGCGCGTTCGATGGCCGCTCCGGACGTGTCCGTCGCAATCACCTCGAGGCCGCCGCGCGCCATGCGCGCGGCGATCCCCGGACCCATCGTGCCGAGACCGACCAGGGCGACCCGCTTCATCTTACGCAGCCGCCGCGTTGGTGCTCTGGCGCTCGCCGAGCGCGACCTGGAATCCCTCCCGGTTGAGAAGGCTTTCCATCCAGCGGTCGAGGTTGGGGGTCGGCTTGCGCTCGATGTCGAAGCCCATGCAGCGCTTCAGAACCGGCGCCAGCGCGATGTCGGCGATGGTCAGCTTGCCGAGCGCGGCGAACTCCTTGCCCTCCATGTGGGCCTCGGCGATGGCCAGGAGATTGTCCATCTCCTTCGACGCCGCGCCGTAGGCCGCCGTCCGTTCTTCGGGCGCGAGCTTGGATTCCTTGAACAGCGTCAGGTAGGGCGCGTTCACGGCTCCCAGAAGCCAGTCCATCCAGCGCTCGACCTCGGTCGCCTCGCCCGGCGTCGCGCCGGTGAGCTGGGCACCGCGGGTGGCGGCCAGATAGCGCAGGATCGTGTTGGATTCCCAGATCGTGAGGTCGCCGTCGATGACGGTGGGGACCTTCGCATTGGGGTTCAGGGCGAGATATTCGCTTGTCTGGGTGTTGCCGAACTGACGGCCATAGTCCTCGCGGACGTAAGGTGCCCCGAGCTCCTCCAGCATCCAGATGACTTTCTGAACGTTTCCGGACGTCTGGCGGCCGAGAAGTCTGATCTTGTCCATGGTCAAACCATTCTTTTGAGGGGGGAGTCGGCCGCCGTGACGGCCGGTGTGCGAACCAGGCAGAGGGCGAAGACCGCCGCTCCGACGGCGTTCGCCGCAAGTGCGCCGGCGCCGAGGGTGGGCGGCAGAAGAAGCGCCAACCCAGACGCGCCGACGAGCCACCGCGTTCTGATCGTCAGCCTGCCCCGGCCGTAGCCGGCGAACGCGACGGAGACCGCGGCGATTCCGAGAAAGGCGGTGAGTGCGGACAGCGCCGCGCCCCAGGCCGTCCCGCCGAGAAGAAGCTCCGGCGAGAAGGCGAACAGGAACGGGATGACGTAGGCGACCCAGGCGAGCTTGATCGCCTCCAAGCTGGTGCGCCACGGGTCGGCGCCGGCCAGCCGCGCCGCCGTGATCGACGCGAGCGCCACCGGCGGCGTCAGCATCGACATCATGCCGTAGTAGAGAATGAAGAGATGCGCCTGGATCGGCTGCAGGCCTGCCTGCTCCAGGGCCGGCGCCAGAACGGTGGCCAGAACCACGTAGACGGCGACCGTGGGCATGCCCATCCCGAACACGATCGCGACCAGTGCGACCAGAACGAGGAGCAGGATCGTCGACCCGCCGCTGGCGGCGATCGCATCGGCGGCGACTGAGAAGCCGAGACCGGTCAGGCTGACCAGACCGATGATCAGCCCGGCCGCAGCGGTCAGCACGATCAGCGGGGCGGCAGAGCGGCCGGTCGCCACGATGCTCTCCAGGATCACCGCGGGCGTGATGCGGCGGCCCTCGAACGGAATGATCGCGCCGACCACCACAAGGCTCGCGACGCCGGCGAGGGCGGCCAGCTCCGGCCGGGTCTGGTTCAGGAAAAGCGTGACGAACAGCGCCACGAACGGGATCAGGAAATGGGCGCCCTTCCGCCCGATCTCTCCGAGCGCCGGGCGCTGGTCGGCCGGGATGCCGTGCAACCCGTCACGGGCGGCCAGCCGGTCGATCTGGAGAAAGAGCGCGGCGAAATAAAGGGCCGCCGGCAGCGCGGCCGCCACCACCACGTGCCAGTACGGCACCTGCAGGAAATCGGCCATGACGAAGGCCGCCGCCCCCATCACCGGAGGCAGGAGCTGTCCGCCGGTGGAGGCCGCCGCCTCCACCGCACCGGCAATCGCTCCATTGATGCCGGTGCGCTTGATCAGCGGGATCGTGACGATGCCGGTGCCGACCACGTTGGAGACGGCGTTGCCGGAAATCGTCCCGAACGTCGCGGATGCGCCGATCGCAGCCTTGGCGCCGCCGCCCCGGTAGCCGCCGAACGCCGCAAGGCACAGCTTGGTCAGGAACTCGCCGCCGCCCGAAAGCCGCAGCAACTCCCCGAAGAGTACGTAGGGGATCACGATCTGGACGGCGACCTTGAGCGGCAGGCCGAGCAGCGCGTTCGGATCGAGCAGCAGATAGATCGAAACGTAGTCGAAGCCCATCGATGGCACGCCGAGGCGCTCGCCGAACAGCGCGACGGCGATGAAGACGGCGACGATCGCCGCGAGGGTGAGACCGACGGTCCGCCAGACCAGAATGAGCAGTCCGACGATCAGAGCGGACGAGACGACGATCAGCCACGTGGGCCGCATCATCGCGGCGATGGTCAGCGTCGGATATCGGATCGCGATCGCCACCATGATCGCGCACAGCGCGATCCCGCCGGCCAGGACCGGCCAGCGCCAGGCGCCGCCCAGGCGGAGCGCCAGCGCTGCCGCGGCGATCAGCATGGAGAGCCCCGCCGCGATGGCGAGCGGCTGTTCGTCGTAGACCGGGACGCCGAACCGGACGTGAAGGTCGAGCACCCAGGCAAGTGACAGCACCACCAGCACGGCAGCGGCCACGCCGGCAAGCGGACCGCCGTCCGCCGCCGCAGCCGGTTGCTCGATGCTGGTGGTGTCTGCCGGTTCCGCCATCGGTGACGGCTCCCCTCGCCCGGACCCTGCCGGAGCGCCTATTCGGCGCCCAGCGCCTTGGCGGCCGCCGGATGCTGCGGCAGGCTCGGATAGGGCCGCGCGAGGTTCTCGGCCGAGATCTGGCCGAGCACCTTGTTGGACTTGCCGAGCTCCGGGCCCTTGTCGCGCAGGAGCGTGACGATCTGAGTGATCACCTCGTCCGGCACGTCGGCATTGGCGGTCAGCACGTAGTCATAGGCCATGGTCTGCATGGGCGCTTCGACGCCCACGACCTTTCCGTCCGCCGCCACATCGACCAGATAGGCTTCCGGCGCCGTGGCCTGCATCCGCTCGACCGCTTCCGGCGACGGGTCGTAGGGCAGCCAGCGCACGCCGCCCAGCGCCGCATCCGCCTCGACCACCTTGCCGGCCCGCAGCGCGAACAGCGTGGCATCGACGTTGCCGGACACGAGCGCCTGGACGCCGTTGCCGACGCTGGCGACCGGCACCTGGGTCACGTCGTCCGGCGTCAGGCCGCCATTGGCGAGGGACCCTTCGATATAGGGCTGCAGACTGGCCTGGGCGGGCATGCCCCAGGCAACCCGCTTGCCCTCCAGGTCGGAAATGGACTCGATGCCGGAATCGGCCGCCACCATGAGACCGACCGGGCTCGGAAACAGGGCGGCGACGAACCGCAGATTCTCCTGGGCGTTCCCGTCGAAGGGACCGGAGCCGCGCACCGCGTCGCCGAAGTCCGGCGTGACGACGGCGGCGATGTCGAGCCGCCCCTCGTTGACCAGCGGCAGATAGGCGGTCGGTCCGCCGAACGCCTGCACGGTGACGTCGAGATCGGTGTTCTCCCCGATCGCCTGACCGAGCGCCGCATTGACCCCGTAATTCTGGGAGCCCTGCTGGCCGGCGCCGAAGCGCAGCTGGGACGATTGGGCCGATGCGACGACGGTGAGCCCGGCGAGCGCGGCGGCCACGACGAAAGTCCTGGCGAGTGCAATGCGAGACATGTCTGGTTCCCCTCTTTTGACGGATCCGGGCGCGCACTCTTGCGGTGCATCGTCCCGGCCGCGGTTTGCGTCAGCCCTTGTCGGCCAACGGCTTGTAGGCAATCGCATCCATTTCGATTTTGGTGGTGATGACGGCCCGCGCCTCGATCGTCGTGCGCGACAGGACAGCGCCGTCGAACAGCTGGCCGAACACCTTGTTGTAGCGGCCGAAATCGCGCGGATCGTCGAGATAGGTCACCACGCGACAGACGTCGGCGAGCGTCGCGCCCTCTTCGGCGAGAATGCGCTCGATCGCGCGGATGGTGCCTTCCGTCTCCACCTCGATGGAGCCGCACATCATGTTCCCGTCGGCATCCTTGGAGACCTGGCCGGACACGAAGATGTAGTCGCCGGCGCGCACCGCCGGATGGAAGGGCAGGTTCGGGTTCTTCTTGCCGATGGCGTAGTGGCTGTCGGACTTGCGGGTGCTGTCGCTCATGGGTCGCGTCCTCAGAAGACGGTCGTTTCGATGATGTCGACGCCCCGCACCCGGTCGATCAGATAGATCAGGCCGCGGTCGTCTATGGTGACGTCGTTCGACGACGCCCGCTCCGCGCCTTCCGGCGGGTCCGGCATGAAGTGGCCCACTTCCTTCGGGGCGAACGGGTCGGCGATATCGACCAGGCGCAGGCCCTGGGCGAACCAGGCGAACGGAATGATCGAGCCTGCGAACCGCTCCGACGGTTGATGGCAGCCGGTCATCGGCGGCTGCGGCGCGCCGTCCGGATCCAGCCCCGGAACCTGGAAGGTCGAGAGCGACAGCGGATTCGTCTCGTCGGTGATGTCGTAGATCCACGCGAACGACGGCGCATGGGGCCTGAGCTTGGCCACGTCCTCGTCGGCCACCACCAGGATGTCGCGGCCCTTCAGAGGCTGCGGGATCGGCAGGCAGGTGTGGGTCGGGTGCGGGAAGGACGGGCTGGTGTTGACGTGGGCGATCGCCCTCGGCTTCGACATGTCGGAAATGTCGAGGATGAACATCCCGTGGTGCCAGTAGCTCACATAGAGCCTGTCACCCATCCTCAGCGGATGGTGGCAGCGCGGCGCGACGTAGTTCTCCCAGGGATAGACCTCGCCGGCGCCGACATTCTGGCCCGGAATCCACCAACGGCTCACCTCGACCGGGTTCTTCGGGTCGATCAGATCGAGGATCATCACGAAGTTGCCGATGAAGCCTTCGTCCGTCGGCGAGATATAGGCGTAGCGGCCGTCGAAATCGTAGCGATGGACGCCTTTGCCCCCGGTGATCCACTTGGAGATCGGCTCCGGCTTCTCCGGGTCGGAGACGTCGTAGATCGCCAGTCCGCCCCCGTAGTCGGCCGGGCCTTCCTGGCCGAAGCGCTCGTGGTTGATGATCATCAGCCCGTTCTGGGCGCGCACCTTGTGCGAATGCCATCCGGGCGGGACCGGGATCGTGCAGATCTTGCGCGGATTGCGCGGGTCGGAGATGTCGACCAGCGTCGTCCCGCTCGGCGGGCGCATGTGGCCGATATAGAGAATGTTGTTGTCGACCCAGACCTGACCGCCGCCCGGGCAGTCAACATGGGCGATTTTGGTCGTGTTCGATGCGGAAACCAAGGACACAGCCTTCCTGTTCGGGCGCATCGGCGCCCGAGGCAAATCCGGCCCCGCACCGGTCGCGGCGCGGGGAACCCTGTCGAATTCGGAGCGCGCCTCAGCCGAGGCGCAGCAGGTCGCCCGCCTGATTCCGGCCCCAGCGCTTGTAGAGAAGCAGCGCTTTCTGGGTCGGCGCGTCGGTGGCGCCGAAGAAGATCACCGGCTCGGTCGGCGACTCGTTGACGTGCTCGACCCAGCAGCCGCCCGGGATTGCGATCGTGTCGAACTGATCCCAGTTGTGCCGGTCGCCGTCGATGATCGAGTAGCCCTTGCCGCGGAACGGCGCGAGCAGCAGGCTCGCCGTCTCGCGCTGGGGCAGGGTCTTCTCGCCGGGCCGCAGCATCTGGACGTAGAAGTTGATCGTCTTGAACACCGGCCCGCCGGTCACCGGATCGGTGTAGTCGATGACGATGCCTTCGTGCGGGTCGCCGTCGGCATCCTTGTGGATGTCGAGGAGCTCCTCCATCGCCTCCCAGCGGTAGACGTACATCGGCGAGGAGAACCCGCCGTTGCGCCGATGGTCGACGAAGCGGGGCATCATGCCGCCCTGGCCGTAGACCTCCTGGGAGTAGTTCTCCGAGAAGCGCGGCGTCTGGACCTTCTTCTCGACTTCCTTGCCGTTCTCGATCTCGGTGTAGTGGTGATCGAAATGGACCGCATGGAGCGTCTCGACCAGCGGCAGGTCGAGAACCGAGAGGTTGACCGCCTGTTCGCCGCCGACCGTGCCGTGGTTGTGCCAAGTGTCGTTCGGCGTGAGGACCATGTCGCCCGGGCCGAACGTGATGTTCTCGCCGTCGACGCCGGTGAAGTTGCCCTGTCCGGTGAGGCCGAAGCGGATGGCGCTCGGCGAATGCTTGTGCGGCGGCATGATCTCGTCGGGATCGTTCAGCCGGTAGGCGGTGTACATGGTCGAGACCGAAGCCCGCTTCGGAGAGAGGCCCGGATTGACCAGGATCAGCGAGCGGCGCTCGCTGTCATCCATGGAGATGAGCTTGGCCGCCCGCTGCAGGATCGGCTCGATGTCGGTGTACTTCCAGACATACGGCACCGCCTTCGACGTCGCCATCAGCTGCTGCACCTCGTCGTGCGCGACGTCGGTGCTGGTCGCCCAGAACGGGAACATGTTCCCCTGGTGGATGTCGTCGTAGAGCCCCTTCAAGGCCGCTTCGCGATTGCTGGGAGCGTCGGACGTTACGGACGCATCTGACATGACTGATCCCTCCTCAACAGGCGGCTGTGAGCACCTGGCCTGAAGCCACGGTAGCACGCTGGTTGAACCGGTCAATACGATGGTTGAGATGAAATGGTCACCTATTCCGCCCACAATTTGATCAGCGTCGCCTGAGACCGGGATGACGGATCGCGGCAGACCCAACCGGAACGAGACGAATGCGGCCGGGGACGCGGGCCAAGAATCCGAACCAAATTATTGTTATTATTCATTTATTTTGTAGAGCACCGGCAGCGTTCCGCCGATCAACAGACCGAGCATGTCCGCCGGCGGCAACGCTCGACCAGCCGCCGACCAATCATCCAACCATGACGACAACCAGGCCGCCCCTATGCGACCATCTCCGTGTGCCGGACGGCCCGGATCAGATCGGCCCCCTTTTCGGCGATCGCCAGTACGCCGGCATTGATGTTGCCTCCCGGCAGGTCCGGCATCACCGAGGCGTCGACCACGCGCAGCCCGTCCACGCCGCGCACCCGCAGGTCGGGATCGACCACGCTCTCCGCGTCCGCCCCCATCCGGCAGGTGCCGGCAGGGTGGTGCACGGTGATGGAGGTGTTGCGGATGTGCTCGTCGATCTCCGCATCGCTCTCGCAGCCGGGCCCGGGGAAGAATTCCGCCTCGACGAAGGGCGCCATGGCCTTCTGCCCCGCGATCTTGCGGGCAATCCGGAATCCCGCCCGAAGCGATTCCCAGTCGCGCTCGGCGGAGAGAAAGTTCTGGTGGATGAGCGGCGCGGCCGTCGGGTCGGCCGAGGCCAACGTCACCCTGCCCCGGCTCTCGGGGCGGACGGCAACCACACGGATGGCGAACCCGTCGGGGAAGGGATCCTTGAATGGCTTGAAATAGGGCCAGGCGGCCAGCGGCGCCGCCGTGAACAGGAACTGCACGTCCGGCTCCGGACGGCTTTCGTCGCTCCGCAGGAAGCCGACGACCCCGCCCGGCACGTCGCCGGCAAAGCCCTTGCCGGTCAGATAGGTCTTCAGGAAGTCGACCCCGATCCGGTCGGCCCGCATCATGTGCAGGAACGGCCCGTCCCCTTTGCGCCGGAACATCAGGATGACGGAGACGTGGTCCTGCAGGTTCTCCCCGACATTCTGCCGGTCGGCCAGAACCTGGATCCCGTGCTGGGCCAATTGTGTGGCCGGCCCCACGCCGGACAGCATGAGGAGCTGCGGCGTGTTGATCACGCCGCCGGACAGAACGACCTCGCGCCTCGCCCGGACGGTTTCGGTCTGATCGCCGGTCTGTATCTCGACGCCGGTCGCGCGGCGCCCTTCGAAGAGGATCCTCCGGGCCAGCGCGCCGGTGCGCACCGTGAGATTCGAGCGCTTCAGGGCCGGCCGCAGATAGGCAGACGCGGCCGAATTCCGCCTTCCGTCCTTGATGGTCATCTGCAGACGGCCGAAGCCTTCCTGATGCTCGCCGTTATAGTCTTCGGTCTGGGGATATCCGGCCGTCCGCGTCGCCTCGTGGAAGGCGCCGATCAGCGGATCGGAATAGCGGCAGTACTGGGTGTTGAGCGGACCGGATCCGCCGCGAAAGGCGGTCTCGCCCCCCTCCCAGGTCTCCTGCTTCTTGAAATAAGGCAGCAGCCGGTCGAAGGACCATTCGGGCAGCCCGGCGCTTGCCCAACGATCGTAGTCGCGCCGGTTGCCACGCACATAGGCCATCGCATTGGTCGAGGAAGACCCGCCGATCACCTTGCCGCGGGCGCACTCGACGCGCCGGCCGCCGACATTTTCCTCCGGTTCGCAGAAATACATCCAGTCGTGCCGCCGCTCGGTGAGGATCTTGCCCCACCCCAGCGGTACGTGAATCATCGGATCGCGATCCCATTGCCCGGCCTCGAGAAGAAGCACGTGGCAGTTCGGGTCCTCGGTCAACCGGTTGGCAAGCACGCAGCCCGCCGATCCAGCCCCCACGACGACATAATCAAAAGCCCGGTTTTCCGGCATATTCCCCTCTTGTCGGTCAGGCTACGGGAAGAATGCCCAGCTTCTGACCGCTGCCTCAAAGTCAACCACTCACGGGATCTCATTGTCAACCAGAGATCAACCAGCTAATTTGGTTGAACAGGGATGGGGATGACTCCGCGATTCCCCGCCACGGGCATCGCAATCTCCGCGTGTCCCATGATACAGACGAAGATCGAACGGAGGACTGGCGAACCGATGCCGAGGGCTGAGACCCAACCGAATGATGGCCTGTCAGGCATCGTGGAGCGTCTGCGCGAGATGCACGCTCGAGGCGAACGGCTTCCGTCCGAGCGGGAGCTCGCGCGGCTGTTCGACGTCAAGCGTCATCAGATCCGCAAGGCGCTGGAGGCGATGCGCCAGGCCGGCGACCTCGCCCCGTCTCCGCCGAAGCGCTCCGCCCGAACCGGGCCGCATATCAGCGAGGAACTGGTCAGCCTGACCAACCCGCTGGAAGTCATCGAACTGAGAATCCTGATCGAGCCGGGTCTCGCCCGGTTCGCGTCCATGCGCGCCTCGCCGGCCGAAATCGCCCGGATCCTGGAGGCCTCGCAGACCGCTCCGGACGCCGCATACGGACAGGCGGACCTCGATTTTCACCTCGCCATCGCGGTCGCCTCGCGCAACCATCTCGCCCGAGAGCTCTACCGGGTGCTGCGCCAGGTGGGCGTCGATTCGCGGGTGAAGATTCCGACCGCGGATACACCGCCCTGCCCCAAGCGGACGGCCGAGCGCGATGCCGAACATCGCCGGATCGCCGAAGCCATCGCCGACCGTGACCCCAACGCCGCGGAACAGGCCATGCGCGATCATCTGCGCGCCGTCCTGCGCCAGATCAACGCCAAGTTCGATGCGGTCGCCGCCTGAGGCGGCCCGGGGCATGTCCCGCTGACTCCGGGCCGAGCGGAACGAGCAGCGTCTGCTCAGGCCATTGAGTCCGATGGATGAGTCCGATGGATGTTCGGCGCCCCAGCCTGGCGATGGCTTCGAATGGCCCGATAGGCACGACCCGGCCCGACTGCCCTCGGTGACAGGCAGGGCGTCGACGCGGGGTAAGCTGCTCTATTCGCCGGCCGCGGCAACGGCACCCGCCATCATGTGGGCCAGCGCCGCGCCCGCTGCGGCCGAGCAGACCTCCCAGCCTTCTCCCGGCGCGCGGCCGACCGTCACCACCGAGGGGTACCACAGCGCGCGGCCCTGTTCGTCGGACCGCCAGTACCAGTCCTGCCGTTCGGCCACCACGGCCAGGCCGGGGATTCCCATCGCGCCGGCGACATGGAGCGGCAGGCCATCGACCCCAATCACAGCGTCCAGCACGGAGACCACCGCCACCAGATCGTCCAGTGCGCGGATGTGGACCCCGCCGTCGATCGCCGCCGGGAAGAAGGACAACTGCGCGCGGTTCTGGTCCCAGACCAGCGACACCGCCGTCCCGCCGGTTCCGGCGAGGAGATCGCGCACCTCCTCCACCCGCGGGCCCGGCCGGTGGGGTGCCCATGTGAAGCCGATCCAGGGGCGCGGCATGCCCTCCAGCGCCTGCCGCCACCGGGCAGCCTTGGCTGCGGATGGCGCCAGGTAGCGGTCCGCCCCCAGCAGGTCGGCTTCCGTCAGCCCCAGGCGCGAGGGCAGCTGCACAAGCGGCACCGTATCCGCCGTGTCCAGCCAGGCTTTTCCATCTTCAGGATCCCCGGTCTTCTGCGACGGGGAAACGACCGAGGCTGCGAGCGACCCCAGGAACGACGGCGCCAGAACGCGGATTTCGGCCCCCTTAGACCGGCCGAGCGCCACCGCCCGCAGAAGCGCGACGGTCTCCAGAACCGGCAGCGCATCGTCGAGCCGCACCAGGATTCGCGCTCCCTCGCAGGGTGCCGGCGCCCGCGTCGGCCAGACCTCGTCATATCGTCCGAGCATCAGGAGTGCGTTTCGCTCAATCCGGGCCGCCTGAGAGGAATCCGGCACGTGACGCGCCAGTTCCCGCGCGGCCGACAGGGCCTGCTCGGGACGGCCCGCACGATGCAGGATCTGGGTCATCGTCTCCAGGACAGTGCTGTCCTGGCGGCGCTCCTTCAGGGTTCTGGCGATACCGGAGAGCGCCTGATCGGGCCTGCCGGCCGCCAGTTCCAGCGTGGCCAGACGGCACCTCAGGGCGACCGCCTGGGGGTGCATCACCAGCGCGCGGTTGACCAGCGCCAGCCCGCGCTCGATGTCGCCGGTCCCCTCCAGGGCGCCGGCCAGCACCGCGACGTAGGTCGGGTTGAGCGGCTCGTTCAGCACCGCCCGTTCAGCATGCTCAAGGGCCTCCTTCGGCCGGCCGGTCATGCCGTAGAGCATCGCGAGATTGGCGTGGCCCTCCGGCCCGTCCGGCGCCAGCGACACGGCCCGGCCGTAGCAGGAGATCGCCTTGGGATAGTCGCCGCGGACCGTGTGGAGACCGCCGAGCGCGATCAGGACCGGCACGGAGTCGGGATCGAGGCCGTGCGCCTTCTCGATCAACTTGCGGCTTTCGTCCGGCGCACCGAGCCCGAGGAGGACCTCACCGAGGGACAGGAGAATATCGACGCGTTCGGGCACCAAAGCGAGCGCCGCCTCCAGACAGGTCCGGGCATGGTCCAGTTCGTTCCGTGCGCGATAGACGATCGCGAGATTCCGGTAGGCTTCGGCGTTCTTCGGATCGAGCGACGTCGCCCGGCCGAGCACCTCGTAAGCCTCTTCCACCAGGCCCCGGCGCAGAAGCACCCCGCCCAGGCCGGCCGTGGCCTCCGCATCGCGCGGCTCCGCCTGCAGGATGTCGCGGTAGATCGCCTCCGCCGCATCCGGACGGTTCTGGGAGAGATGGCGGCTGGCGGTTTCAAGCCGCTCCGCGACGGTTGGCATCATGGCTGGGTCCCGTCCAAATATTTCACTCAGATGCCTGTCTGCCTGCCGCTCTGGGGCTGCATCCGAGCGGCACGCCTCAAAGCGCTCATGACCGCCCGGCCGCATCAGGCTGCATGCAGCCGGCCTGTGGGTCCCTATTCGGTAATGATCTGAGGCGCTGCGTTCATCTCGTTGGACACGATGCTGTTGTCGGAGACGATCTCCTCGTTCTCCACTTCGACACCGTTGTTGTTGGCCTGAAAGCCGTAGATACTGTTAACCAGACCGCCGACGCGGCTCGTCAGCACGCAGGCTTTCGAGACGATCGCCTGCATCCCGCTCTTGATCTCGGCTTTTCCGAACTCCGCCCCGATCGCCGACGAGCTGAACACCGCCGCCTCGGATTCGTTGAAGAGAACCATCGTGTGGACGCCGCGGATCAGGCAGTAATAGCTGTCATAGTTGAAGTTCCAGACGGCCGGAACCTCGATCGTCTCGATCAGTTTGATGGCCGTTTCCGTGCCCGAGGATTCGTCGGTCCGGCCCATGACGATGAGCCAGCCCCCGTTCATCACCGTCGAATACTCGCCCTCTTCGCACAGGATTCTGACGTCCGACGTATGAGAGCGGAGCTCGAAGTCGGATGTGGTCTGGATGTTCACCTGTCCGTCCGCGACGACCGGCGGGGACGATGATGCATCGACCCCCTCTGCCGATTGCAGATAGAGGCTCTTGGCGGTCAGCGTGAAGGAGTCGGCGGCATCCAGATCGAAGCCGCCGGACGCCACCTCGATATCGACGGTCTTGCCGTGCTGGGCGAACGCGGGCTTGGCGGAGACCAGCGCGAACTCACCCCTGGTCGTCATCAGGATGCCATCGGTCTGGGTGGGATCGCCCGGGTAGTTCCCCGGAATGCCCTCATCGCCGGGCTGGTAGCCGCCGAGACGCAATTCGCTCGCCTGGGCGCCGTCCCCCGGCACGTCCAACCGAAAACCGCTTGTCATGATGTCACCTCCGGCGTCGATCCATCGACGCCCTGCGATCCGCACCGGCGGATCGTTGCCTACATCGTATTCTGAATTCCGCCTTGCGCCTCGACGCTGCCGGATTTGGTGCCCACCAGCCGGTTCACGACCTTGCCGGCGGTGACGCCGTTCTCGAATTCTTCCTGCTCGACCTCGGTGAGTTCCTCTTCCTGCATGAGAACGCCGATCAGGCCGCTGATATTCTTGAGATAGGCGCCCAGTCCCTTGTTCTCGGCGCTCGCCAGAGCAATCTCGTTGCTCATCCGGGAATAGCCGAACTTCACCCCGAGCGTCTCAGACGTATAGAGCGCGACCGAGGTCCGGATTCCCGGAATCGCGACGATGGCAAATCCGGCGGTGATGTCGGTCTCGGCGAACATCACCACAGACGTCGCGCTTCCGAGCATCAGCGACTTGCTCTGGGTGCTGCAGTTCGATTCCGTGTCGTTCTGGATGTAAACGTCGCCGTCCGAGTGAAACCGCGTGTCGTCTGTCGAATTGGTGGTTATGCCGTCGGATGCGAAGAGGATCAGCTTTCCGTCTTCCGCGGCCTTGGCATCGTCGGCGCTGGAGACGGCATTGATCGCAACGCCTCCGCCCTTGAACGCGGCGTAGCCATCGCCCGCGGTGACGTCGAGCTTGAGTGCCACGTCGCTCTGGCTGGCGAAGTTCCCCAGCACGACCTCTGCGTCGTCCTCGAACTCGACGTCGATCGCCTGGCCGGCGTTCAGGAAGAAGTCGCCGGTCGTCGTCATGAAGATGCCGTCGGAGTCGGAGAACGTGCCGGGATACTGGGACGGCGCGTCGTTCTCCTCCGACGATTGGTAGGTGCCGAGCCGAAGATAGGCTTCAAGTTCGCCCGAAGCGTCATAGACGGCCGCGTTCCAACTGGACATGACAGATATCCCTTCCCTGACCGCCGCCGAAGCGCGTCAGAACTTGCAGCTCAATGCCCGGGCGCGGACGGCCACGGCGTTGGTGTCGTTGGCGGCCGCGTTCTCCCGCAGGCTCACCGCGCGATCGCGGACCGCGACCGAGGAATTGTGGTTGGAGGCAGCGACCTCCTCCGCCTCCGCCGCCGAGAACGGCACAAACAGTCCGACCAGGAACGCCCTAAACCCGTGGTTTTCCATCTCGAACTTCGAATCGCTCATCTCCAGGCCCGACGAGGAGATCGAGAACACGGCACAGGAATGCTCGAACGCGATCGGTTCGAACCCGACAGTCGCAATATCGATGTCGGCCATGGCACAGATATAGATGGTGTCGCCGACGTTCACCGAGATCTCGCCCTGGGAAATCTCCGTCCCGTCGGACGCCGTCGACCCGTGATAGTGCTCCTCGACGACATAGACGAGGTTTTCGCAGGTGATCGAAATGTCGGTCGCCGACTGCATCGTGACATCGTCCGTCGCGTCCAGGCTCACATAGTCGTCGGACGTGTCCGGATTGCAGCCCGAAGCAAAGGCGACCGAGTGGGCGCGCACGCTGGTTTCGCCTGCGTCCTTGATGGTGATCGACTTGTCGCCGTCGATCAGCATTCCCTGGCCGGCATAGACATACGAATTGCCGTCGACGTTGGTCGTAGTTTGCGCATTCGTCATCAGATAGAAGCCGTCGGCCAGCGACAGCGACGTGTCGATCCAGTCGTCTTCGAAGGACCGGTAGGCCCCGAGCCGCATGGCGGCAAGCGGCGTGGGATCGTCCGGGCTTTCCGGAACCACGATGCGGAGGGCGTGGATTGTATCGCTCATGACGGTTATCGCCGTTCCGGGGCGCAGAGCCCCACGTTACATCGGCATCAGCAGCATCTGCTTGAGCTGGCTCGGAGAGAGTTCGGCTCCGATGCCGCTCGGCGGAATGCCGTTGGGCAGGCTCACATTGAGCATCGAGTTGGCCGGGATGAAGTCGAGCAGATAGGTGAGCTTGAAGGTGGCGTGCCGGTTGGCCATCAGCATCTCGCCGTTGTCCACCCCGGGACCGATATCGCCGACGCTGACGGTGGTGGTGCCCAGCTCGTTCTTGCCCGGCATGCAGCAGACGAAATTCGTCACCTGTGTCGGCACGTCGGTGGCCGCCGAGCCCACGTTCACCGTCGGCGTCACCACGATGCCCAGGAGATCGACCGACGTGTTGATGTTCATCCCCGTCGGGCTGGATGCGCAGGTGAAGATCATGGTTGCCTCCCGGCCCCTGTCCGCTCGCTACTCGGCGAGCCGGACCTTGAAAGAGTTGTAGTGCTCGGCCACCGCACGGTGCGGATCGGTGCCTTTCACGGTCCCCGTCGAGCCCTCCGAGAATGTGCTGTCGAGATCGACCATGTGCAACGAAGTTTGCTTAAGTTTAACGTTGCGCAGCGAGGCCCCTTCCGCGTGGGCATTGGCGAAGTTGGCATGGCTCAGATCCGCCCTGTCGAAGGCTGCGGCGCGCAGGTCGGCCCGCTCGAACTGGGCGATCGGCATCCGGCAGTCGGCGAACGACGCATGATGGAGCGTGGCGCCGGAGAAGTTCGCCATGTCGAGCTTGCTGCCGGTGAAATCGGCCTGGGTCAGGTCGGCGCCGTTGAAGATCGCCTTGGAGCCTTCGATGCCCGACAGGTTCGCCTGGCGCAGGCTGGAGTCCATGAAGATGGAATTGGCCAGGTTCGCGCCGCGCAGGTCGACCCCGTCCAGATTGGCCTTCATCATGGTGCAGTTTTCCAGGCTCTGGCCCGCGAAGGTGTGGCCTCTCAGGTCGCCGTCGATAAGCAGCACCTGCTGCAGGCGCGTCTGGGACAGGTCCGCCGTTCGAAGGTCGGCCTCGGTCAGGAACACCATCAGCAGCGACGCCGTCCTGAAGACCACGTCGGTGAGATCCGACTGCAGCACCGCGACCGTCTCCAGCTCCGCCGCCTCGAAGCTGGCGCCGGTGAGCGGCGACTTGGCGAACGCGCAGCGCAGCAGCTTCGCCTCGCCGAAATCCGCGCCCGCCAGGGACGTGCCGGCCGTCTGACAGTCGCTCAGCGTGGCCCCGGCGAACGACGCCTCAGCCGCCTCGCAGCTCACCAGCGAGAACCGCGACAGGCTCATCTCGTCGAAGCGGGCTCCGGGCAGATCGCACATCGTGAACGCGGCCTTGTCGAGCCGCGCGCCCCGGAAATCCGCCCCGGACAGGTCGCAGTCGAGAAACTTCGCCTTGGTCAGGTCTTCCCCGTCGAAGCTCAGGCCCGACAGGTCCCGGGTCGGGATCTGCAGACCGTGGAAGAGGTACTCCCTGAGCTCCTCAATCGACAGTTTCCGGCGCGCGAAAGGTGGTCTTGACGAGGTGGGCATGGTGCAGATCCGCTCCGGTGAGCTTGGCCAGCGAAAAGTCGGCGGAATAGGCGTTGGCGCGGCGCAGCGAGGCGAAGGCTAGGTTGGCCTTGCGCATCTGGGCGCCCATGAGGTTCGCTCCGAAGAAGTCGCACTCTCCGAAATTCGCGCGCAGCATCAGCGTGTTGTGCAGCGCCGCCAGCCGGAAGTCCGACCAGCGCGCGTCCGACAGCATCAGGCTGCAGTCCCTGAGATTGGCGCGCAGGAAGCAGCTCTCCTTCAGGTCGGCGGCAAGCCAGCTCGTCTTCACCGCGTGGACGTCGGTGAAGCTCGCATAGGTCATCACGGGCTCGCCGACGAAGCCGCTGGACACCAGGCGGGCCTCGTCGAACACGACCCGCTCCAGATCCGTCTTGATAAAGCCGGCCTTCTCCAGCTCCGCCCCGTTGAAATGGGCCCCGTTGAGCGATCCCTCGATGACGATGGAGCGCACGATCTTCGCTCCGCGGAAGCTCGCATGGGCCAGGTCGCAGCGGATGAAGTTCCCATTGGCGATGTGGGCGCGGTCGAAGTGCACCGACCGGAGATCGAGATTGACCGCCGACCAGCGGATCAGGTGCGCCTCGTTCAGCACGATCCCGGCGAGGGATGTCTCCATCAGGATGGGGTTCTCGATCCGCGCGCCGGTGAAATCGGCCCCGTCCAGAACCGCCGCACCGAAATTGACGTCCTTGAGATCGGCGCGCGCAAGGCGGGCGTTCCTGAGATTCGCGCCCGTCAGGGCCGCCCCGTGAGCGGTGATTCCGGTGAGATTGGCGCCCTCCAGGTTGGCCCCTTCCAGGAGCGTGCCGCTCAGATCCGCGCCGGAAAGATCGGCGCCGGCCAGGTCGGCACCGGCCAGATCACGGCCGGCCAGATCGCCGACCCCGATGTCATCAAGCGCGAGCTTGCCGAGGCGTTTGGCGGTTTCCGGCCCGAACGCCGGCATCGGCGCGGTCGGCTTCGGCACCAGAAGCCGCGTCTTGCGCTGGCCATCGATGGTCATCGGCTCGATGATCGCGAAGACGGCTTCCAGCTCGCGCAGCAGTTCGTCCGGGTCCAGCGGCTCGCGCGACTGGCTGAACTCCGTGATCGACGACAGCAGCGCCTCGAAGCCTTCTCCAGGTTCCCCGGCATCGACCGCAGGCAGGAACTTTCCGATCTGTTTCTCGGTCTGGGCCAGCCGTTGCCGCCCGGCTTCGATGGCATCCGGATCGAGGCCGCTGGCCTCCATGTCGGCCATCATCTCGCGGAATTTCTTCGGCTCGATGACCTCCTTCGCCTCCGCCAGCATGTCGGCGAGCCCCGTCGTCTCCATGCGCTCGGCGGCGCGGGCGAGTTCCTGCCGCGCCTGGTGGAACGGCTGCGCCTCCGGCAGGTCGAGCGCCCGCGCCCGCGCCTTCTCGAACCGCTCCTCTTCGCTTCCCCCGAATCCGTCGGGATTCTCGAACGCGGCCCCCGTCACCATGTCCTTTGCGGCTGCGACCGCGGAGCGGACCTGCTCCTGCTGCTCCGTCGGCCGGGAGTCGAATGTCGGTATGGAGTCGACGAAAGCATCGAGCTCGGCGGTCGTCCTGGCGATGTCCGGCTGCTCGACGTGGAAGTTGGCGAGCGTGCCGGCATATTTCGGATCGGCCTCGATACCCGGCTTGAGATCGGCTGCGCGCGGCATGTCGTCAAAGGCCGTGATGCCCTTCTCGGCCAATTGCCGCTCGCGCAGACCCTCCAGCTCGAGGATGACCGTATCGGCAAATTTCTTCTGTTCGGCCATATCGTCGAGCATGGACGCGAAATCGGCCTCGCCGCGCTCGATCTCCTCCTCCGTCGGAATGGCGACGGGCGGGATCTGCGGAAGCGGCATGTCGGCGATCAGCGCCGGCGGCAGGTCGCGGTCCTCGAACTGCTTGCGAAGCTGGAAGCCCTGCGCTTCCCGGAACGCGTCCATCTGCTGCTGGAAGGCCTCCAGCTTGCTCGCCCGCCGCCGCTCCCAGACCTCCGGGTCGATGCCCGGCGAGAGCTGGTAGTCGGCCAGCAGATACTTGATCTTTTCCTTCGGATCGCGCCGCTGCCGATAGACCTCTTCGTAGTAGCTCACGTCGCGCGGCGGATCGGACAGGCGCTCGTAGGCGATCATCACGTAGGCGACGTCGTCGCCCTCGATGTCCTCGATCTCGGTGGAGCCGCGAAAGGCGACCACCCCCTTGTTGACCGAGCCGAACAGCCAGACCGTATCCAGATGCATGTGCAGTTCGTGCAGTCCCGCCGGCTCCGACGTCCGGTCCACGAAGGCGCGCGCCCGCACCCCCGGCAGCCGCGAATGCACTGTCGGATGGCTCGACGACATGCCGGCCACCCGAACGGGCTCGTCGCCGCGGAAATAGCCGTCGATCTGCTGGTCGGCGGGAGCGGTCAGGAAATAACGGGTGTCGAAGTCCTCCGGATAGCCGGGGAAGTGCGTCTTCATGTAGGCGCGGTCGTAGGTCCCCATGTACTTCCGCCGGATCGGCGCATCGAGGGGATACGGCCCGAACCAGGCCGGATGCGGCGCATCCTCGATGTCGAGGATCGGGTGGGCCGGGTTCTCCAGGTTCGGCAGCGGCGCTTTGTAGCCGGCGTCATAGAGGAGCCGCGCACCGGCCCCACGCCCGACCGGGTTCTCCACGACCCCCTCGCCGCCGAAAGCCCGCTCGGGCACCAGAGGCATGTGGGTGAACGGCACCGGGTCGGTGAACACCGGGCCGTTGTCGCCGTGCACCCAGACCCGGTCGCCGACGACCATCACGCGCTTGGAGACCGGACCGACCTCCGCTTCCACAGTGACTTCCTTGGCCGGATGCCCCCCCGGCGGGATCGCGCTGCCGGCGACGATCACCTCGCCGTTCGGCTTCGGCGTGCCGAAATCGAGCACGGAACCGCCCGGAAGCTGGTCCGCCGCCATCGGCCACAGCCCGGTTTCCATCAGCAGATAGTCCGGCTCGAGAAGGTCGAAGAGCCCGAGCGCCGTGACCGTGAACATCGCCCCCTTGCGATAGGGCGTGCACTTGGTCAGGACGCCGAGCCGCATCGGCTTGATTATTCCCGGCATGGCTTCGTTTCCGTGGAAGACCGGTTCGGCTTGGGGCCGGCCGGCTGGACTGTCCGAACGGACGGAAGGGGCGTTCCGCCGCCAGAGCCTGGCGGCACCGCGCGGCGATCGTCGCACCGGCTGCGGCGCGATCATACCGAAGCCGGTGCGGCTTTTCTCCACCCCTCTCGTCAGGTCGATCAGAAATAGACAGTCCGGCGGAACCGGCAAGGCGCCGGACGGTCATTCCGGGAGGATGTCCGAAATTTAACGCGCGCCACCGGCCGGGCGGACGGTGCGGAAGCCGATGTGGTTGGAGCCGAGCGCCAGTTCCTGGGGCTGGCGCGCCGACGGGCGGAACCGGGCGCAATAGACGGGCGCGCAGAGCCACGACCCGCCCTTGACCGTGACCTGGGGGCCGAGTGCGGTTCCGAAGCGCCGCGCCTCGCCCAGCGTCGGACCGAGCGGATCTGTGGCCGACCCGGCGGGATGTCCGGGGACCCACCAGTTCTGGACGAATTCCCAGACATTGCCGGCCATGTCGTAGAGCCCGTAGCCGTTTGCCTCATAGCAGCCGACCTTCGCCGTACCGTGGGCACCGTCGATCGCCTCGTCCTCGGTCGGGAACGCCCCCTGCCAGGTGTTGGCCTTGGTCCCGTCGGTCTCGTCGTAGGTGTCGCCCCAGGTGTATCTGGCGTCCTCCAGGCCGCCGCGCGCGGCGTATTCCCACTGCGCTTCGGTCGGCAGCGCCCGCCCCGCCCACTGGGCGTAGGCATAGGCGTCCTCGACGGAGACCTGCACCACGGGATGGTGCTCGCGGCCCGCGATCGAGCTTCCCGGCCCCTCCGGATGGCGCCAGTCCGCCCCCTCCACCCAGCGCCACCACCGGCTCACGTCGGTGAAATCGTCGACCGGCTCGGTCGGCGGCGCGAACACCATGCCGCCAGGCTTGAGCAGCGTGTCCGGCAGCTTGCCGCGACCGGCTTCGCCGATCCCGCGTTCGGCAATGGTGACATTCATCCACGAACCGCGCGAACTGGGCGTTCGTCACCTCGGTCCGGTCGATATAGAAATCGGAGACCTCGACGGGGTGGGCCTTGCGCTCCTCTGGCCGTTCGCTGTCGGAGCCCATGAGGAAGCGCCCGCCCTCGATGAAGACCTCGCCGCTGGCCTCCGCCCGCTGCGGGCAGGCCTCGACGGCGACGGCGGCCGGGGCCGCCCGTGCCGGCTGGTCCCAGAGCGTATAGGCGCCTCCCGCCGCCGCAGCCGAAAGGGCCAGCGCGGAAAGAAGAACGGCGTCATGGCGGTTCAGCATCGGGTCGTCTCCGGTCTGGCGGAGAAAAGCGGGAGCGGTGGCCCCCCGCTGCTACGGGTGAGAGCGATCATGGCGCCGGACCGATCCGTCGCGACCGTCAGGGCATTCACTCCGGTCGTGCGGCTTTGTGAGCCCCCGGACGCGGTGTCCTTTTCGGCACTGATCGCGATGTCTCCGGAGTCGTCGACGGGCGGGGTATCCGCCCGCCCGTCGATCGGTTCGATGGACGTCCGTCGGGACGCCTCGGCTTCCGGCCGGTCTACTGCACCATTCCGCTCAAGCTCTGCTCCAGCTCTTCCTGGATCTGATCGACGGAGAAGCTCGCGGCCCGCTGTGAGGGCGGGTACTCCTCGAAGGTGGACAGGAACCGGGCCACTTCGGCCTGCGCCGGCACCAGCAGGAAGGAGTGCTCCAGCACCCAGTCCCAGTAGGTGTTCGACGTGATGTCCGCCCGCTCGTAGGGGTCGGACCGCAGATCGAAGATCTTCGGCACCCGCAGGGCGGTAAACGGCTCGGCCCAGACCTGCATCGTGCCGGGCATGCGCTGCTCCTGGAACACCGTTTTCCAGTTCTCGTACCTCAGGGCGACCAGAACACCGTCGTCATTGAAGTAGAAGAACTCGTTGCGGGCGCTCTCGTCGCTGTCTCCGGTCAGATAGGCAAGCTGATTGTAGCCATCGAGATGGACCTTGTAGTCCTTCCCGTCGATGGACGTGCCGTCCAGCAACCGCTGCTTGATATCGGGGTCCCCGGCCGCCGCCATCAGCGTCGGAAACCAGTCGAGCCCCGAGAAGATGCCGTTCCTGACGGAACCGGGCTCGATATGGCCGGGCCAGCGGATCAGCGCCGGGACGCGGAAGGCGCCTTCCCAGTTGGTGTTCTTCTCGCTGCGGAACGGGGTCGTGCCGGCATCGGGCCAGGAGTTCTGATGCGGGCCGTTGTCGGTCGTGTAGACCACGATCGTGTTGTCGGCGACGCCCAGCTCATCCAGCTTTGCCAGCACCTGGCCGATGAGCGCGTCATGCTCGATCATGCCGTCGGCATACTCGGTCAGCGCGGTGAGGCCCGGCTCGCTGCGGTTTTCCTCGCGCACATGGGTGCGGAAATGCATCCGCGTGGTGTTGAACCAGGTGAAGAACGGTTTCCCCTGCTCCACCTGCCGCTCCATGAAGTCCATCGCCGCCGCGGCCGTCTCGTCGTCGACGGTCTCCATCCGCTTCTTGGTGAGCGGACCGGTGTCCTCGATCTCGCCGTCGGCCGAGGAGCGGATCACGCCGCGCGGTCCGTATTGTTCCCGGAAGGCCGGATCGCGCGGATAGTTGCGGTTCTCCGGCTCCTCCTCGGCATTCAGGTGGTAGAGGTTGCCGAAGAACTCGTCGAAGCCGTGGTTGGTCGGCAGGAACTCGTCGCGGTCGCCCAGGTGGTTCTTGCCGAACTGGCCGGTCGCATAGCCGAGATCCCTGAGGGCGGAGGCGAGTGTCACGTCGTCGTCGCGCAGGCCCAAGTCGGCGCCGGGAAGCCCGACCTTGGAGAGGCCCGTGCGCAGGGTCGACTGGCCGGTGATGAAGGTCGAACGGCCCGCAGTGCAGCTCTGCTCGGCATAATAGTCGGTGAATTTGATGCCATCGGCAGCAATGCTGTCGATGTTCGGCGTCCGATACCCCATCAACCCGAAGCTGTAGGTCGACAGGTTGGTCTGACCGATGTCGTCGCCGAAGATCACCAGGATATTCGGACGGCTCTGTTCCTGAGCTGTGTCCTGTGCCGAACTTTCCTGCGCATGCGCCCCGGATGCCGAGAGTACAGCCACCCCGAGGACGGCGGTGATGGATACGAGCCGTCTCATTGATACACCTCCCAATGCCACAATTTCATGCGACCCACGTACAAAACCTGAGTTTGCCTCGGGGGCATGACAAACAAAAGTAGAGTTATCGGTCATTTTGCGCCAAATGGGAGAGGCGCATGGCTCAGCCACTGCCGCCGATGACGTCTGCCACCGGCATGGGACCGTTGCCGGAATTCCTCGCCGACCTGGGGGGCCGCGAGGCCATCCACCGCGTCTTCGAACGTGCCGACCTTCCCGTCGCCCTGATCGAGATGAGGCAGACGCGGCTGCCCATGTCCGCGCTGGTCCGGCTGTTCGCCGAGGCAACGGACGTGGCCGGCGATCCGCTTTTCGGACTGCGCGTCGGCTTCGCCATGGAACCGGAGGACTACGGACTGTGGATGCGCTACGGCCTTGGAGCGCTCACCCTGCGGACCGCCATCGCCCGCCTGTCGTGCACCATGGCCCTGCATCAGTCCGGTCCGGCGATCACCCTGGGCGGTACCGGTGACATCTTCGTCTGGCGCTACGTGCCGCCGCCATTTCCAGGCCTCGACGCGGCGCACCATGCGGACCACGTCGTCCCGACGATGCTCAAGTTCGCGCGCCGCTATCTGGGGGCCGACTGGACCCCTGCGTGGATCGAGGTTCCTTACGTCCGGGATCCTTACGCCGGATCCAGGGAGGAGAAGACCAGCACCGATTGGCGCTTTGGTGGCGCCGGGATCGGCCTGCCGCTGACACGGGAGGAACTAACCCGTCCCCGTCCCATCGCACCGGATCCGGCCAGTATGTCGATCACCCTCCGGGACGTGCGCGCCGCCATGCGAAACCGCCCCCCCACATTCGCAACCGCCGTCGGCGATCTGATCAGCCTCGCCCTGCTGGAGGGGCGCACCGATATGGACACCGTGGCTGCCCGACTGGATCTGCCGGTGCGGACGTTGCAGCGACGGCTCTCGGAAGACGGCACGACGTACAGATGGGTGCTGGACGGGGTGCGTCGGACCAGGGCCGCGGAGCTTTCGGCCGGCGGCGGTCTGCGGATCGCCAGGATCGCAACGGTACTCGGCTACGCCGATCCCTCCAACTACCGGCGCGCAGCCAGGCGGTGGACGGACTGACCCCGACGGCGACGACTGCAACCGGCCTGCTGTCGGCGAACCAGCCACGCGGACGCGGAGGCGCGCACCGGGCCGGGCTTATCAGAACGCGATCGAGACGTTCAGGTGGCCTTCCCAGATGTCGAGATTGGCCTGGCCGAAGCTTCGGTATGCGCCGCTCGTCTCCACCTGCACCACGTTCGAAAACAGCATCCGGGCGCCGACTTCCAGCGAACCGGCCCAGGGCGACGGCGTCGCCAGCGCCAGATCCCCGGTCAGGATCGCGCCGTCGTTGGGTCGCTCATACTCGTAGTCGATGCCGATTTCCGCGAACGGCATGATCGCGTTGCCGTCGGGAAGAACGAACAGGCGGCTCACTTCCGCGGAGACCGTCGCCACCCCGTAGCCGAAGCTGTCGCCCGGGATCTCGACCGCCACCGGGCGCCCGCGCACCGTTCCGGCGAGATCGTAGGTCTCCGTGTCGATGTACGAATATGTCGCCGTCAGCTTCGGGCGCACGAAGAAGCCGTGCACCATGTATTGACCGTAGAGGTCGACGGTGGCGGTCGCCTGTCGGGTCCGATAGCTGCCATCGAGTACGCTGAGGCTCAGGTCGCTGTCCGACAGTCCGACGCTCAGCGAAGCATCTGCCGCCCAGTGCTGGGATAGCCGGAAGGCCACGTAGGGACCGACCGAGACGCCCTGGGTATCGACTTCCATCGATCCGTCGTAGCCGGTGGTCCGGCCCTGATCGAAAGAGAGGGTCATGCCCAGAATCAGGTTCTCGGTGACGCGCCGGTCGAGACCGATGGCCGCGCTGCCGAGCAGAGATTCCATGTCGAGACCGAAGCGGCGATCGGAGACACCGATCAGCTTTGCATCGGACCAGGCATTCCACAGGCTGACCGGAGTGAGGTCACGGCCGGGCGTGAGCGGCGGCCCCTGCAACAGGGCCGGCACGCAGCGGCGGCGGCGCTCCTCCAGGGCTTCGTCGGACAGCCGCTCGTCGACAGCGTCGAAACACGGATCTTCCGGCACCCCCGCCTGCTCTGCCGCCATTCCTTCGTTCTGGGTCGGAGAAACGGGCCGTGGATAGCCCCCGGGACCATGCGGCTGCGACGGGTCCGGCGGCTGGACCGGCGTGACGGGACGTGAGCCGACGGGAGGAACGACACCACCGGGATCGGTGGGGCCTCCGCCTCCGGGCGGAAGCGTGCCGATCGGCGGAGTGACACCTCCCCCGGGTCGCGACGGCAGCGTCCCGACGGGAGGCACCACCCCGCTCGGTGGACGGCTCGGAACGCCCGGGGTCACGCCACTGGGCGGACGCGTCGCAATCGGCGGGGTCACTCCAGCGCCCGGCCGGGACGGCAGACGCGCGATCGGTGGGGTCGCCCCTCCGCCCGGAAGCGAGGGAAGCTGAAAATCGGGAAACAGGGACCCGATCGGCGGCAAGACGATGCCCGGCAACGTCACGTTCGGCGGCAGAGCGATCCCGCCCCTCTGGTTCTGGGTGTCGATCAGACAGGGTTTGTTGCCGCCGGTGGAAAACAGCCGGTGAGTTCCGCCGTTTCCCGACGAGACGACCGGCGACCGCGACACATGGAGCCCTTTGCGCGCCTGGGACCAGTCGTCGACCACCTGACTGCCCTGTGCAGCCTCGAGCTCGAAATCGCCGGCGACGGTTCCCGATAGCCAGATCGACTGCGAGCTGTCTGTCGAGTTGCCGAGGTAGCGAAGGCCGCCCTGGTCGCGGCAGTTCTGGGCATCAGCGGAGTTCAGCGTCGCATCCACGAGACCCGCCAACGCGAACACGACAACGGCCGAAGACGCCGTTGACGCCGCCCAGCGGAACGTCCCCGCAGTTCGTCCCGAGGACCAATCGGCGGTGGATATGGCGCCGCACGTGGGTTCACCGCTCTTTCCGCTGAAGCAGACGTCCATCCCATCCCTCCAGCTGAAAAAGGCGATTGAATCACCCTCTGCGTGTATCACCATCGGCGATAGACCGTGTGAATGCAAACTGACTGGCCCGTCTTTTCAGGCTGCACCGTGGGCCATGGTGCCGGCGGATGCGCCTGCGGCAGCCCGCGGTGCCGCAGAGGCGGACAACCGGTTTGACCGAACGCGCGTCCACGCGACGTCATAGGTCTAGAGGCGCGACGCATCCTGCCAGGCGATCTTTCGGAACGATCCGCCGGCGATGCCGTCCTGTTCGTCCGCCCCCTCAAGTCAGGTTGCCGGTCGGCCGTCGGGGGTCCCAACCCGTCGGCACCTCGGATTACACGCGTGCCAGAAAGGCCAGCTCATGGGGCTGGATATCGCACGTGATGCGACGACGGATCTCCGGGTCGATCCGATCGTCCTCTTCGGCGTAGAGGTCGCAACCGCGCATGGCCTGGCGCAGATCGATGTCGTTGCCGAGATATTCCAGCACGACCCGATAGCAGGCGATCTCGCGCCCCGACGACCGCGTCACGCCCACGGTCAGCCCGGGCAGAAGTTGCGGCTGATCCTCTTCGTATGGGTAAAGAATGCTGAGCCAGAGCGCGCGACCGATCGTGGATTCCCGCTCGAACATGACGATCTTGTCGCCGGTGTGAACGAAGATGCCGTTGTACTTCTTGACCCGAACCCGCGGATCGCGCGGATAACGTTCCAGGTTGCGGCTGACGATAAAGCCATTCTGTTCGTACACGTGGCATAAGCCGCGCAGAATATAACCTGGATACTCAAGCGGCATGAAGTAGTTGTGGTAGTAGCCCACCTTCTTGAGAAGCGGCTCCACGCTGTCGCTGGTCAGGAAAAGCGTCCTGCGGATTTCTTCGGTGAGTTCGGAGATGTTGGGAGCGATCGGTCTGCGGATGCTGAGGAGCTTCCGGAACGCCTCGTGTCCCATCAGCAGTTCGTAGTCCTCCAGCCCGAAATGATCCGCGATGCGGCGCACGTTGGCGAGACCCGGCCGCGATGTCCCCGCAAGGTATCTGGTGAACTGCTGCCGGTTGATTCCGATCTGGCGGCACACCGCCGAGATCGACCGTCCATAGCTGCACAGCAATCTCAGATTGGCTGGAAGATCCTCGGCGCTCATTTGCTTTCCCCCACATCTGACGCGAATTGACGCTCTTTAGAACACACTTCGCGTCTGCGGCGCCATTGTTATTGTGCACCGCACCCCTTTAGGCTTTCCCCAACGACGAGAGCGGCCCACCGGCCGGAACCACTCCGCTTCCAGAACAGGGGATCGATCAATGACCCAGTTTCGCACCGTACCGCGTCGCATTCCGAAAGGCCGCCGGCTGTTGGCGGCCGGCGCCATGGCGCTCACGGTCTCCGCAACCAGCGTCAGCGCTCAGGAGCTCAACATCCTGACCTGGGAAGGCTACGCCGAGGACGCCTGGATCGATCAGTTCGAGGAAGAGTTCGGCATCACCGTGAACCCGACCTATGTCGGCTCCAACGACGAATACATGGCGGCGCTTGCCGCCGGCGACAGTCAGTACGATTCCGTCGTGATCGTCAGTTCGCTTGCCCAGCCGGCCATCAAGGCAGGCTTCGTCGAGCCGCTCGATCTGTCCAAGATCCCGAACTTCGAGAACGTATCGCCCGAGTTCCGCAGGATCGCGTTCCTGAAGGACGGCGACACCCAGTACGGCGCGCCGTACTTCTGGGACATCCAGCCGGTGACCTATCTCGCCGACGAGGTCGAGGAGTGCAGCTTCGAGGTCCTCTTCGACGAGAAGTACAAGGGCAAGATCGCCATGTGGGACGACGTGTCCACCATCGGCGACGTCGCCAGCTACATGGGCTTTGAGGACATCTGGAACCTGAGCGACGATCAGCTCGAACAGGTCAAGCAGAAGATGATCGAGCAGAAGCCCCTGATCAGGCGCTACTGGTCCACGGGCGGCGAGATCATCGAGCTGATGACCAGCGGAGAGGTCGTCGCCACGAACAGCTGGAGCTACGTCACCGAAGCCCTGAAGGACGAAGGCGTCAACGCAGCGCAGTGCGCCCCCGCGCGGCCCACGGCCTGGCTGGATTCGCTGTTCATCGTGAAGGGGACCGAGCACCCCGAGCTGGTGCACGAGTTCATCAACTTCATGCTGCGGCCGGACATCGCCGCCAAGGTCTATGACGTAAGCGGGTTCAGCTTCACCGTGCGCGAGGCCGAAGAGCATCTTCCGGACGGCGCGCTCGAGGGCACCAACCTCGCCAAGGGCCCGGAGTTCGTGGAGAACCTGTCGTTCTGGGGCGAGATCCCGCGCCGCAGCCGCTATCTGGAGGTCTGGAACGAGGTCAAGGCCGCGACCGTCGAATGAGCGAGGCCTCCTTCCTCCGCCTGGACGGGGTCACCAGACGGTTCGGTGACCTCGCCGCCGTCGACGGGATCGATCTGGACATCCGGCAGGGCGAGTTCATGACCCTGCTCGGCCGGAGCGGGTGCGGCAAGACGACGACGCTGCGCCTGATCGCCGGGTTCGAGCGTCCGACCGCCGGCGAGATCATCCTCGACGGTCGGCGCATCGACCGGGACCCGGCCTTCCGCCGGCCGGTCAACACGGTGTTCCAGAGCTACGCCCTGTTTCCGAACATGACCGTGGGCGACAACGTCGCCTACGGCCTCCGGTTCGACGGCGTGCCGCGGAAGGCCCGGCGGGAACGGGCGGAGGCGATGCTCGACAGGGTCGGTCTGGGTGACCGGTTCGGCCAGCACCCCTCGACGCTTTCCGGCGGCCAGATGCAGCGGGTCGCCCTCGCCCGGGCGCTGATCAAGGAGCCCCAGGTGCTCCTGCTCGACGAACCGCTCTCCGCCCTCGACGCCCAGCTGCGGAAGGAACTTCAACTGGAACTCAAGCGCGTTCAGCGCGAGACCGGCGTCACCTTCATCTACGTCACCCATGACCAGGAAGAGGCCATGGTGATGAGCGACCGGATCACCGTGATGAATGCCGGGCGGATCTGCCAGACCGCTTCGCCGGAGGACATCTTCTCCGCTCCGGCGACCCGTTTCGTGGCGGAATTCGTCGGCCGCTCCAACAAGCTGACCGGCACGGTGACCGCCCACGACGGCGAGCGGCTGGACATTCGCCTCGCGTCCGGCGAGGTCGTCCGCGCCCTGCCGTCACAATCGGTCCCGGCGACCGGCGCCACCGTCCGCCTTATCCTGCGCCCGAAGGACCTCCAGGTCAGCCCGGACGCGGCCGGATCGATATCGGCCACCCTGCGCGACGTGATCTTCCTTGGGGACACCCGCAAGCTGGTCCTGTCGCTCGACGACGGCACGGAAATCGAGATCGACGAGCCTGCCGAGGCCCCATTGCGTTCCCGGCCGGGCGACCGCCTGAGCCTCGCCCTCACCGAGCGACCGGTCCACGTCTTCGAGGCCGACGATGGCTGAAGCCCGGGCGGCACGCATCGACTTGCGCGGACTGACCATGTCCCGCACGACGCTGGTCTGTGCCGGCGCGGCCCTGCTCTACACGGCCGCCTTCATCCTCTATCCCTACGGGCATGTCGGGGTCTTCAGCTTCTGGGCGAAGGACCTCTACTCCATCCGTCCCGACTTCATCCTCGACAACTATCAGCGGATCGTGGAGCGCCCGCTCTATCTGACCGTGATCGGCAACTCGCTGCGGATCGCCACGATGGTCACGCTCGTTTCCGCCGTGATGGGCTATGTCCTGGCCATGTTCCTGGCGCGCTATGCGGGCCGCTGGAAGAACACGCTGTTCATTCTGCTCCTTGTGCCGCTGTGGACCAGCTTCCTGCTGCGCGCCTATGTCTGGAAGATCATTCTCGGCCGCAACGGCCTGATCGGCGGATTTCTCGGCCAGTTCGGCGTCGAGCCGGACCAGCTCGGCTTCCTGCTCTACAGCGACGTCTCGATCGTCATCGCGCTCGTCTATATCTTCGTGCCCTTCGTCGCGATCCCCGTGTTCGCCGCGCTGGAGAAGATCCCGCCGGCCTACGGCGAAGCCAGCGCCGATCTCGGCGCCCGGCCCATCCGCACGTTCGTCCACGTCACCTTCCCGCTGACCGTGCCCTCGCTGCTGGCCGGCTGCACGATCGTGTTCTGCCTGTCGTTCGGCGACTTCATCACCCCGGCGCTTCTCGGCGGCAGCGACAACATCATGATCGCCAACGTCATCATCGGCCAGTTCGGAGCGGCGTTCGACTGGCCCTTCGGCAGCGCGCTGGCGATCGTCGTGCTGGCGACCGTTCTCGTGGTGGTGAGTGCCGCCGCCTGGGTCGGCAACCGCGTCGCGGGAGGACGATGATGTCGGACGGAAAAGGAACCCGCGCCGGCTTCCGCGCCGCCGCGATCCTCATCTACGCCTTCATGTATGTGCCGATCGCGGTGCTGGTGGTGTTCTCCTTTCAGGAGAGCCGCGTGCTGTCCTGGCCGATCGATGCGTGGTCGCTGCGCTGGTATGCGGCGCTTCTCGACGACCACCAGCTGCTCCAGAGCATCGCCAACAGCTTCAAGGTCGCCACCGCCTGCGTCGTGGTCACCACGGTCGTCGGCGTGCCGCTCGCCCTTGCGCTCAGGCAGCTCGGACGCGGCGTGGCCCTGATCCTGGAACGCACCATCCTGATGCCGCTGATCGTTCCGCCGCTGATCACCGGCCTCGCGTTCCTGCTGATCTTCAACCGGTCCGGCCTGAAGCTGTCGCTGCTGACCATCATCATCGGCCAGAGCATCGTCTGGATGCCGCTGGTCGTCACCCAGGTCTACGCGCGGCTCCAGAGCCTCGACGAGGAGATCGAGCAGGCGAGCATGGATCTCGGGGCGAACCGCCTGCAGACCTTCTTCCTGGTCACGCTGCCGGCGATCCGCACCTCGGTGATCGGCAGCGCCCTGCTCGTCTTCACCCTCTCCTTCGACGAGCTGCCGGTCACCTTCTTCCTGACCGGCTCGGAGAACACCCTGCCGATGCACATCTGGTCGATGCTGCGCATCGGCATCACGCCCGAGATCAACGCGATCGCGTCTCTCACCGTGCTTGCCTCGATCCTGCTGATCCTGGCCGGCACCCGCCTCCTGCTGAAGAACGACAAGGCGAAATGAGCACCATGCACCAGGGACTGGACGAAATGACCGCCATGATTCCGGCGGTCGATCTGTCGAAGCGCGAGCAGCTCGCTCTCGTGATCATCGACATGCAGTATCACGACGCCTCGCCCGACCACGGCATGACCCGCGCCTGGGAACAGGCCTATCCGGGCTCGATGAGCTACTACAACGACCGGCTCACCGCGACGACCGTCCCGGCGATCCGGAATCTCCTGAACTATTTCCGCAACGAGAAGCTGACGGTCATCCATCTCGTCATCGGCTCGCCCTATCGCGATCTCCGCGACTGTCCGCCCCGGTTTCGCGCCTGGACCCGCAACATGGAACGGGCCGCCGGCATCGAGGATGTGTGGTGGGCGGAAAACCCGGACTTCGCCGTGATCGAGCCGCTCGCGCCGCTGCCGGACGAGACGGTGGTCCGCAAGACCACGAACGGCGCCTTCAACGGCAGCGAGTTCGACGCCACGCTCCAGCGCATGGGCATCACCAGCCTCGTCATCACCGGGTGCGTGACCAGCGCCTGTGTCGAGACCACCGCGCGCGACGCGGCCGACCGCGGCTACGATTGTGTCCTGGTTTCCGATGCCTGCGCCGACTACGACCCGGACATGCACGACGCCACGATGAAGGCGTTCGCCCTGTACTTCGGCCGCGTGGCCGCCACCGGCAACGAGGTCATCGACGCGGTCACGGCGGGCTCCTCGATCTGATCGGGGGCCGGGGCCCCGATCTGAAACGGGTCCCTCGCCTCCTTCTGCCGCTTCCTGATCCTGGCCGCCGGGACCACCGGCGATCAGACGGCCGGCTTTCGGGAAGGATGGCGCCCCCGTTCTGTTTCACGGCGATTTGCGCTAGGTACGCTTGCAACCCATCTTCCGTGCGCACACCCGATGAACGCGCCTTTTGCAGATGCGGTGGAGCGGGCATCCGGCGCGCAGACGTGGGCGTTTCGGTCGCAGGCGGACGCGAACGGGAACAGGATCGATCATGGTGACGGTTGGCGACAGGGCAGAAATCCACGGAGAATCGGGACTTTTCCCGATCTCCGAGGCGCGCCGCTTCGCCGTCGCCCCCATGATGGATTGGACCGACCGGCACTGCCGCGTCTTTCACCGGCGGCTGTCGCGCCATGCGCTGCTCTACACCGAGATGGTCACCGCCCAGGCCGTGGTCCGCGGCGACCGCGACCGCCTGCTGGGTTTTTCGCCCGAAGAGCATCCCCTTGCGCTTCAGCTCGGCGGCAACGACCCCGGCCTTCTGGCCGAGGCGGCCGCCATCGCGGCCGAGTGGGGCTATGACGAGATCAACCTCAATGTCGGCTGCCCGTCGGACCGGGTCCAGGGCGGGGCGTTCGGCGCCTGCCTGATGGCCGAGCCCGGGCTCGTCGCGCGCTGCGTCGCCGCGATGAAGGCGGCCGTCGCGATCCCGGTCACCGTCAAGTGCCGGATCGGCATCGACGACCAGGATCCGGAGATCGCCCTCGACGCGCTCGCCGACGCCGTGGTCGCGGCCGGCACCGACGCGCTCTGGGTGCATGCGCGCAAGGCCTGGCTGAAGGGGCTCTCGCCCAAGGACAACCGCACCATTCCGCCGCTCGACTACGACCGCGTCTACCGGCTGAAGGCGCGCCTGCCCTCCGTCTTCGTCGGCATCAATGGCGGGATCGCCACCCTCGACGAGGCGCAAACCCATCTCGCCCATGTCGACGGCGTGATGCTCGGCCGCGCCGCCTATCAGACCCCCGCCGTGCTCGCCGGGGTCGACCGGACCGTCTTCGGCACTGAGGCCCCCGAGGCCGATCCCCTGGATGTCGCCGAGGCGATGCGGCCCTATCTCGGCGACCTGGTCGCCGCCGGCATCCGCCCCTCCGCCCTCACCCGTCATATGCTCGGCCTCGTCCACGGCGGCCCGGGCGCCCGTCACTGGCGCCGGCATCTGACGGAAGCCGCACGTCTGCCGGGGGCCGGCGCGGAGGTTCTGGACCAGGCGATCGACATCGTCCGCACCGCGCGGGCGGAGAGGTCCGACGCCACCCGCTCGGCGGCCTGACGCGACTGGATCCCGAAAAATCCGGTGGTCCAGACACCGGCCCCCGAAACCAGGCGTTGATCTAGGCCAATGACAAGGGTTCAATCGACCCCTAGACACGGGTCGGACGGTGGCGCTCGCCGTGCTGTCTCCTGAGAACGCGGAACCACGCACCAGTGCGGCCTTCACGCGTTTCGGAGAGCTGCGCGCAGGCCACCGGGCGGACCAGAACAGATCGGACGCGCCCGGTTCGCCCGGACCGCGATCCGACGTCGAAGGGACGAAGCATGGTCGACGGAAACATCCAGGACATCGCCTACCGGAGCAGCGGCACCGCCCGTCCGACGGTCAGACCGGTTACGCCGGAAGACGTGCGCGACGCCTTCTCCGACGGCATGGCAGACTGGCGCGAGGAGCCCGTGCTGGGCATGGCCTTCGGCCTCGTCTATGCGGTGCTGGGCGCGCTGATCGTCCTCTATCTGGATACCAACTCGAAGGTGAACCTGATCGTCCCGGCCCTGTCCGCGTTCCTGCTGATCGGCCCCGGCATCGCGCTCGGCCTCTACGAGATCAGCCGGCGGCTGGAAACCGGCGAACCGCTGGAATTTTCCGCCGTGCTTTCCGCCGGCATGCGCCACGGGGGCGGCCAGATGGCGCTGCTCGGCGTCACGCTTCTGGTGGTCGCGGTGCTCTGGATGGCAGCCGCCGAGTTCATTCACGCCGCCATTTTCGGCGCCACCGAGTGGACGATCGGCGGGCTCGTCACCGCGATCTTCTCGACGTGGGACGGGTTCCGCTACGCGGTGATCGGAACGGCGGTCGGGGCGGTCTTCGCGGCGGTCACCTTCGCCCTCACCGTCGTCGCCGCGCCGATGCTGCTCGACCGCAACGTCGATGCCGCGACCACGGTGTCGGCCAGCGTGGCGGCGGTGCGCCGCAGCCCGCTCGCCTTCCTGGTCTATGGCGTCCTGGTCACCATCATCATCGCCGCCGGCATGGCCGCGTTCATGATCGGGCTCCTGGTCGCCCTGCCGGTCGTCGGCTTCACCACCTGGCATCTCTACCGGCGCGCCATCACCTGGTGACGCGCCCCTCGCCGCCCGCCCCTCACAGCGGCAGCGGCGCCTCCTCCTTCAGCGTTTCCAGCACGATCGATGTCTTAACGTTGAGCACGGAATCGTGGGGCAGCAGCGTCTCGTTGACGAAGCCCGACAGCGCCGCCAGGTCCCGGACCACCACCTTCAGAAGATAGTCCATCTCGCCGGTCAGGGCGTGGGCTTCGAGAACTTCCGGACACCCGCCCACCAGCTGCGCGAAGCGCTGGGCGTTGTCGCGGTTGTGGGTGGCCAGCGTGACGGAGATGAAGGTCGCTAGCCCGTAGCCGGCCTTCTCCCGGTCGAGATGCGCGCCATAGCGTACGATCACGCCGTCCTGTTCCAGCCTTGAACGGCGCCTGGAACACTGGGACGGCGACAGGTTCACCCGCTCCGACAGCTCCGCGTTGGTCAGCCGGCCGTCCGCCTGCAAGGCGGCAAGAATCTTGCGGTCGTAGGCGTCCATACATGATCCGTGCATTTGAGGGTCGAATTGCGCACGCTTTGAGCGAAGAGAGCCGAAAAGACCGCCCATTCGCAAGCACCTTGCGCGCGATTTGCGCGAGACTCGTCCCAAACTTCCAACAGGTGCGCCCGACGCGCCCGGATAAGGAGACCGACCATGGGACCGTTCCCGCATGATGCCCCGCCCGCAGAAATCTCGGCGGAGAACCCGGCCGGCACCGACGGCTTCGAGTTCGTCGAGTTTTCCAGCGACGAGCCGGAGAAGCTGGAAGAGCTGTTCGCGAAGATGGGGTTCGCTCCGGTCGCCCGCCATCGCGAGAAGGCGATCACCGTCTGGCGCCAGGGCGATGTGAACTATCTGCTCAACGCCGAGCCCGGCAGCTTCGGCCGCCGCTTCGTCGACGAGCACGGCCCCTGCGCGCCGTCGATGGCGTGGCGGGTGGTCGACGCCAAACACGCCTTCGACCATGCGGTCGCCCAGGGCGCCACGCCCTATGAAGGCGGCGACAAGAGCCTCGACGTGCCGGCGATCGTCGGCATCGGCGGATCGCTGCTCTATTTCGTCGACCGCTACGGCGACAAGGGCTCGCCTTACGAGGCGGAGTTCGAGTGGCTGGGCGAGGCCGATCCGAAGCCGGAAGGCGTCGGCTTCTATTTCCTCGACCACCTGACCCACAACGTCTATCGCGGCAACATGGACAAGTGGTGGGACTTCTACCGGGAGCTGTTCGGCTTCACCCAGATCCACTTTTTCGACATCGAGGGCAAGCTGACCGGCCTCGTCAGCCGCGCAATCACCTCGCCCTGCGGCAAGATCCGGATTCCGCTGAACGAATCGACAGACGACAAGAGCCAGATCGAGAGCTACCTCAGGAAGTATCGCGGCGAGGGCATCCAGCACATCGCGATCGGCACGGAGTCGATCTACGACGCCACCGACAGGCTTGCCGACAACGGCCTCAAGTTCATGCCCGGCCCGCCGGACACCTACTATGAGAAGTCGTTCGAGCGGGTGAAGGGCCACGACGAACCGGTCGACCGGATGAAGACCCACGGCATCCTGATCGATGGCGAAGGCGTGGTCGGCGGCGGCGAGACCAAGATCCTGCTGCAGATCTTCTCCAAGACCGTGATCGGCCCGATCTTCTTCGAGTTCATCCAGCGCAAGGGCGACAACGGCTTCGGCGAGGGCAATTTCCGGGCCCTGTTCGAATCCATCGAGGAAGAGCAGATCCGCTCCGGCGAGATCTCCGCTTCCGCCGCGGAATAACCCGCCTCTGAAACGATCACCGGCGCGCGCGTGCGCCGGTGGTCTCTACGCTTGCCCCGGGCATCCCGACGTCCCCGGCGGTCACCCGCGCGCGTCCCGCTCCCCCTCCTTTTCCCTTGTGTCTTCCGCTTCCGTTTCTGCGCCTTCCGCCCGCGCCTCTTCCTGCTCTTCCTCCTCCCGCTTTGCCTCGGCCTGTTCGGCGGCCCAGGCGCCGGCCGCTTCCACCGCCACGACGGAGGCGGTCGGCAGCACGCTGATGTAGCTCTCGGTCTCCTCCGCCGACGGGACCGCGCGCTGGGTCATGCGGTAGAGGGCGTAGACCGCGATCGTGGCGAACAGCCCGCCCAGCACCAGCCAGAAGGCGAACGGCCCGCCCCACTGCATCGCCCAGCCGGCGACCAGCGGCCCGAGAATGGCGCCCACCCCGAAGGTGAGCACGAGACCGCCGGACGCCGCCGGCATGTCCTCCGTCGAGAGGAAATCGTTCGTGTAGGCGAGGAACAGCGCATAGAGCGGCGTCGTCACGCCGCCGGCGAAGAAAGCCGAAGCCATCAGCGCCCACAGGCCGCCGCCGAACGTCCAGGCCATCGCGCAGGAGGCCACGCCGATCGCGGCGGCCAGAAAGATGACCTTGCGGCGGTCGATCCGGTCCGAAAGCCAGCCGATCGGAAACTGCAGCAGGAGCGCCCCGCCGAAGAGGGTGGCGACCAGCAGCGCGATCCGGTCCGCCTCCATGCCGATCTGGGTGCCGAAGACCGCCGCCATGCCCGACTGGGTCGCGTAGACGGCGCCCAGCAGAAAGATCCCGACGGTGCCGAGCGGCGAACTCGTGAACAGGGCCCGGAGCCCCATCGGGCGCGTCACGTCGGCGGCCGGGGTCCGGCCGGCGGACAGGAGGATCGGGCCGAACGAGATCGACACCAGGATCGAGGCGCCGATGAACAGCACCGCCGTGGTCGCATCGCCCAGGGTCAGAAGATACTGCGCGCCGATGATGCCCAGCGTCTGCGCGATCATGTAGGCCGAAAGAACCTTGCCCCGGGTCTCGTTGGTGGAGGCGTCGTTCAGCCAGCTCTCTGCCGTGACGTAGATGCCCGACATGCAGAAGCCGATCAGAAGCCGCAGGATGGTCCACGCCCACGGCTCGGCGACCAGCGGAAAGGCGATCAGTCCCGCCGACATGAAGCTGCCAAGCGCGGCGAAGACGCGGACATGCCCCACGCGCCGGATCAGGCGCGGCGTGAGGTTCGCGCCGGACAGGAATCCCGCGAAATAGCCGGACGTGACGATGGCGAGTTCGGCGGCGGAAAATCCCTCGATGCCCCCACGCAGGCCGATCAGCGTGAAGTGCATGCCGTTGCCCAGCATGATGAACACGATGCCGAGCAGAAGCGCCCACACGCCGGACAGGACCGAGAACATTTGGGGTCTCCTGGGATGGGGCCGCACGTCGTCCGGAGCCTGCCATGCAAGCTCCACACCGTCCAGTTGCCGGCAGGGAGCCCGGACCGCTGCCCCACGCCGCCGGGAACCGGCTACGAGGCGCTGCGACCCGCCGTAGGGCCAGCCAGGCTCAGATGATCGCGGCGCGCACCTTTGCGGAGATCCACTCGCTGACCAGGACCGTCGCCAGGATGAGCAGCAGGATGACGGTGACCTGGGGCCAGGCCAGGGTGTTGAGGGAGTTCTGCAACTGCAGCCCGATCCCGCCGGCACCGACGAGGCCCAGCACCGTGCTCTCGCGGATGTTGATGTCCCAGCGGAAGACGGCGATCGCCCAGAAGGCGGGCGCCACCTGGGGCCAGATCCCGAACGCCAGCAACTGGGGCGCGCTCGCGCCGGTCGCGTCGATCGCCTCGATCTGGGCGGCGTCGGTCTCCTCGATCGCTTCGTAGAGCAGCTTGCCGACGAAGCCGATCGACCGCAGGGCGATCGCGATGACGCCGGCCAGCAGTCCCGGCCCGACGATCGAGACCAGAAGCAGCGCCCAGATCAGCGAATTGATCGACCGGGAGGCGACGATGATGAACAGCGCGATGGGCCGGAGCAGGAGCGGGCTCGGCGTCGTGTTGCGCGCGGCCAGAAAGGCGATCGGCGTGGCGATCACGACGCCTGCGGCGGTGCCGAGCGTGGCGATGTTGATCGTGTCCCAGAGCGGACGCCAGAGTTCCGGCAGATAGGCCAGACGCGGCGGCACCATGCGCGACCCGATGTCGGCGGCCTGGCGGGGCGCGTCGTAGACGAAGGCCCAGATCGTGGTCTCCGTCATCACGTACCAGCACCAGACGGTCAGCGCCGTCGCAGCCAGCCAGCCGAGCCACATCACAAGAGCGGCCCGCGGCGTGCGCCGGCGCCACTCCTGACCGGACGGGGTCTGTCGTACGGCCATCACTGCACCCACCTGCGCACGTGGCCCGACAGATACTCCGCCATCATCACGATCCCGATGATGATGAGCAGGATCGCCCCGGCGCTGTCGTATTCGTAACGGTCGATGGCCGTGTTGAGCGTCGCGCCGATGCCGCCCGCCCCGACGATGCCGATCACCGCGCTTTCGCGGAAATTGATGTCGAGCCGGTAGAGCGACAGCCCGATCAGCCGCGGCGTCACCTGGGGCTGGACCGCATAGTTCACCACCTGCAGCCAGGAGGCGCCGGCGACCCGCACGGCCTCCACCTGGGACATGTCGATTTCCTCGATGTCTTCGGCCAGGAGCTTCGCCAGGAACCCGATGGTCGCGAAGCTGAGGGTGACGAAGCCGGCGAACGGTCCGAACCCGAACATCGCGACGAAGAAGATCGCGATGATCACCTCCTGCAGCGACCGGCTGACCGCGATGACCGCTCGGCAGACATAGTAGACGGGCAGCGGCGCGATGTTGCGCGCGGCGCCGACCCCGAACGGGATGGACAGGGCGATCCCGACCACGGTGGACGTCACCGTCATGGTCAGGCTTTCCACCAGCCCCTGGCTGATGTCGCGCCAGCGCGTGGTGAAGTCCGGTCGGAGAAAGCCCTCCACGAACCGCCAGCCCCGGTCGAGGCCCTCCCACACCCTCAGCCAGTTGACCTCGAGCGAGCCGATGGCGAGGAGCAGATAGACGAGGATGCCGATCTGGATGACCGGTCGCCAGACGGGATGTTTCAGGATCTGCGGCGGACGGCGCCAGGTCGTCGGATAGTCGCTCATGCCAGGCCGGCCATCCGGTCCGTCTGGTCCCGCTCGGCGTCGGCGTCCTCGGCGGCCGCCTGGCGCATGGCGGACCAGTCCTCCTCGCCGTAGATCGCCGTCAGTGCGGCGCTGTCGAGGTCGGAGGGCGGACCGTCGAAGACGATCTCGCCGGCGCGCAGTCCGATGATGCGCTGGGTGAACTGCTGGGCCAGAACCACGTCGTGAATGTTGATGATCGCCGGAAGCTCGTGCTCGGCGCAGACCTCGGTGAGAAGACGCATGATCTTCCGGGAAGTCTTCGGATCGAGCGACGCGGTCGGTTCGTCCACAAGCAGAAGCTCGGGCTCCTGGGCGAGCGCCCGGGCGATGCCGACCCGCTGGCGCTGTCCGCCGGACAGGGCGTCGGCGCGGCTGTCAGCCCGGCCCTCCAGCCCGACCCGGTCGAGGAGCCGGAACGCGGTAGCGATGTCGGAGCCCGGGAAGCGGCGCATCCAGCTGCGCCAGAACGAGACGTAGCCGAGCCGGCCGGACAGCACGTTCTCCATCACCGTCAGGCGCTCGACCAGCGCGTATTCCTGGAAGATCATACCGATCCGGCGGCGCGCCCGGCGCAGGGCCGGCTTGCCGAGCGTGGTCAGATCCAGATCGTTGAGCAGGACCCGGCCCGAGGTCGGCTCGACCAGCCGGTTGACGCAGCGGATCAGTGTCGACTTGCCCGCACCCGACGGACCGATAAGGCCGACGACCTGCCCCTTGGGCAGCGTGAAGCTGACGCGCTGCAGCGCCTTGTCGCCCGAACGGTAGGTCTTGGTCAGGTTTTCGACGGTCAGCATTCGATGGTCATGTCCCGGACGGAAAAGGGCGCGGACGGTGCCGCCCGCGCCCCGATCGGTGACGTCGGCCTACTGGCAATCGTAGGTGACGCCGTTGGCCTGGTCGATCTTGCGGATCACGTCCCAGTCGTCCTTGAAGGTGATCTCGATGAACTTCTCTTCACCGTTCTTGCCGAACTCCTCTTCCAGGCCGGTTCCGGCCCAGTCGAAGCTGAAGAACGCGTCGCGGATCTTCTCCTGCAGCTCAGGCGTCAGGTTGTAGACCACGCCGTAGCCGGTCGTCGGGAAGGTCTGCGAGGTGTAGAGGATCTCGAACTGATCGTCCGACACAACGCCGCGCTCGACCATCCGCTTCTTCACCGAATTGGCGACGGTGGCGACCTCGTAGTCCTTGTTCGCGACGCCGAGGATCGAGTTGTCGTGCTTGCCGGAGAACTGGGTGTCGTAGTCCTCACCGGAGATCATGCCGAACTCGGCCTTCATCAGAGCCGTCGGCGCCTTGAAGCCGGAGTTGGAGGTTTGCGACGTGTGGGTCAGGGTCTTGCCCTTGATGTCCGCCACTTCGTCGATGCCGGACCCCGGATAGGTGATGATCTCCATCTCGTAGCCGAACGATCCGTCCTCGCCGGCCATCATGGCGAAGGGCCGGAAACCGGCGCAGGCGACCGCGATCGGGTTCGACCCGGTGTTGAAGCCGGCCACATGCAGGCGTCCGGCGCGCATGGCCTCGATCTGGGCGGCGTTGGACTGGACCGGGAAGAACTGGACCTCCTTGCCGGTCGTCTCCGCCAGATGGTCGAGGAACTCCGACCAGACCTCGCGGTAGACCGCCGGATCCTCGACCGGCGTATAGGCGAAGATCAGCGTGTCCGGATCGATCTGCTCGGAAGCGTCGGACGGGATGTCGGCGACGAGATCGCCATCGGTGTCCTGGAACCGCGAGCCGAGCTGGAAGTCGGCGTGGGCGGGAACTGCGACGGCAAGCGCAATCAGGGCGGAAATGGCAGTGAGGGCTCTCATGATCGTCTCCCTTGGAAAGAGGCTCGCGACACTGCTAACCGGAGTTCACAACACTTCTGTAACAGTGCCGGCTAACCAGTTCCGGCACTGGTGGATCCCTTTCGCGGCCGGCACGGAGTGGAAAGTCGGCGAGCGGTCAGCTACTCAACGGGGAGTTGGGCAACTGCACCGGAGGGGGACGCATGGGACGTTGTGGGGAGTTTTCCGCTGGCTGGCGCAATCGGCGGTCGACGATGAGCCCGGACGTGGAGGGACACCCTGTCCGCCGCTCGCTGTCCCCTGTCGCGCTCATCCTGGCAGCGGCCGTCTGCGCGCCCACCAGCACCTTCGCCCTCGACGGAACATCCTGGCGCGACGCCCCGCGGCCCGAGTTCGTGCTTTTGGGCAAAGGCAACGAAGGCAAGTACGTGGACATGACCGAGGCCGTCACGCTGGGGCCGGAGTGGTCGGTCGCAGCACCAGGCGCGACACGCTGGGGCAGCGATCAGGCGGTCGTTCTGGGCGGCTTCATGAGCAGCATTCCGGCGGTGGAAGTCTTTGCCGACGGGTTCGCAACCTCCACCCGGATCACGCTTTCCCATGAAGAGACGCGCAAGCGGCCCTATGAGGACGAATGGGGCGCCGTTTATCCCTGGAGCCTCCACGCGACCGCATCCGATCGGCCGGTGATCCGGGCATGGCGCGACCGCGAGGAAGGCGTCGTGGTCGACGTGGCGGAGGCTTCCGAGGACCAGGTCACGGCTCGTCTGCTCGGCCCGCGGCTGGGCGCGGCCGACCGCAACGACCGGGTGATCGATCTGGCCCAGGGGCACGGCGTTCGGGCGCTCGCGGTCGAACTCGGTGAGCCCGGCGACATGCGAGTGCGGGTGGCCGTGGCGCGCGCCGAAGCGGAAGCGGAACACACGCTGACGCCCTCGGTATCCGGCGGCCGGGTCATGGCGCTGGACGTGACCCTGACCCCGCGCGACAACGACGGCCGCGATTTTCAGGCAAACACGCTATCGCTGCTTCTGGCCGGCGAACGCCGCACGGACGACGAAGAGCCGACAGCCTTCCGCGACCCCCGCGACAGCGTCGGTTTCCTCGAACTCGTGCAGACGCCGCTGTCGCGCGGCGAGGCTCCGATTTCCCGGATGGCGGTGACCTTTTCCTCCGCCGATATGCTGCCGCGCGACTGGCGTCCCTTCGTCGAGCGTGGCGAGATCCAGGTCCGCCTGGCCGGTGTCCAGACGCTGACCGAGCGTCTGACCGACACCTCGGACGCCGTCCCGGTCTGGCTGGTCTACGAGGTTGAGCTGTCGTCGGAAGCGGCCGACAGTCCGGTCGGCGGTGACGGCGTCCTGATCGCGCGCCTCGACTGGGAGAACGACGAGCTTCGCCTGCGTCACCGACGGGCCATTGTCCTGAACAATTCAGGCTTGCGGCACGCAACCCTGCGAAGCTTCGAGGTCACCGACGATGGCGTGGCCGGCGTGCTGGTCTCGCGCGACTGGGCGCAAATGGGTCCGCGCCAGCAGGTGCTGGCGCTTCTGGCGCCGGACCTTTCGGTGACCGCAGCCCTCGACGCCCGCGAAGTTTTCGAGCGCGATGCGGAGGACCCGGATTACGAGCCGGTCTTCATGAACGCGCTCTTCGTCACGCCGAGCGCCGAACTCGGTCTCGTGACCTCAACGCGCACCTACATGTTCGACAAGTCCCGCGCTGCGATCTATGCCGTGCGCCCGCCCGGCGGATCGGCGCCGGTCGCCAGGACATCCGAGCCCGTGGCCGGCACCATCACCGAGGAGCCGGTGACTGGCACGGTTACCGAAGAAACGGCGGAAGTGGAGATCGCGGAGGAACCACCGGAACGCTCCAACGGCTCGCTGCGTGGGATGACGTCGTACGAGGCGCTCGGCCGGCTTCTGGACGCGCTCGGCGACCTGGAAGCGGCCGAACCGTTCTACAGCGAGGTTGCCCCCTGCCCGGAGCTTCTGCCGGTGCCTTCCGCGTCCGATCCGACCACGTCCCGCGTCGCTTTCGTGGAATCGTACAACGCACGGCGCGACTGTCTGATGGACCGCAAGACGGTGTTCTTCGAGGAGTTCGACCAGGCAATGGAGCTGGTCCAGCGCGCCAAGGACGTATCGTGGGCCTGGGACGTCCAGCCGCGTGACGTGCGCAACGGCTACGTCCTCCGCTGGAACAGGTCGATCGACCGCCACAACGCGGAGAAGCGGGACGCCGAGGAGGTCATCAACAGGATCGAGAGCGACCTTGAGGCCGCGCTCACCGAATACGATCAGTTGCCGTGAGTCTGTTCCTCTCGGCTCCGACCTCGCCGTGCGGACGCAAACGGCTCTGGCGTCAGTCGAGATCCTTGCGCATGGTCGCCATGCCCTGACGGCGGCTGAGTTCCTCGTAGCCGGCCCCGTCATAAAGCCGCATGGCGGCCTCGTTGTCCGTTTCCGCCTTCAGCGTGATGGACAATGCGCCAAGCTCGCGCGCGGCTTCCTCGGCGATTTCCGTCAGCCGCACGCCGGCGCCGCCCCGGCTTTCCGGCTCGACGAACACATAGACCAGATGCCGGACTTCCGGCCCGATCCCAACGCGCAGCGCGAAGAAGCCGACCTCCCGGTCGTTCTCGTCCACCAGATAGAAAGACGCGTCGTCGGGCTCGTTCAGCCACTTCTCCTGCCATTCGAGCGGATCGAACGGATACTTGGCATTCGGATTGATGAGAGCGATGTCCTCTTCCTCGACGAGAAGCCGGGCCAGAGGAGCGAGATCGAACGGCTGATTGCGCCGGACGCGGAGGTCGGACATGAAGGTCACCTGACGGTTCGGGATAGCTGCGGACGGGCGGCGCACGCCCTTCCCATCCGCGTTCGGGTCCATCGGGTGACACCCCCTAGCAAGATCCGACCGGGCTTGACCACCCGCCGTGACCGCGGAACTCGCCCGCCCCGGTCCTATTGCGGAGCGGCTTCCTCGCCGAGCCGCGTGACCTGGAGCGTCACCGGACCGCCGAGCCCGCGCACCTCCAGTTCCGTGCCCTCGCGCACCGGCACCCGGACCGGCTCGCCGCTGTCCAGCGTGTAGACGGTTCCGTCGACCCGGAGACGGAACGGGCCGTCGCCGTCGATCAGCACACCCACCGCGCCGCCTGAAGCCGGGTCCGGCACGCCGGTCCAGCTGGTCGGGACGGAGACCGACTGCGGTTCGCCCAGACGGGTGACCTGCATGGTCGCGCTGCCCCGCAGGGCCTCGATGACACCCCGGCTCTCCAGCCAGTAATAGGCTGCACCGCCGCCGCCCACGAGCAGAAGCAGGATGATGGCGAGCGCGATCAGTCCGCCCCAGCCGCGGCGTCGCCGTTCGCGCGGCCGCTCCTCGGTCTCCAGCATGAATGCATCGATGGAAGACCGGTCCGACCCCTGCTCCTCGCCGTCATCCTCCTCGTAGGTCTCGTCGTGATCCGCAACGGGACCCGGCGCAGGCGGGCTCGGCGCGACCCGGCGCTGGGCGCTGGCGCGGCGCCGGCGGCCCCTGCGTGGTTCGCGCTCCGGATCCGGAAGCGGTGCGGCCGGCGCGGCATCCGCATCGGCGTGGGGGTCGGCAGCCGCCGGCTCGGGCGCTGCCGGCTCCGGGCGCGGGGCGCCGGGCACGCGCACGTCCGGCGCGCCGACGCGCCGGGCCGCGGGCTCGGCCGATCCGAGCGTGGGCTCGATGCGGCGGCCGGCAGGCTCCGGGGCGGGCTTCGGTGTCCGCTCGACGCGCGGAGCCGCATCGATATCCGGGTCGGCGCGGCGGCCGCGAACTCCGCTCAGATCCCCGGTCGCGGCTGCCGGTTCCGGTGCCGGAGCCGGAGCAGGTTCGTCCACGGGGACGGCCAGCGGAATGGGGCCGTCGGGATCGCTCGACCGGTCCTCCGGCTCCTCGACATAGACGAGATCCGTCGGCTCGTCGTCTTCGCGCTCGTCCGGTGCCTGATCGTAACCGGCATCGTCCGTTGCCTGCTCCCCGGTATAGGTGTCCCGCTCGTCCTCCAGCTGGGCAGCGCTGTCCAGCGGCACGGCCGAGCGGAACGCCCCGCAATAGGGACAGCTCAGGACGGGCCGGACCAGCGGCTCCCCGCAGGCGTTGCAGCGAAATCGGGCAGTTTTCACCAAATCGTCTCCAGTCGGCGCCTCGACGCACTTTCGTCGGCGGACCCTGTCGCTCCGCCATCTGGCGCTCGTGACATGGAACCTCTAAGCCGAATCAGGGAAAAGGTGTGGCAAAGCAACCGTTGATGCGCGGATTTTTGGTCTGCGGACGCTATTTTCCAGCGCTCGCCCTGGCCGAACCGCACCGAGGCGGGATCCCTCGCCCGACGGCGGCGGCCTTCTCCCGCGCCGAGCGATGTCAGTCGGCCCGTGTCTCCTCCTCGGGATCGGCCTTCTCCACCCGGACCGCTGCGCCCGGCTTGGTCGGCACGAGCGCGCGAACGTCTCCGTGAATGTCGGCGAAGACGTTGCAGGGCTCCGCCAGCCGGATCTCGTCGGGCGCGGAGATCGGCGTCGGACCGAAGCCGATGGCGATGATCTGGCCGTCCGGCCAGAAAGCCACTTCCCCGGCTTCGACCGTCTCGCGGGCATCGCGCTCCAGGTCCGGAGATAGGCCGGTACTGAAATAGACCTCTTCGCCCCAGATCGAAGCGTCGCCGGTCAGCGGCAGCGCTTCCCAGACGGCATCCGCGGTGGGCGTGTCGCGCAGATCCGCCAGAAGCACCACGTCGCCGATGGTCATCTGAATGGCTCGCATGAAGACCTCCTGCGTGTCGTCGGTTGAAGCCGCATCCGCTCAGGGCCTGAGCGCCGCCCGCAGCGCCTCGGGATCGGGCAGGCCCTTGACCTCCATCTCCGGCCTGTCGCCCGCCGTGTAGATGCGCAGGGTTCCCACGTTCAGCAGGCGGTCGGGCAGTGACTGGTCGACCTTCACGGTCCGGATGGACTGCAGTTCGATCTCGGTGTGCTCCTTGGACAGGATCCCCCGGTCGAGCGCCACCCGGTCGCCATCGACGGTGACCGTCGTCGTACGATGGATCAGCCACCAGACGACCAGCGCCACGATGCCGATCCCGAGCGGGATCAGGATCACGCACAGGATGAACGTGAGCGGCCGGCTTTTGAACATCGAGGGGTGGGCTTGATAGCGGACAGGCATGGCGGACGGGACTCCTCGCGCGGCATGTTGCAGGACAACGCACGGCGCGAGGATGCGTTCGCTTTGGGGCGCGAGCGCGACAGGCAGATCCGCGTCATCCGCCCGCCGGACGTTGGGCGTCAACGCGCGTCATGACGCATGCCCGGTGGCGCTCGGCGGCTCCGTACAGCTATTCCGATGAGCGCCTCAGTGCAGCAGCGCCATCGCGTCGACCTGGCGCCATTCCCGGTCGCCGACGAGCCGCCGATAGGCCACCTCGACGGAATGGAGCGGACCGTCGAGCTCACGGCGCCAGAACTCAAGGAAGCGGGTGAGCTCCGGAAACTGCGGCGCGAGATCGTACTCCTGCCACAGATAGGTCTGCAGCAGCGTGGGGTGATCCGGCATCCGGTAGAGGATCTTGGCGGTGGTCAGACCGTATCCGTCGAGCTGGCGGTCGAAGCTGGAATCGATCATCGGGTCCCTCTGCTCTTGTCGATGACCCTGAAATGGTGCATTGCAACCGCGGCAAAGGCAAGCCGGCTTTCGATTATACTTCATTGAAATCAGATAGTTAGCAACACTCCTCCGTGGCTGCTGCCAGCAGCTGGCAGGCGCGGCAACCGTTGGCGCGCGCGGCTGTTAGCACTTTCTTCTGGCGAGTGCCAAAAAAGTGTGGCAGGTACCTTGATACCGGTGATGGGACATCCCATTTCACCGCCGCACGGCCCCCGTGCCGCATCAGGACGGGCCGGCCGTGAGGAGGAACTCACCTTGCGAAAATCGCATCTGGTTCATTAGGAGGAACAGAGCATGACGTTCCGGCCGCTTCACGACCGTGTGGTCGTGCGCCGCATCGAGTCCGACACCAAGACCGCCGGCGGCATCATCATCCCCGACACTGCCAAGGAAAAGCCCCAGGAAGGCGAAGTCGTCGCCGTGGGTCCGGGCGCCCGTAACGAGGCCGGCGAGATCGTCGCCCTCGACGTCAAGGCCGGCGACCGCATCCTGTTCGGCAAGTGGTCGGGCACCGAGGTCAAGATCGACGGCGAGGATCTCCTGATCATGAAGGAGTCCGACATCATGGGCGTCATCGAAGGCGCCGCCGCTGCCAAGGCCGCTGCATAAGCGCCGGATCCACGCAGTCTCTCAACGGAGAACAAAAACTATGGCTGCCAAGGAAGTTAAGTTTTCCACCTCCGCCCGCGACAAGATGCTGAAGGGCGTCGACACGCTGGCGAATGCGGTGAAGGTGACGCTCGGTCCGAAGGGCCGCAACGTCGTCATCGAAAAGTCGTTCGGTGCGCCCCGCATCACCAAGGACGGCGTGACGGTCGCCAAGGAAATCGAGCTTGAGGACAAGTTCGAGAACATGGGCGCCCAGATGGTCCGCGAGGTCGCCTCGAAGACCAACGATCTGGCCGGCGACGGCACCACCACCGCCACCGTGCTCGCCCAGGCGATCGTCCGCGAGGGCGCCAAGGCGGTCACCGCCGGCATGAACCCGATGGACCTGAAGCGCGGCATCGACACCGCCGTCGAGGCGATCGTCGCCGACCTGAAGGCCCGGGCCAAGGACATCTCCTCCAACTCCGAGATCGCCCAGGTCGGCACCATCTCCGCCAACGGCGACACCGAGGTCGGACAGTTCCTGGCGGAAGCCATGGAGAAGGTCGGCAACGAGGGCGTGATCACCGTCGAGGAAGCCAAGTCGCTCGAGACCGAGCTCGAGGTCGTCGAGGGCATGCAGTTCGACCGCGGCTATCTCTCCCCCTACTTCGTCACCGACGCCGAGAAGATGCGGGTCGAGCTTGAGGATCCGTACATCCTCATCCACGAGAAGAAGCTCTCCAACCTGCAGGCGATCCTGCCGGTGCTGGAAGCCGTGGTGCAGTCCGGCCGTCCGCTGCTGATCATCGCCGAGGACGTCGAGGGCGAGGCGCTTGCCACGCTCGTGGTCAACAAGCTCCGTGGCGGCCTGAAGGTCGCGGCCGTGAAGGCGCCGGGCTTCGGTGATCGCCGCAAGGCCATGCTGCAGGACATCGCCGTCCTGACCGGCGGCACCGTGGTCTCCGAGGACGTGGGCATCAAGCTCGAGAACGTCACCGTCGACATGCTCGGCCGCGCCAAGAAGATCTCCATCACCAAGGACGAGACCACTGTCGTCGACGGCGTTGGCGAGAAGGCCGACATCGAGGCCCGCGTGGCCCAGATCAAGGCCCAGATCGAGGAGACCACCTCCGACTACGACCGTGAGAAGCTCCAGGAGCGCCTGGCCAAGCTCGCCGGCGGCGTCGCGGTGATCCGCGTCGGCGGTGCGACCGAGGTCGAGGTGAAGGAGAAGAAGGACCGCGTCGACGACGCCCTTCACGCCACCCGCGCGGCGGTCGAGGAAGGCATCGTTCCGGGCGGCGGCGTCGCCCTGCTGCGCGCCACGAAGGCGCTCGAGGCCCTGAAGCCGGCCAACGCCGATCAAAAGGCCGGCATCGAGATGGTCCGCAAGGCCATCCAGGCTCCGGCCCGCCAGATCGCCCAGAATGCGGGCGAGGACGGCTCGGTCATCGTCGGCAAGATCCTCGAGAACGCCGACGCCGCCTTCGGCTGGAACGCCCAGTCGGGCGAGTACGGCGACCTCTACAAGATGGGCATCATCGACCCGACCAAGGTCGTGCGCACCGCCCTTCAGGACGCCGCTTCCGTCGCGTCGCTGCTCATCACCACCGAGGCGATGGTCGCGGAGAAGCCGAAGAAGGACTCCGCCCCGGCGATGCCCGGCGGCATGGGCGACATGGACTTCTGATCCAGTTGGCTGACGGGGCCGGCTCGCCCGGTCCCTTCACCTGGAAGATCCGAGAGGCGCGGGAGCGATCCCGCGCCTTTTTTATTCGACCGCGCCGGCCGTCGCGGCCTCAGACCACGCCCGGCCGCGCATAGACCCGCAGCCGGTGGCCGTCGGGATCCCTGCCCACGAACGACCGGCCGAACCCCAGGGTCGTGGGCGACAGCGCGATGTCGACGCCCCTGTCCGACCAGACGCCGAAGATCTCGTCCACGGTCCCGGTGTCGTCCACCTGGAAGCCGATCTCGGAGCCGCCCACCTCCGATGTGGCCGCCGGCGCCACCGCGTCGCGCTTCCACAGGCCGAGATTGAGGCCGGATGGCAGCGCCATGAGCGCGAAGCCGGGCTCCGCATGAAGCGTCTCCAGTTCCAGCGTCCCCGCATAGAACCGGACACTCGCCTCGACGTCCTTCACGTAGAGAATGATGTTGTTCGCGTCGCTCACAGTCGCCTCCTGGTGAGAAAGAACCACGAGGCGGACGCTACCGCCCTCCGCTGCCAGAATTTGTCAGCATCATTCGGCGGCCCGCCGATCGCGCCACTCCTTCAGAAGAACGGCGCGCCGGCGGGGATAGCGTTCGCCGAGCGGATCGGCCGAGGCGATCCGGTCGGTCCGGAAGCTGCGGAAATCGTTGCGCAGCTCGCACCAGGTGGTGAGCAGCCGGACCCGGTCGAAGAAGGCCAGCGCGAACGGCCAGACGATCCGCTCGGTCCTCTCGCCGGTCTCCTTGCTGTAGACGATCCTGAGCTTGCGCTCGGCCCGGATGGCGGCCCTCAGATCCGCCTGGTCGACCACGTCGACAGGAGCAGCCGCCCCTGGGCCGACCACGAGACCGGAGGTTTCCAGATCGTCGCGCAGGTCGCTCGGCAGCACGGCGGCGATCCGCACCAGCGCGCTCTTCGCCGCCTCGCTGAGGCGCGGGTCGGCCCGGTCGGCCACCCAGCGCGATCCCAGCACCAGCGCCTCGATCTCCTCCGGGGAGAACATCAGCGGCGGCAGCAGGAACCCGGGCTTGAGCACGTAGCCGACACCGGGCTCGCCTTCGATGTGAGCACCGAGCGACTGCAGGCTCGCGATGTCGCGGTAAAGCGTCCTGAGGCTCACGCCGAGACCGTCCGCCAGCACCTGCCCCCTCACGGGACGGCGGTGGGCGCGCAGCAGATCGAGCAGATCGAAGAGCCGTTCGGACCGGGACATCCCCCATTATGCCACTCCCCTGCTGACAATACATGTCAGCATACCGCGGAGACCGACACAGATCGCGCCGGATCCCCCCTGCCGGCGCCGTCCCACTCCCTGTTCGATGCCCGTGCGTCATTTTGGCCACCCGAAACAGCCGTCCGAGGGTGTAAGGAGGGACTCGCCAGGGAGACGAAAATCAAATCATTCCAATAGGTTGGAATGATTTCAATCTGCTAGTCACAGGCGCCGACCCGACCCCGGGGAGCGCAGAGGAGATCGCAGATGAGGATCACGCGACGCAGCTTTCTCCGCACCAGCGGCCTCGTTGCCGCCTGCGGCGCCGGCCTCGGCCTCGCCGGCCGCTATGGCGGCGCCTTGGCCGAGGCGCCGATGGACCTGACGGCCCGCAGGACGTCCGCGGTCCTCGACGGCTCCTCCCTCACCGAGGGCGTGATGACCTGGAACGAGGGGCCGCTGCCGCCGGTGATCCGGGTCCGGCAGGGCGCGCCGTTCTCCGCCCGCCTCGTCAATGCCCTGGACGAACCGACCACGATCCACTGGCACGGGCTCCGGATTCCCAACGCCATGGACGGGGTGCCCTTCCTGACCCAGCCCTATGTCTATGAGGGCGACAGCTTCGACTATGCCTTCACGCCGCCGGACGCCGGCACGTTCTGGTACCATCCCCACTGCAACACGCTGACCCAGCTCGGTCACGGGCTGGCCGGCCTGTTCATCGTGGAGAACCCGGACGATCCCGTGTTCGACGACGAGATCGCGCTCAACATCCGCGACTGGCGGCTCGACGGCAAAGGCCGGTTCATCGCCCAGTTCAAGCCGCGCGACGCCGCGCGCTCGGGCACCTTCGGAACGGTGCGGACGACCAACTGGACGCCGGAGCCGATCTACGACGCGCCCGCCGGTGGCCTGGTGCGCGTGCGCGCGGCCATCACCGACGTCACCCGCATCTGCCGCTTCGAGCTGGAGGGCGCCGACGCAAAGGTCATCGCCATCGACGGCTATCCGGTCCCTGACCCCTTCGCGTTCGACGAGATCACGCTCGGGCCCGGCCAGCGGCTCGATCTGGTCGTCCGCATGCCGGACGAGGAAGGTGCCATCGCACGGCTGATCAACGAACGCACGACCAGTCCGTACGCCATCGCCCAGTTCCGCGCCGTCGGAAGCAGCCTCAACCGCGATCTGCGGGAGGTGACAGCGCTGCCGGACAACCCGGTCGCCGAACCCGACCTTGACGATGCGACGGTGCTGCCGCTGGAGCTGTCGGCAACGGCCGAGGAGGCGCCGGCCAAGGGCAGTATCTGCGGGTCGCTCGGCTACAATTTCTGGGCCATCAACAAGGTGCCGTGGTCGGGCGATTCCGCCGATCCCCACGAACCGCTCTACGAGCTGAAACAGGGCCGCTCCTACGTTCTGGACATGGTCAACAGGACGCCGCACCTGCACCCGATCCACCTGCACGGCCTCGCCTTCAAGCCGATCCGCTCCTCTGACGGTCCGGTCGCGCCGCGCTACACCGACACCTACCTGATCAACCCGGACGAGCGGGTGCAGCTCGCGCTCAAGGCCGACAATCCCGGCGACTGGGTGTTCCACTGCCACATCATCGAGCACCAGAAGACCGGTATGACCGGCTTCTTCCGGGTGGTGTAACGGACCCGGTCCAGGCCGCAACCCGCCCCGCCCGTCAGCCCGGCGCCCTCACCCGACTGAAGTCGCTACCGACCGGCAACCGCGTCGGCGATCCGCCGCAGCGCGTCCAGATCCCCGCCCGAGATGGTCCGGTGATTGGCCTCGATCACGTCGGCCGGCCAGTCCCACCAGCTTATCTCCTGGAGCGCCGTGATGGTCGCGTCGTCGAAGCGGCGGCGGACCGGCACGGCCGGATTGCCGGCGACGATCGTATAGGCCGGCACGTCGCGGGTGATGACCGAGCGTGCCGCGCAGATGACGCCGTCGCCGATGGTGACGCCCGGCATCACCAGACAGTCCATCCCCATCCAGACATCGTTGCCGACCACCGTGTCGCCCTTGCGGCCGGGAATGTCGAACAGCGCCAGAATGTCGTCCCGGCTCATGTCCGGCGTCAGCATGAAGGTGGCGAACGGATAGGTGGAAAACCCGCTCATGTCGTGGTTGGCGGAGCTTGTGATGAAGCGCACGCCGTGAGCGAACTGGCAGAACTTGCCGATCACCAGCTTTTCCGGGCTGAGCGGAAACAGATACGGGGCCATGTAGGCGGCGTAGTCCGGCAGGACCAGGAAGTTGTGATAGTAGCTGAAGTCGCCGACCTCGATGCGCGGATGGTCGATGACGGCCTTCAGATGCACCGTCTGCTCCACGACCATGCCGTCGGGCATCGTCATCGGGTTCTTTTTGGCGGGGTCGAGCAGCGGCACGGGCATCTCCTGACGGTCGGACGGCCTCCGCAGGCGGGCGCGGAGCCGGTCTGACTACAGAAGGGGATGCGCGGTGTCGAGCAGAACGGTGCCGACGAACCAGTGGCGTTGTTCACGGGCCACTGTCGAACTGGCACGACCCCAGCCCCTTGTTCCGCTCATTCCCGCGAAGGCGGGAATCCAGGGCCACACGACGAACCCGGTGCGATCAGCCGTCAGAAAAAAGAGCGGCAAGCCGGAAGACAGCACCGCATTCGCCGCAGCCGCGAAGACGCTACCGCCGCCGTAGCACGAACCTCGACAGCGCGTTCTTGCGCCGGGCGAAGGCAAACAAATACGCCAGAACCTATTCTCCGCGGGACGGAGTGGAGTCGAAAAGCTTACCTAGCGACGACGGGCGATCATGAAACCAATCCCACGCAGCTTGTGGGAGAAGGCCATTCACATTCCACTTATTAACCTCAGATACTATAAATAGAGACCCTGGCAAAATATTTGATATCTTTTGAGTAAGATCATATGCCGTAATATTCGTCTTTACAAAAAAAGTCCATGGTAAATAATTCCAATAACCATATATATCTTTACTATCCGTTATATATTGAAGAAAAATCCGAACATCAACACTTCTCATGTCTAAGCTGACAGAATATATCTTAATATCACCGCTCAAAGCATCTCTCCTTTCTGTATTTCAGGAGAATTATTCTGAACAGGCGCGGCATTTAGGATTTTGTAATCGTTATTATTTTCATCGAGAGCAAGATTTTTATCTGCCATATATTTCTTGAAAATATGATCCTCTGAATGCAGCCTATCTGGATCACGCAACAGTAAATAACCTATACATCCAGCACCAAAAATAGCTATAAGAGCGCAAATAGAAGAAAAAACGACTCTAACAAAGCCTTCCCCAAATATAGCCCCACATAAAGAGAGAGCAAATATAGTAAAACAAAACACAATTATTGGAGAGGCAGCAGTCTTTGTCGCCACCTTCCAGACCGCACTTTGCGCTTGGTCCGGAGCGTTTGCTGGAAAACGAAACATAACTAGAGGCGCCCGAAAGCTAGGAGAAAGATCATTTTTCGACCTCAACCCTTTTCTTGCACCAAATTGGACTGCACTAGGTCTCGTCTACAACTGCCACCAAAAACGATGCCTTTAAGCAAATAGAAAAGTCAACTGAATACAATTATAAATTGCAAATGATAAATCAAATTTTTCGGCCCCTACCGCCGCTTCAGCACAAACCTCGACAGCGCGTTCTTGCGCCGGGCGAAGGCGAGCTTGGAATTGCGGAGATAGTGCTCGAAGAAGTCGTACTTCTCCTGGTCCCATTCGGCGATGATGACGTCCTTCTTCGCCTTCAGGTTCTTGATCCACTGGTCGAGGGTGAGGATGTAGTCCTCGCGCCGGTTCTCCAGATATTCCAGCCGGAACAGCGGATGGGAGGCGGTCACCACCTCGTCGATGAACGGGATGTCGGACTGCGGGAACACCGTTTCCGGGATCCAGGTCTTCGCCTCCTCGAAGGTCGGCGTGTCCCAGACGATCGTCTGCAGCGACAGGAAGGCGCCCGGCATCATGTTCTTGTGGCAGATCTCGAAGAAGCGCGTGTAGGCCTCGATCTTCTCCGCCTTGTTCATCGCGGGCCGGGCGAAATGCTCGAACGCGCCGACCGAGACGATGCCGTCGTAGGGGCCGTCGAGCTCCGCCTCGTAGACGTCGGCCAGCCGGACTTCGACGCCCTTCAGGTTGCGGCTCTCGATGTGGTCGCGCTGGTCCTTGGAGAGCGTCAGGCCGACCGCGCCGCGCCCCTCGTACTCGGTCACGGCCGCCGCCAGGATCGCGCCCCAGCCGCATCCGACGTCGAGGATCCGCGCGCCCGGCTTCAGCTGCAGCGCGTCGAGATGGAAGCGGATCTTGGCCCACTGGGCGTCATAGAGGTTGTCGAGCGCCGGCTCGGCCCGGTTGGGCAGATGGAAGCGCGCGGCCGAATAGCAGAGCGTCTCGTCCAGGAACAGCGAGAAGAAACGGGTCTCGTTGTCATAGTGGTACTGGATTGCCTCGGCCGCCGACAGCGTGCCCGCCGTCTCCCGGTCGACAGGTTTGAACGCGGTCCGTTCGTTCACGGCTCACCCCTCCGTTCGGCCATACCCGGCATGCCGGCCCCCGCCCCTCGCGGCCGACCGGCATCCATTCCTGACTCGCAACTATCGCGCCAGCGGCGTTCGTCTTCAAGCGGAGACCGCCAGGATCCGCCGTCTCGGGACGGCGGATCCGAAGTGTCGTGGGGCCGAGATCAGCCCTGCATGCCCATCGCCTTGGCGACGCGGTCCGACACGGTGTCCAGGAATCCGGTGGTGGATTCCCAGGACTGGTCGGCACCGACCAGAAGCGCCAGGTCCTTGGTCATGTGACCGTCCTCGATGGCGCCGACGGTTTCCTTCTCCAGCTGCTCGGCGAAGGTCTTCAGGTCGTCGTTGCCGTCCAGCTTGGCACGGTGGGCGAGGCCCCGCGTCCAGGCGAAGATCGAGGCGGTGGAGTTGGTGGAGGTCTCCTCGCCGCGCTGATGCTGGCGATAGTGGCGCGTCACCGTGCCGTGGGCGGCTTCCGCCTCCACGGTCTGTCCGTCCGGCGTCATCAGCACCGAGGTCATCAGGCCGAGCGAGCCGAAGCCCTGGGCCACGATGTCGGACTGCACATCGCCGTCGTAGTTCTTGCAGGCCCAGACGTATCCGCCTGACCACTTCAGCGCCGCCGCAACCATGTCGTCGATCAGCCGGTGCTCGTAGGTCAGGCCCGCCTTGTCGAACTCGGCCTTGAACTCGGCGTCGAAGATCTCCTGGAACAGGTCCTTGAAGCGGCCGTCATAGGCCTTGAGGATGGTGTTCTTGGTGGAGAGATAGACCGGCACCTTGCGCATCAGGCCGTAATTGAACGAGGCGCGGGCGAAGTCCTTGATCGACTCGTCGAGATTGTACATCGCCATGGCGACACCGGAGCCAGGTGCGTCGAACACCTCGTGCTCGATCTCCTGGCCGTCCTCGCCGACGAACTTGATCGTCAGCTTGCCCTTGCCCGGGAACTTGAAATCGGTGGCGCGGTACTGGTCGCCGAAGGCGTGACGGCCGACGATGATCGGCTGGGTCCAGCCCGGCACCAGGCGCGGCACGTTGCGGCAGATGATCGGCTCGCGGAAGATCACGCCACCGAGGATGTTGCGTATCGTGCCGTTCGGCGAGCGCCACATCTTCTTCAGGCCGAATTCCTCGACCCGGCCCTCGTCGGGCGTGATCGTGGCGCACTTGACGCCCACACCATGCCGCTTGATCGCGTTGGCGGCATCGACCGTGATCTGGTCGTCGGTCTCGTCGCGCTTCTGGACTGACAGGTCGTAGTATTCGAGATCGAGGTCGAGATAGGGGTGGATCAGCTTTTCTTTGATGTAGTGCCAGATGATCCGGGTCATCTCGTCGCCGTCGAGCTCGACGACCGGATTTGCGACTTTGATCTTTGCCATCGTGGAACGGACCTTCGGTTTGAGGCCAGGGGTGGTGCGCCCGGAAATGCGGCGGACCGCCGGTGATTGGAGGCAGGCCGGCAGCCGGACGCACGCGGGAAAGCAGGTGCGGCGTCCTTCTAGGTCATGGCCGCGGAAATGTGAAGGAATGCCGCAGCCGATTTGCAGGCGCGCGCGGCCTGCCGCCGCGATGTCCGCCCCGGACGCGTCTCAAAACCTCGCTGCGAACGTCCCCGGCCAACCCGCCTCGATCCCCTCGCGACGCGTCTTCCCGTCGCCGCCATGGCCGCTATGATCCGCCCCATGTCAGAAACCGATTCCGCCCCCGAAACAACGTCGCCACCGCCCGCGATCGTCCTGGTCGAGCCCCAGCTCGGCGAGAACATCGGCACGGCCGCCCGCGCGATGGCCAATTTCGGCCTGGACGATCTGCGCCTGGTCGCGCCGCGCGACGGCTGGCCGAGCGAGAAGGCCACGGCCGCGGCCTCCGGCGCGACCCACGTGATCGACCGGGTCCGGGTCTTCGAGACCACGGAAGCGGCGATCGCCGACCTCAATTTCGTGCTGGCCACCACCGCACGCGCCCGCGGCTTCCATCGGCCGGTCCTCGGCCCGGAGGAGGCCGCCGCCCGCACGCTGGCGCCCGCCGGTAACGCGGTGTCGGGCGTCCTGTTCGGGCGCGAGCGCTGGGGCCTCACCAACGAGGAGGTGGCGCTGGCCGACGCCATCCTGACCTATCCCGTCGACACCCGGTTCGCCTCGCTCAACATCGCCCAGGCCGTGCTGGTGTTCGCCTACGAGTGGCGCCGGCAGGCGACCGCATCTGCCCTGCCGTTCGCCGCCCAGCCGAGTGCCCCGCCCGCCTCGAAGGCCGACGTCCTCGGCCTGTGCGCGCATCTGGAACAGGCGCTGGAGCCCACGGGCTATTTCCGTCCGCCGGAGATGCGCCCGGTCATGGTCCGCAACCTGCGCACCCTGATCCAGGACGCCGGCTTCACCGAGACCCAGGTCCATCTCCTGCGCGGAGTGGTCGCCCATCTGGAGGGCCGGCGCGGACGTCCGATCCCGAGAGAGACACCCGCCCCGGACGAGACCGTCGGCGAATCCGGACCCTCCGACACGTGAGCCGGCCGATCCTGGTCTTCGATTCCGGTCTCGGCGGCACCACGGTCCTGGCGGCGATCGCGACCCGCCTTCCCGATACCCGGTTCGTCTATCTCGCCGACGATGCCGGATTTCCCTACGGCGCCTGGACCGACGAGGCCGGGCTTGTCGCGCGGATCGTGGACCTCGTGACCGCCGAGGCCGCCGCCAGCGACGCCTGCTGCGCCGTGATCGCGTGCAACACCGCGGCCACCGTGGCGCTCCCCGCCCTCAGGGCCGCCCTGGATATCCCAGTGGTCGGGACGGTGCCCGCCATCAAGCCGGCGGCCGAACGCTCGCGGAGCGGCCTCGCCAGCGTGCTCGCCACACCGGCCACCGTCGCCCGCGACTACACCCGTGAGCTGATTCGCGCCCATGGCGGCGACGTCCGCTTCACCCTGATCGGCGCGGCCCCGCTCGCCACCCTGGCCGAGGCCCATGCCGCCGGCGCGCCTGTGGATTCGAACGAGATCGCTCGCATCGTCGCGCCTTGCTTCGTGGAGGACGGCGACCGCCGCACCGACGTCGTGGTGCTCGCCTGCACCCATTATCCGCTGCTCAGCGACCTCCTGCCCCGGATCGCGCCGTGGCCCGTCGACTGGATCGATCCGGCACCGGCCATCGCCCGCCGGGTCGCAGCGGTGCTCGACGTCCCGGAGACAGACGAGCGCGCGCCCGATACCGTCGACATCGCCGCACGCTTCACGAGCGGGCGGGCCCGCGCGCCGGAAATCGCGCCCCTTGTCGACCACCGCATCCGCGCGCTTGCGACGCGCTAACCGACGGCCGGCCGGCCCGCAGGCGGAGCCTCGCCCGAACGCTATGAAAATTCCTGCCCTCGATATGTCATCTTGTATTGCTGAGTGACGCGGTCTCGGCAATCTGCGCGACGGAGACCGACGCACGTCCTCCCGAAGATCGTCGGACTTCGCGCAAGCGAGCCCGAACCAACCCCGATCGACGCATGACGTGTCGATCGCACGTCGCACACGACGGTCCGGACCGGACCGGACCGGAAACTGGAGCACGGATCTGGCGTGAAACGCGCATTCCGCCGCATGCCCACCGCGACGATCGGCTTCTATCTCATCGCGATGGTGGTTGCCGTCGCGCTGCCGATTCTGGCGTTCGTGGTGATTCTGCTCGACCAGTTGGAAAGCAGCGAGCGGGCCGCCCTGGAGCGCCGTACCGTCCGCGACGCCCAGGCGCTGTCCACCGCCGTCGAGCGCCAGCTCCACGACATGACCGTCACGCTCCGGCTGCTGTCCACGGCGCATGAGTTGGCCGAAAACGATCTTCAGACCTTCCACAACCGCACCCAGTCGGCGCTCCGCTCCTCGTCGATGTTCCTGATCCTGGTGAAGGAGGACGGGCAGCAGGTCCTCAACACCCGCAGGCCCTACGGCGAACCGCTCGGCGAGATGTCGAACCTGCCGGCGCTTCAGGAGGCGCTGGAGTCCGGGACGGTCGAGGTGTCCGACGTTTTCTTCGGACGGACCGGCAATCGGTGGGTCTTCAACGTCACCATGCCGCTCTCGGAGGAACTGGCTCGCGCCGGCGCAGCGCTGATCCTCACCCAGAACGTCGAGGAACTGGCGGGTCTGGTGAAGACCGAGGGCCTGCCCAAGGGATGGTCGGCGACCGTCGTCGACGGGGCCGGACGCACGATCGCCGCAAGCGGCGAGGCCGATCCGGGCGAAACCTTCGACGAAGCCCTGCTGGCGGGCGCCACGGGCCTGTCCGGTACGATCCGCACCCAGGGCGACAACGGCGACGTTCTCGCCGGCTATGCACGCCTCGCGGGACAGGCGTGGACCATCTTCGTCTACGGCCCCGTCGACACCGCCCAGGCCTCCCTGGTGACGGCATGGCGCTCGCTGCTTCTGGGCGGCGGTCTTCTGATCCTGGTCGCCATCGGCGGGGCATTCCTGCTCGGCCGCCAGATGCGCAACTCGATCGTATCCATCGCATCGATGGCCGAACGGATGGGACAGGGAGAAATCGTCTCCCCGATCTCCACGCGCATCGTCGAGGCCGACATGGTCTCGATTGCGCTTTCGGAGGCCTCCTTCGACCGCGCCGAAGCGGAGGACCGCATCCACTTCGTGATGCGCGAACTCGCCCATCGCACCAAGAACCTGCTCAGCGTGATCCAGGCCATGCTGCGCCAGACCGCCCGCCAGAGCGCGACGCTCCAGGAATTCCAGACATCGGTCAGCGGCCGCCTTCAGGGTCTGGCGCGCTCGATCGATCTTCTGACTGCCGAAAACTGGACCCAGGTCTCCATGACCCAGCTCGTGACCGGCCACCTGGAAACCTTCATCGACACCAGCGAGCGGCTGGAAATCTCCGGTCAGGACTTCGCCCTGAAGCCCGAAGCCGTCCAGAACGTCGGCATGGCACTGCACGAACTCGCGACCAACGCGGTCAAATACGGCGCCTGGTCGACCCACAACGGCAAGGTGCTGATCGACTGGGCGGAGACACCCGGCGCCGACGGCGGCGACAATCGGATCACGATCCGCTGGCGGGAGGTCGGCGGCCCGCTGGTCCGCGCTCCGGAGAGCAAGGGCTTCGGCACCACCGTGATCGACCGGCAGCTCACCGCCGCCTTCGGGGCCCGCGTCGACCTTGACTACGCGGAGGACGGGCTGCGCTGGACACTCGACGCCCCCGCCTACGCCCTCAAATGGGAAGCACGGAAGGCCCAGTAGAGCCGGACGGCTCCGGACGGGACCTCCCTCAGGCCTCCAGCACCTCGCCGGCCCGGCGGGGATCACTCAGTGCCAGGGTCCTGAGGCGGCTGGCGTCGCGGCCCGGCGGCGCCCCGAACATGCGCGCATATTCGCGGCTGAACTGGGACGGGCTCTCATACCCCACGGCAAAGCCGGCCCGTGCCGCCTCAACCTGGCCGCCCAGGAGCAGGCGGCGCGCCTCGTGCAGCCGGATCCGCTTCTGATACTGGAGCGGCGTCATCGCGGTGATCGCCTTGAAATGGCGGTGGAACGAGGATCCGCTCATGCCGGCGATCTCGGCAAGGCGCGGAATCGACAGCGACTGATCGTAGGTCCGCTTGATGTGCTCGATGACCCGGGCGATCTGGGACGCCCGGCTTTCGGCCAGCGCGATCTGCCTCAGCGCATGGCCCTGTTCCCCCTGCAGGAGCCGGTAAATCAGCTCCCGTTCCAGGAGCGGCGCCAGCACCGGTATATCCGCTGGCCGATCGAGCAGCCGCAGAAGCCGCGCCACCGGCTCGGCGATCTCGTCGGTCAGCCGGCTGGTGCCGAGCGCCAGCGCTTCGCTCGCGCCGCCCTCGTCGCCGAGGCCGATCAGGAGTTCCGCCAGCATCGCCGGCTCCAGCCGCAGCACCAGCGCCCGGTAGGGCTTGTCCGCGCTCGCCTCGCAGATCTCGCCGGAAACCGGAAGATCCACCGACACGACCACATAGTCGCCGGCCCGGTATTCCACGATCCGGTCGCCGACCACGACCCGCTTCGCCCCCTGGGCCACCACGCACACGAGCGGGTGGTAGACCGACGAAACCGGGCTCGTGCGGATCGACGACTGGACCAGCGCAAGCCGGGGAATGTCCGTGTCGCAGCGCCCCTCCGCGCAGTATCGGCCAATCAGCTCCGAGATTTCCTCAAGCGATCCCATGCACTTCTCCTCAGAAATCCGGGCGGATGACGCCATGACGATGGCGGACGCGTCCAGCTACAGATCGTGACTTTGACAGGATTGTGCAAGAAGGCGACACGATCCGGCTAACGCACCGCCGCCCCGGCGCCCCATCTCCCATCTGTCCAGTCCCCCATCTGTCCAGTCCTACGGGAGCCTCACCATGACCAAGACCTGGTTCGTCACCGGCGCAAGCCGCGGCATCGGCGCGGAGATCGCCCGCGCCGCCCTCAAGCACGGCGACAATGTCGTCGCCACCGGCCGCGACGCCTCCCGTGTCGCCGCCGCCTTCGAAACCGACACCTCCCGCCTCCTCGTCCTCAGCCTCGACGTGACGCGGCCGGACGAGGTCGTCGACGCGGTGAGTTCCGCCATGGCGCGCTTCGGCGCCATCGACGTGCTCGTCAACAACGCAGGCTACGGCCAGCTCGGCCTGTTCGAGGAGATCTCGCCCGAGGCCATCGAGCGCCAGTTCGCCACCAATGTCTTCGGCCTGATGACCGTCACCCGCGCCGTGCTTCCCGGCATGAGCCAGAAGCGGTCCGGCCGCATCTTCAACCTGTCGTCGGTCGGCGGCCTCACCAGCAGCGCCGGCGGCTCGATCTACTGCTCGAGCAAGTTCGCGATCGAGGGCTTCTCCGAAGGGCTCGCCGCCGAAGTCGCCCCGTTCGGGATCGGCGTCACCCTCGTCGAGCCCGGCTATATCCGCACCGACTTCCTGGACGAAACGTCCGTCCGGTTCGGCGACGGCGCCATCGCCGACTACGCCGAGACGTCGGCGGCGCTGCAGTCGGCCTTCGCCTCCTACAGCCACCGCCAGCCGGGCGATCCGAAGCGGCTTGCGGCGGCGATCCTGGAGCTTGCCGGCCGGGACGATGCGCCCCTGCGCTTCGCGGCCGGGTCGGACGCGGTGGAGATGATCGCCGCGCACATGTCCGAGCACAAGCGGGAGCTCGACGCCTGGTCGAGCCTGTCGCTCTCCACCGACGGCGCATTTTCCTCGGAACTCGCCGCCGACGCCTGACCTTTCCCACCCCAATCCGGCGCGGCTCGAGCGATTGACGCCGGAACCATTCCTCACCGCTCGGGCAGTCATGTCCGAGCGGAAGAGGCTTCGGACGGTCGCGCCTCCTCCCTCACTCACGGAGTCCTGCCATGCGATACAACAGCCTCGGCCAGACCGGCCTTTTCGTTTCGGAGCTCTGCCTGGGCACCATGACCTTCGGCGGCGGCGAAGGCATGTGGCGCGCGATCGGCGCGGTCCAGCAGAAGGACGCCGACGACCTGGTGAAGACGGCCCTCGACAACGGCATCAACTTCATCGACACGGCAAACGTCTACGCCGAGGGCCTGTCGGAACAGATCACCGGTCAGGCCCTGAAGAATCTCGGCATCAAGCGCGACGAGGTCGTCGTCGCCACCAAGGTCCTCGGCCCGATGGGCGAAGGCCCGAACCAGCGCGGCGCCTCCCGCTTCCACATCCTGGATCAGGCCAAGGAGAGCCTGAAGCGGCTGCAGCTCGACCACATCGATCTCTACCAGATCCACGGCTTCGATCCGGCCACCCCGATCGAGGAGACGCTGGAGGCGCTCGACACCCTCGTCCGACACGGCCACGTTCGCTATGTGGGCGTCTCGAACTGGGCCGCCTGGCAGATCGAGAAGGCGCTCGGCATCTCCGAGCGCAAGAATCTCGCCAGGTTCGCGTCCCTGCAGGCCTACTACACCGTGGCCGGCCGCGATTTGGAGCGCGAGATCGTTCCAATGCTCCGGGCCGAGGACGTGGGCCTGATGGTCTGGAGCCCGCTCGCAGGCGGCCTTCTCTCCGGCAAGTACGACCGCGACAACCAGACCACCGGCGACGGCCGTCGCGTCAACTTCGACTTCCCGCCCGTCGACCGGGAGCGTGCGTTCGACGCGATCGACGTCATGCGGCGGATCGGCGAGGAGAAGAACGCCTCGGTCGCCCAGGTCGCGCTCGCCTGGCTGCTGCATCAGCCGGTCGTCACCAGCGTCATCGTCGGCGCCAAGCGTGTCGACCAGCTCAGCGACAATCTCGGCGCCGTCGAGGTCGAGCTGTCCGAGGACGACCTCTCGGCGATCAACGCAGTGACCGAGCTGCCGCCGGAATATCCGGGTTGGATGCTGGAACGGCAGAGCGGCTACCGGGCCGACCTTCTCGCCAGTTCCCGGCGCACCGAATAGCCGGTGAAGGGGCGCCCGGAAGCGGGCGCCCCTGATCCGCATCCCGCACCGTGACGCTGCCGATACGGAGAGAAAGATCGCGGATAAGTGCTTGATTTAAACAAATGTTGATGCGCGGTCCGGCAACGGCGCTAATCCGTCTTCCATGCCGCCCGCAGACCCTCACAGCAATCCGCTGGTCCGCAAACTCGACAATTTCGCCCGCCTCTCCTTCGAAGAGAGGCGGATACTGCATCATGCGGCGACCGAACGGGTGCGCAGGATCGGGGCCCGCGAGAGCCTCGTGCACGAAGGCGGCAAGCCGCCGGATATCAGTTTGCTGCTGTCCGGCTGGGCCTGCCGCTACAAGATGCTGTCGGATGGACGCCGCCAGATCCTCGCCTTCCTGATCCCCGGCGACCTGTTCGAACAGAACGGCCACGTGCTGCGCGAGATGGACCACTCGATCGGGACGCTCACGCCCGTGGAAGTCGGCGAGATCGCGCGCCCGCGCTTCGACGAGGTCCTGTCCGAGCGACCACGAATCGCCCAGGGCCTGCTCTGGGACACGCTCGTCGGTGCGGCGATCCAGCGCGAATGGACGGTCAATCTTGGCCGGCGCGACGCGCCCGAGCGGGTCGGACATCTTCTCTGCGAGCTTTTCGTGCGGCTGCAAAGCGTTGGACTGACCCTTGGCAACCGCTGCGATCTGCCGCTCACCCAGAACGAACTTGCCGACGCCACCGGCATGTCGACGGTCCACGTCAACCGCACGATCCAGGATCTGCGCGCCGCCAACCTGATCATCCTGCGTGAGAAGACCCTGACCATCCCCGATATGGACACCCTCAAGCGGGCCACCCGGTTCAGTCCCACCTATCTCCATCTGCAACGGGTCGGCGGTCACCTCGACGCAAGCGACTGAGGCCGGCCGACGCGCCTTGGCTCAGGCGATGAGGACGCTGCACTCCGCCGCGGCGAACGCCTCCGCGAGGTCGGCGGGCGGATCGCGGTCGGTGATCACGCCCCGTAACTGACGCGCTGCACAGACCCGGCGCCGCGCGGTCCGGGCGAATTTCCCCGCGTCCGCCAGCGCCCAGCCGTCCTTCGCCGCCTCCAGCGCCGCCCGCTTGATCGCCACCTTGGCCGGATCGAAATCCCACGCCGCCCCGTCGGCATCGAACGCCGACACGCCAAGAAACGCGTGGTCGAGCCGGACGTCGCGCAAGGCCGCGATGGCAGGCGCACCGGTGATCGCGCCGTCCGGGGTCTTCACCTCACCCGGCAGAACCTCCACCGCAATGCCGGGCGCACCGGCGAGGATCATCGCCGCGTTGAGCGCAACGCAGACGCCGCGCAGATCCATCAGCTCGCCCGCGTCCAGCCGCGTGCGAAGGGCGCGCGCCGCCGCCTCCACCGTCGTGCCCACGTCGAACAGCACCGTGTCGCCCTGGCGAATGAGGCCAGCCGCCGCCTGGCCGATCGCTTCCTTGCCCGCCGGATTGATGGCCTGCTTCGCCGAGTAGCTCGGCCGCGTCTCGTTCTCCGACAGGCCGGCGCCGCCGTGAAAGCGCTTAAGGAGCCCCAGTTGCTCCATCGCGATCAGGTCGCGGCGCACCGTCTGGGCGGAACAGCCGAAGCGCTGCGCCAGGCCGTCGATGGTGACGAAGCCCGCTTCCTGCAGGTCGGAAAGAATCTGCTCGCGCCGCTCGCCCATCGCGTCCGGATCATGTAAGATTTCGTTCATAGGAATTCGGATTTACCACATGAGAGATCGCGCATGCCACTTTTGAAGCGTAGCGGCGACGGTGCCCTTTGGCGAGAAAGCGAGCGCTTCGATCCCTGGGCCCAGACATGGGTCGCAGGCACGGCGCCCGCCGACCTTGCCCCGGTCAGCGCCCGCGAAGCCCTGCGCATGGTCATGACCGGCAACCGGGTCCGGCGCATCCCGGTCGGCGTGATCGGCCCGCGCGAGCCCGGCGGCCGGCAGAAAGAAATTGCCTACGAGCTCGGCCGCGCCCTCGGCGAGATCGGCGTCCAGATGATGTGCGGCGGCAAGACCGGCGTCATGGAAGCCGCCTGCCGCGGCAATCTCGAGGCGGGCGGCCAGCCGATCGGGCTTCTACCGGAAGGCGACTGGACCGAGGCCAATCCCTATGTGGCGATCCCGATCGCGACCGGGATCGGCCCGGCCCGCAACGCCATCCTGGCGCGGGCCTGCACGGCGCTGATCGCCGTCGGCGGGGGCTACGGCACCCTGTCGGAAATCGCCTACGGGCTGCAGTGGGAGCGGCTGGTGATGACGCTGGAAGGCGCCCCCGAAGTCGCCGGAGCCGTGGCCTGCAGCGACGTCGACGCCGCCATCGACCGGCTCGCCGGTCATCTTCTCTGCCTGGAAAAAACCGAACCAAAGAATGCGACTGCCGGGGAAACGCAACTCTCACTGACGTCATAAAACTTACATTAGGTCGGGCTATGTAAGAACTCGACCACCAAGGGGGGACCGATGGCGCTCGTCACCTGGGCGTATCTCGTCTATCTCGCGTTGCCGATCGCGCTGCTCGCCGTCGGTTCCGTCGGCGAGACATGGACCAACACGCTGCTGCCGGCCGGCTTCACCGGCGACTGGTACCGGGCCGTGCTCGACGACCCGAGCTTCGTGCGCGCCTTCTGGACCAGCCTCCAGGTGACCGGCACGACGTGCCTGGTCGCCGCCCTCATCGGCCTGCCGCTCGCCTATGCGGCGGTCACGTCCGGCCGCGAAAGCGCCTCGCGCTTTGTCCGGCTTCTCATGCTGGTTCCGGTCGCCGCTCCCGAGATCACCCTCGGCTTCGGCTTCATCATCGCCTTTTCGACGGCGGTGACGCCCTGGCTCGGCTCCTTTTACCTGCTCGTCGCCGGCCATGTGCTGCTGACGCTGCCCTATCTCGTCGCCACGCTCATGAACGACATGGCCGCGCTGAAGCTCGGCGATCTGGAGGCCGCCGCCGGCTCGCTCGGCGCGGGCTTCTGGCGCCGGCTGATCGACATCGTCGTGCCGGTGTCCGCCACCAGCCTGCTCACCGGGCTGGTCACCGTCGCCGCGATCTCCATCGGCGAATTCCAGTTGTCCAACCTGATCGCCGGCTTCCTCGACCGCACCTACCCGATCGTCCTGCTCCAGGCCTTCTACGGGGCCACCGGCTTCGCCTGCGCGGCGACGGTCATCCTTCTCGCCCTTTCCCTCATCACCGGAACCGCCGCGGCCACCCTGTCCGCGGCCACACACAGGGAGACCTGACCATGAAGAGGTTTGCACTTACGGCCGTTGCGGCGCTCGCGCTCGCCACGACCGCCCACGCCTTCGACGGCGAGCCGCTCTATGACGGCGAGCAGTCGCTCTACGACCAGGCCGCCGAAGAGGGCATGGTCGTGTCCTTCGACACCGGCCCGACCTGGGCCAACTGGGCCGCCCAGTTCAAGGCGTTCAAGGAGCGCTATCCGGGCGTGGAGATGGTCTACAACGACCTTGGCTCCGCCGCGACGGTGGTCGCCCTCGACAAGGCCCGCAACCGGCCCCAGGCCGACACCGCCTATTACTTCGCCGGCTCCGCCCTGGACGCCGCCGACAAGGGCGTGGTCGCGCCGTTCGAGCCGGTCAACTTCGAGAAGCTGCCGGAGCCGTTCAAGGATCCGGAAGGCAAGTGGTTCACCATCCACACCCTCAACGTCGCCTTCCTGGTGAACACCAACCTCGTCGATGACGTGCCGACCAGCTGGGCCGACCTCACCGACGAGAAGTACAAGAACTCCATCGTTTATCTCGACCCGCGCTCGACCGGCCAGGGCCAGGTCGTGGTGTTCGCAGCGGCGCTGGGCAACGGCGGCTCCATGGACGACGTCCAGCCGGGCATCGACTACCTGAAGAAGCTGCACGACAACGGCAACGTCATGCGCACCGTCGGCACCACCCCCTACGCCCAGTTCCTCAAGGGGGAGATCCCGATCTATATCGGCTACGAGAACGACGGCCTGAAGGCGAAGTACAAGGACGGCATGGGCGACGCCGTCGAAGTGGTGATCCCGGAGGAGGCCTCCGCCGCCGCCCCCTACGCCATCAGCCTGGTCAAGGACGGCCCGAACCCCCACGCCGGCCGCCTCTGGCTCAACTTCATCATGTCCGACGAGGGCCAGGCCCGCTTCGCCGACGGCTTCGTGCGGCCTTCGGTGCCGGGCGTGAAGCTGCCGGCCGAGGTGGCGGAGATGATGCCGGCCGCGCCGCAGCTCCAGCCGCTCGACGTGGCCAAGGCCAAGGCGATGAAGTCGGAGATCGACGAAGCCTGGTCGAAGGCCGTTCTGGCGCAATGACACCGGTCATGACACGCGGCGCGCGGAGGTCTTGATGCGCGCGTCGATCCTGAAATGGGCGCTGGCGGTTCCCGCCGGCGCCTTTCTCGTCGTCTTTCTCGCCTGGCCGCTCGCCGGCGTCGTGACGGAGGCGCTGTCCGACGGCGGCAGCGCGTTCGGCCGGCTCGCCGATGATCCCGTGTTCTGGCGCGGTCTCGTCGGCAGTGCCGTGCTGGGCACGCTGGCGCCGGCCGTCTCCACCGCCGTGGGCCTTGGCGTCTCGCTCCATCTGGCCCGGCTCGGTCCCGCCAAGCGCACCGCCCTTCTGACGGTGATCGCCGTGCCGCTCTCCTTCTCCGGGCTCGTGGTCGCCTACGGCTTCATCCTGGTGTTCGGGCGCTCCGGCTTCGTCACCATGCTGCTCGCCGACCTCGGCGCCGATCCGGCCGTCGTCGGCGGACTGATCTACACCCCCGCGGGTCTCGCGATCGCCTACTGCTACTATCTGATCCCGCGCGCGGTACTCGTGATCTTTCCCGTGGTCGCCAACTTCGAGACCGAGCAGATCCAGGCCGCCCGGGCGCTCGGCGCGTCCCGCTTCCGCGCCTTCCGCGACATCCTCCTGCCCCAGGTGGCGCCGGCCTGCCTCGTTGCCTTCGCGCTGTGCGCGGCCGTGGCGCTCGGCGCCTACGGCACGGCCCTCGCCCTTTCCGGAACCCAGATCGCAATCCTTCCGATGGTCCTTTATTCCAAGATTTCCGACTCCGGCTCCGACCTGCCGGCCGCTGCCGCCATGTCCCTCGTCCTGATCGCGCTCGCCTGCACCGTCATGGCCATCGCCGAGCTGGTCCGCCCGCGCACGAGGCGCGCGGCATGAGCGGCAAGCAGCTCACTCTCGAAGCCTGCGGCAAGACCTATCCGGACGGCACCCGGGCGCTCACCCCGGTGGACCTCACTGTGGCCGCCGGCGAGATCGTCGTCCTGCTCGGCCCGTCCGGCTGCGGCAAGACCACGCTTCTGCGCATGGTCGCCGGCCTCGACCGGCCCGATCCCGGCGGCCGGGTGATGCTCGACGGCCGCGACGTGACCACGCTGCCGATCGAGAAGCGCGGCGTCGGCATGGTCTTCCAGTCCTACGCCCTGTTTCCGCACATGTCGGTCGCCGGCAACATCGGCTACGGGCTCCGGGTCCAGGGCTGGCCGAAGGCGAAGCGGAAGGCCCGGGTCGACGAGATGCTCGCCACCGCCCGGCTTGAGGAGTTCGCCGGCCGCCGCGTCGACCAGCTCTCCGGCGGCCAGCGCCAGCGCGTGGCGCTCGCCCGCGCGCTTGCGCCGGGCTCCGGCATGATCCTGCTGGACGAGCCCCTGACGGCGCTGGACGCGGGCCTTCGCGAAGGGCTGCGCGCGGAAATCGCGGCGATGATCCACGCCCAGGGCGCCACCGCCCTCTACGTCACCCACGACCAGGCCGAGGCCCTGACCCTGGGCGACCGGCTGGTGGTCATGGACAAGGGCCGCATCGCCCAGGTCGGCACGCCGCGCGAGGTCTACTACGCCCCTCAGAGCGACTATGTCGCCGGCTTCTTCGGCCATGTGAACCGGCTTTCCGGCACGGTGGAGAACGGCGTCTTCACCACCGCCGCCGGGACGCTTGCCCTGCCCGGCCGGCCGAACGGGGAGACAACGCTGGCCTTCCGCCCGGAAGCGGCGGTCGTCGGCGCGGCGAATGGCCTGACCTTCACCGTCAAAGCCGCGCTCTTCGAAGGCCCCCGCCAGCGCGTCGACCTCGCCGGGCCTGAAGGCGAGCATCTCGTCGCCTTCGCGCCGGGCATCCGCCCCTACGCGCCCGGCGATCAGGTCACCGTCAGCGTCGATCCCGACGGCCTGCTCGCGACCGGCGCATCGGCCATCTGATCACCGGGCAGATTGGCCGGCCGCCTCCCAAAATCGATTAAGAGACAAGCGAAACGGCTGAGTGCGCGGGCTCGCTGGGCATGGATAGCGCCGATTACGCCAAAACAGCTATCCTGAGCATTCGCTGGCGTGGGAGGCAGGGGAATGACAAAGAAAAAGTCAAAGCGCCTGTCCAGGGATCAGGCTCTCAATCGGGTATTCTTGATTGCCCGGTGGGTCGAGACTGTAACAACCGATGCAGTTCGCCTTAAGGCAGTGATTAAGGCTGCTAACCACACATCTCGAACCGCAGCATTTAGCGAAACAGACAATCTAACCTACGCGACCATTATGCGCAGTCTAAGGATTCGGATGGTCTTAATCCTTGCGACCCTCTATGAAATTCCTACGCCTCGTAGCGGCCAATCTGTGGCCAACCGGCTCAACAGTAGCGACACGGCGTCGATCCCGTTGTTGGTCCGCCTTCTGAGGCAGAAGCGCGTTCGATCCCGGCTTGCAGTGTTTGCTTCGCATCTTCCTGAGCTTTGGGGCTCAAGCACAGCAGGGGATGCTGCTAAAGTTGTAACCGAGGCAATCGACCAGGCTGTCGCACAATACGAACGCCTCAGTCGAGACCCGATAGGAAAGGCCGGAGCAAAGAAACTGAAGAATTACCGGGACACTGTGCTTGCGCATTCCTCATTTAAGGCCTTCGCCCTGTTCACCGATTCAGACACTAAGCCCACATCCGAAGAGTTGCTGATTTTGATCGAGACAGCAGAGGCTATTGTGGCATCTGCTATCCTCGCGATTGATGGCAAAGGGATTGATTTTGGTCAGATTGAGGAACGCGAATTGAAGGATGCCTTGGAGTTCTGGTCTTTCGCGTCGGCCCCGAATTGACTTCCACGCCCCGATCGCCTATCTCACGCCCCTTCGCTGGCGGCAACGCTGGCGGATTTCACGCACCCGCGGGATGAGCGTCCGACTCGCGTCGTCCCTGTCGGCTGTTTCGACCGGTTCCGGTCAATCCAGCAAAGGAGGGGGCGTGTCCAACGGATCCGGAAGGCCGCCGGTCTTCGGGATCCTCATTCATTGCAAGGACACGGATCCATATGTCGAAGCGTCATTCGCAGAAGTACAAAATCGACCGCCGCATGGGCGAGAACATCTGGGGTCGCCCGAAGAGCCCGGTCAACAAGCGCGAGTACGGCCCCGGCCAGCACGGCCAGCGCCGCCGCGGCAAGCTCTCCGACTTCGGCGTGCAGCTGCGCGCCAAGCAGAAGCTGAAGGGCTACTACGGCAACATCGCCGAAAAGCAGTTCCGCAAGATCTACGACGAGGCCGTGCGCCTGAAGGGCGACACCTCCGAGCGCCTGATCGGCCTGCTCGAGAGCCGCCTCGACACCCTCGTCTACCGCGCCAAGTTCGTGCCGACCGTGTTCGCCGCGCGTCAGTTCGTGAACCACGGCCACGTCATGGTGAACGGCCGCAAGGTCAACATCCCGAGCTATCGCTGCAAGGTCGGCGACGTCATCGAGGTGCGCCAGCGCTCCAAGGACATGATCATGGTCCTGGAAGCCGTCGGCCTGCCGGAGCGGGACGTGCCGGACTATATCGACACCGACCACACCAAGATGACGGCCACCTACAACCGGATCCCGGGCCTCGGCGACGTGCCCTACCCGGTCCAGATGGAGCCGAACCTGGTCATCGAGTACTACTCGCGCTGATCCGGGCTCATCTGCTGCAGCCTTTTCGTGGCCGCCCCCGCCGGGGCGGCCTTTTTTGTGCGCGCCCCCCGGATACGCAGGCCCTTCGGCAATCCTCGCCCCATCGGTCCGGCGCCGCACGGCGATCCCTGGCCGGTCTCCGTCCTCCCCGGCTGACGGAAATTGCAAAGCCCCGGCTGGCTGGAGCGGCTTCAATGTCGTCGCTGCGCTTGAGGGGCCAGGACCCCGGCATCGCATGAGGCGTCGGGACGGTCCGCACACGCCGAATTGCTCGCCGCGATCCGCGAGACCCGCCGTGTCATGACGCCGCCAAACACAGGCCGGACCGGCAGCCCCAGCAGTTGGCGCCGGCCCGGCGAAGGAGCGACGGAAGTCGGAGAAACAGAATGAAGCTTCAAAATGCACTGGTGGGCGCCGTTTTCTCGGCTTCCGTTCTGCTTGGAGGCGGCACCGCCCAGGCGCAGACCCTCACCCAGACCGAAGCCAACACCCTCGCGGTCGAGGCCTATCTCTACTTCTATCCGCTGGTGACCATGGATCTGACCCGGCGCCAGGTTTCCAGCCTGGACCCGGCCAAATATTCGTTCGGCGGCGTGGAGAACTGGTTCACCAACGTCCGCGCCTACCCGACCGCCGACGAGAAGTCGGTCGTCCGGCCGAACTTCGATACCCTCTATTCGTCGACGTTCCTCGATCTGACCGGGGAACCGATGATCGTCTCCGCACCCGATACCGGCGGCCGCTACTATCTGCTGCCGATGCTCGACATGTGGACGGACGTCTTCGCCTCGCCGGGATGGCGGACAACGGGTACGGAAGCGGCGACCTTCCTGGTGACCCCGCCCGGCTGGCGGCCGGATCTGGGCACGGATTTCGCCAGGACGCTCGGCCTTCCGGACGGCACCCAGCGGATCGACGCGCCGACGCCCTATGTCTGGATCATCGGCCGCACCAAGACCGACGGGCCGTCGGATTACGACGCGGTTCACAAGATCCAGGACGGCTACAAGGTCACGCCGCTCTCCAGATGGGGCCAGGACGTTTCGGAGCCGACATTCTCGCCGGATCCGACCGTCGACGTGAAGACCCCGCCGAAGGTCCAGGTCGATACGATGGCGGGCAAGGATTATTTCGCCTACGCGGCCAAGCTTTTTGAGGTGAACCCGCCGCACCCGACCGATCAGCCGATCGTCGCGCGGATGGCTCGGCTCGGCATCGCGCCCGGCGAGAGCTTCGATTTCGACGCCGCCGATCCCGTCGTGAAGGCGGCCATCGAAGCCGCCCCGAAGTCCGCCCAGCAGCTGATGGCCTGGAAGACGCCGACCATCGCAGAGACCGTCAACGGCTGGTCGATGGACGTCGACACCGTCGGCGTCTACGGCAACTACTACCTCAAGCGCGCGATCATGGCGCAGATCGGCCTCGGCGCCAACGTGCCCCAGGACGCGATCTATCCGATCTCGCTCACCGACGCCGAAGGCAAGCCGCTCGACGGCACGAACGACTACGTCCTGCACTTCGAGGCGTCCGAGATCCCTCCGGTCGACGCGTTCTGGTCGGTGACCGTCTACGACAACGACGGCTTTCAGGTCGCCAACGAGCTGAACCGGTTCGCGCTGTCGAGCTGGATGCCGCTCAAGAAGAACGCCGACGGGTCGATCGACCTCTATGTCCAGCATGAAAGCCCCGGCGCGGACAAGCAGGCGAACTGGCTGCCGGCGCCGGCCGGGCCGTTCAACGTGACCATGCGCCTGTATGCACCCCGGCCGGAGGCGCTGATCGGGAAATGGGCGCCGCCGGCGATCGCCCGCGCCGAGCAGGCTTCGAGCGCGCAGTAGCCGGCTTGGAGCCGGGGAAGCCCGGGTCCGGGTGGTCGCCGTCGCCACCACACGCCCCGGTGGCGACGGCGCACCTCAACCGATGGAGTGCGCATGAATAAGGTCGTCGCCGCAGCGATCGCGGTTTCGCTTCCCGTCCTGTTCGCAGGCGGCGCCGTCTCTGCCGAGTCGGCCGCGCCCGGGGTCGGCTCCCCTGCCGCCACGGCCGCCCCGCTGCGGTCCTATGCGCCGGACCGCAATCCCGGCACGACGGACTTCGACGTCACCGACCGCATGGCGATCACCAACCTGATCTCCGCCTATGCATTCGCCTATGACAACACCGACGCGGACGCCTGGCTGAGCCTGTTCACACCCGATGCCGTCTTTGTGGCCGCCGTGCCCGGCCAAACGCCGGTTTCGTTCACCGGCGACGCGTTCCGCACGTTCTGGACGAAGCGGATGGCCGAGTTCCGCACCTCCGGCAACCTGCGCCGCCACCTGATGGCGAATGTCCTGTTTCTGGACCAGACGGCCGACACCGCGCATGTCAGCGTCGTCGGGCTTCTGACCAACGCGAAGGACGGCAAGACCTTCACCGCCGTCTCCAGCCTCAACTACGAAGGCTGGATCGAGAAAGGGCCGGACGGCTGGAAGATCAGGCGGTGGCATGACTTCCCTGACGCGGCATTTCCGGAATAGGCTCGATTGAAGCACACTCGGTCGAGCATGCACGGGCGCTTGCGCGCGCTCCCGGATCGGGTGCTGCGCCATCAAGCGTCGTCGCCGACGCCGATGTCTTCGCAGATCGGGGCGGCGGGGTGGGCGGATGGCGTCTGACGGATCGGTTTCCCTGGTAAGGGCCAGCGGGTTCGGTCCGCTTCCGGCGCTCTTCGAACGACGCGCCGGCGAGCGCGAACTCTGGAAGGCCTTCGAACGGGAAGGGCTTCCCCTCGCGGTGATCGGCCAACCGCAGACGCCGATACCGCTTCACAGCATGATCGGACTCTTCGAAAGGTGCGCCGACGTTCTGGGCGATCGCACCTTCGGGTTCGACGTCGGCTTCGAAATGGCGAAGGCGTGGGGCTACGGTCTCTGGGGCACCTACGGCGCGGCCGCGCCGACGCTGGGCGAAGCGATCGAGCGCTACTGCCTGACGTTCCGCTCCCACGCGGTTCATGGGCGGCTGGAGCTCCTGAAACGCGACGATCATTGGCTGTGGCGATGCGTCGGACCGGCTTTCAGCCTGGCATCGATCCACCACAAGGATCACCTGCTTGGCCCCATGATCCTGATCGGCCGGGAATATCTCGGCGATCGATGGACGCCGAAATGGGTCGAACTGCCCTACCCGCGCGATCCCGAGGCCCACCTCCTGGAAAGCCGACTGCAGATCCCGGTCCGCTACGGGTGCCACGGTACCGGGATCGCCTTTGCGGCCCAGGATCTGCGCGCGCGGCGGGACAAGGAGCCCGGATCGATTGCGGGGATCGTCACGCTCAGGGAACTGACCGCGGACCTGGTCCTGTCACATGCGCCGGAGCCCGCGCGCTCGATCTCCGCCATCGTGGCGCTCAGGCTTCTCGACGGGCAGACCGACATCGACGGAACGGCCCGCATGGTCGGCACCGGTGCCCGAAGCCTGCAACGCCTGCTCGGCCAGAAGGGCTACACATACCGTGAGGTCCTCCGTCAGGCGCGCATGGCGCGCGCGCTCAGCCTGCTGCGCGAGACCGACCGGCCGATCCTCGAGATCGCGATGCATGTCGGCTACGAGGGCCACGCCAGCTTCACCAAGGCCTTCCACAACTGGATGGGCTGCTCGCCCTCGGAATTCCGGGCGCGGATCCGCCGGGACCGCTGACGTGAAATAACAAGCCGGCCAGTTGGGTACTCCGTATACGTCTGAGGGACGGTGACGGCGTCGGGTCGGACGTCATGCGCCGTAAGTGACGGGGGACGGAGATGACGGTCTACGCAGTCTACTACGCGTCCGACGAAGCGCAGGAACGCGCCTTTGACCAGGCACTCGGCGAGCGCTTTGGCGACACCTATCGGGTGAGCGAAGACTTCTGGCTGATCGACACCGCGCGCGAAGCCGACACCATTTACGGCAGTCTGCGCACCACCATCCACAGGAGCGACCGACTGTTCATCGCCGAGATCACGCGCGACTTCTTCCCGTGGCTGTCCGAGCGCGCGCTCAACTGGCTGTTTTCCCCGCATCGGTCGTGGAAAGGCCCCCTCGCGGTCCGCCAGCTCATCGACCACGCCTGCGCGCCCGACTGATCGCAAAGTCTGCGGCCCGGCGTCCGGGCCTTTTCCATCCCGGTGGACGCATCTGGTCGACAGCGACTTTCAGGCCGTTCCGCCGAAGCGCGGGAGACCCGCATGAGAGGGAGACGCCTTCGGGCGACCATGCACATGAACGACCTTCGACATCTGATGCCGTCCCGCGCGGCCCTTGCCTTCGGTGCGGCATGTGCCGTCCTCATCAGCTCGGCTGCGATCGCGGCGGACCTCGTTCCCCCTGCCGCCCCTGCTTCCGACACGAAGCCGGTCTCGCAGCCGGACTGGACTGTCAGCGTCGCCCCCTATTTCTGGGCGGCGGGCATGTCCGGAACCGTCTCCTCCTTCGGCGCTCCTGCGGTCGATGTCGACATGAGCTTTTCCGATATCCTGAGCGACCTCGACTTCTCGGTCATGCTGGCCGGCGAGGCCCGCCATGGCCGGTTCAGCCTGAGCACTGACCTGCTCTTTCTGAAGCTGTCGACCAAGGAGACGACGCCCTACGGCATCGCGGCCTCCAACGTGAGCTTCGGGTCGACCGTGATGGAGGCCACCGCGCTTGCCGGCTACTCGATCCTGGACCTGTCCAATGCGCGCCTCGACGTTGTGGGCGGCGCCCGGCTCTGGTCGGTCAGGAACGAACTCTCCTTCAACGGCGGCTTCTTCAACGGCCGCGGCTTCGAGGACAACGCCACCTGGGTCGACGCCATGGGCGGCCTGAAGGGCCGTTTCGACCTGTCAGACCATGTCTATCTGACCGGTATGGCGCTCGGCGGCGGGGGCGGATCGAAGTTCGGCTGGGACCTGCTCGGCGGGGTCGGCTACGAGTTTTCCGACCGGATCTCCGCCCTTGCCGGCTATCGCGCTGTGGGCGTCGACTACCAGGACGGTCCGTTCGAGTTCGACACCACGATCCACGGACCGATCATCGGCGCCTCTTTCACGTTTTAGGCCCGTGGCGACCGAAGAGGCTTCGGGCTGACGACGTTCCGTTGACCAGGCTCCCTCGGGCAATCCTTAGAGAGATGCGTCACCTTTACGGGTCTGCGGATGCGGACCCTGTGTTTCCGTCCAACCGGAAGCCGCGGGCACAGGCCGGAAAGCCCCGCCGGAGCCTACGCCGCAGCGGACGGCCGCACCGGGGTGTCAAAGCCGGCCGGCTTCACGGTCAGGACGCTGCAGTCGACCCGATTGAGGATCATCTCCACGTCCTCGTCCACGAGATAACCAGGCACGTCCGGGCGCGAGAGAGACCCCATCACGACGAGATCGATGCCGTGCCGGGCGACGTGTTCGGGAACGATCGCTTGCCGCGACCCCTTGGCCTGATGCGTCTGGATCTGGGCGCCCACCCCGGCGTATCGAGCGACCAGCAGGTCGAGATCGCGCGAGACGCTGCTCTCGACCCGTTCGATGAGCCAGTCCGCATCCGCCTTCAGATCCGCCTCAAGCTGGTGTCGCAGCACCTGCTCCTCGGGAACGTGCCAGACGTCGAGAACGTCGAGTGCTGCAGCATCGTGGGCGGCAAACGATGTCGCAAGCTTCATCACGTCGTGAGCCATCGCGTTGCGGTGGGGATCGGAGTCGTTCGGATCGACGACCGCAAGAACACGTTTCAGCCCCGCGCCCGTCTGCCCACGCCACAGCAGGAATGGGACGGGGCTCTTGCGGATCAGGTGCATGTCCAGTCCATCGAGCGCCCGTTCTCCATTCCTCGGGCCGGACCCGCTCCGAAGGATGAAGTCACAGCCGAAATGCAGAGCATGGCCGATGATCTCGATGAACGGGGTACCCTGACGAACGACTTCAGCGGTCGAGATCCCCGCGGCGACGAGCGGCTGTGCCAATCCCTGAAGACGGGCGCGATGCGTCGCGATGATCTGTTCTTCAAGCTCGTGGGCATGATCGCCAGGCAAGGCAGCAAAGAGGCGGGCAAGCTCCCCAGGAGCCGTGGCGACGACATCGACCAACGTCACCGCGGCCCCGTTTTCCACAGCAAGCGGTTTCGCGCGGTCGATCACGTCCCGATCGAGGCGGGTGCCGTCACAGATCACAAGGATGTTCTTGAACCGGTCCATATCATGCCTCCGATCGGACGGTCGCGCTCACACGAGGAGCAGATGGCCGCGCCAGCCGGGCGCCAGACGGTCGCGCCAGTCGAGGCCGTACCAGTCGGCACGACCACTGTGCGGCGAGGTGGAGACGACGACCTCACCGGGATCGTCGATAACGCCGGCGCCGCTCCGCCTGGCGGAAAACGCCACGCCGTCACAGACGGCCGACAGCTCGGCGCGCCGTTCCGATTCCGGCTGGTAGTCTCGAGCCCAGTGGACGACGAGATCCGCCTTTCCGAATGGTTCGAGCGTTGCGAGCGTGGCCAGCGCCCGCGCCACCGCCGGACTGCCGTCGTCAAGGATGGAGATGCGGCGGACCGGCGCCGGTTCGCCTGCGAACAGAACCGGCTGCGCAAGGCTCCGCGCCAGCGGCAGCAAGGCTTCCCCGCGGCCCGAGATGTCCTCGGGCTCACGTCCAGCGCCATGGTCGAACCAGCCGCGCGACGGCAGCACCACCAGGTCGCCGTCCCGTACGACCCGAGCGAGGGCCGTGCGCGGATCGGCCTCGACAAGCTCCATCGGCGCGCCCTGCGCACCGAGAGCGATAGCGCGGCTCAACGTGGACTGCGCGCGTTCACGGGCGAGCCCGCGACCTTCCGGGGCCGTCTCGAAGAACCTCGGGTCGATGACACCAAGACACACCACGGGAACGTCGAGCGCGCGGCCCAGCGAGACCGCCTGTGTGCTGGCGTTGCAGTCGCTCTCATAGGTCGGCATGACGACGATCCGCTCGATTGCGAGCGGCTCCACCGGCGCCGATTTCGGCTCGGCCGGTTCTCCGCGCGGCAACGTTCCATCAAGGGCATCCGAGGCGGTGCCCTGCCAGAACGGAGCGCCACCGATATAGGCCGCACGGCCGAGGCTGTGCGAGGCGAGCGGCACTGTGAGCAGGAGGAAGAGAAGCGTGACGATCGCCGTGCCGATTGAGAACGCGCTTTCCAGCGGAAGCGCACTGCCCAGAACAACCAGGCCGGCTCCGAGCGTGCCCGCCTTGGTGGCCGCGTGCATCCGGGTGAACGCGTCCGGAAGGCGCACAACTCCGACCGCCGCGATGAGGAGAAAGGTCGTCCCGATCGCTTTCAGCAAGTAGGCGAGAACCTCGATCACGGCCTTTCCTCCCGGTCCTCCGGATTTTCGGGCAGCCGTTCAATCAGCCGCGAGAAGGCGATCGTGGCAACGAAGCCCATCAGGGCAATTCCGAGGGCGACGTCCAGGAACGCGCCAGAGCCGGATGCCCGCGCTGCGAGCGCTGCGAAGGCGACCCCCGCCACGGTCAGCATGTCGAGCGCAATGACCCGGTCGACCATGTGCGGTCCGATGACGGCCCTGACGGCGCCAAGCACCACGGCGATCGCGCCGAACAGAACCAGGGCGATGTCGATGATCTCCAGCATCAGGCCTCCTTCAGCACGCGTTCGAACCGCGACTTGATTGCGTCGACCGTCGCTTCGTCGCCGGCCCAGTCCATGACGTGGACGTAGAGGCTGCGGCCGTCCTCGCTGAGATGGAGCGACGTGGTGCCCGGGGTCAGGGTCACGGCGTTGGCGACAAGCGCGGCATCTGCCCGCTTCTCGAGGTCGAGCGGGATGGCGACCACGGCCGATCGCATGGAGCGATCTCCCGACAGGATTGCCCGCGAGACCGCGAGCGACGATCGCACCAGTTCCAGGACGAAAATTCCGAAAAAGCGGGTGTAGGCAAAAAGCTTCATCGGACGTTCTCCGCGACGGTGTCCTCGATCGGTGGCGTCAGCGCCGCGATGTAGTCGGCCGGATCGATGAGTTGCTGACCGGCCTGGAGCGAGAAGGCGACTAGCGGCTCGGCGCTGAAGCCGATCGCGAGCGTCACGGCCGCCAGGGCGGCAATCGGCACCATCCGCTTCCAGCCCACCGGTCGGGAGCGGCCATCTGCGGGGCTTCGCCAGAAGGCGTAAGCCCAGATTTTCCCCATCGAGAACAGCGTCAGGAGACCGACGGCGAGCGCGGCCGCCGTGACGATCCACGCCTCGTCTTCAAGACCGGCGTCTATGACCATCAGCTTCGCCCAGAAACCCGACAGCGGCGGAATGCCTCCGAGCGACAGCGCCGGTATCAGGAACAGAACGGCCAGCAGCGGAGAGAGCATCATCAGCCCGCCGCTTCTGCGGATGTCGTAGGTGCCGCCCACGCGGCCGATGACACCGGCCACCAGAAAGAGGTTGGCCTTCACGATGATGTGGTGGACGACATAGAAAACGGCGGCCGCGATGGCGTACGGCGTGAACAGCGCGAGGCCGAGCAGCATGTAGCCGATCTGGCTGACGATGTGGAACGACAGGATCCGCCGTACGTCCCACTGTACAGCTGCGCCGAACACGCCGGTCACCATGGTGAGCGCGGCGACGACGAGGAGCACGGTCTGCAGCGCCGTCCCCTCCAGAGGCAGCACCAGAGTGTAGATCCGGATGATGGCGTAGACGCCGACCTTGGTGAGCAGGCCCGCGAAGATCGCGGCCACCGCGATAGACCCGGTGTGGTAGGACGCGGGCAGCCAGGCGAACAGCGGGAAGGCCGCGGCCTTCATCAGGAAGGCGAGCAGCAGGAGCCAGGCCGCTGCGGTGGCCGCGGCGGTTCCACTCGTTCCCTGCAGGGTCATGGCGAGATCGGCGAGGTTCAGCGTGCCGGCGGCGTTGTACAGGAGCGCGATCGCCGCGAGAAAGAACAGCGTGCCGAGCATGTTGAGCGCAAGGTATTTGAGACCGCCGTCGAGCTGCTCGCGCGTCTTGTTCAGGACGAGAAGCCCGAACGAAGCGATCAGCATCACCTCGAACCAGACGTAGAGATTGAAGAGATCGGCCGTCAGGAAGGCGCCGGCCACACCCGCCAAAAGACCGTTGTAGAGCGGATAGAAGCCGGAGAGCGCGGCGATCCGCCGGACGTCCGCGAGTGCGTAGACCGCGACGGCCAGCCCCAGAAGCCCGGTCACCAGGACCATGGCGGCGCCGAGACGGTCGGCGGCGAACGCGATGGCGAACGGCGCCGCCCAGTCGCCGAAGCGCGTCACGAGGATGGTGCCGTCTGCCACCCGGACCACGAGAAGCGCGGAGACGACGAGGAGCGCGGCGGCCGCTGCGATCGTCACCGCCGCCTGAAGCCGCGTCGATCCCCAGACGATCGTGCACAGGGTCGCCGCGGCGAGTGGAATCAGGACCGGAAGGATGAGAAGAAGATCGGCACTCATCGTCCGTCCTCCCCGGCAGGTTCCGCCTCTCGCATGGCGTCGGTGTCGACGAAACCCAGCGCGAGCTGGACGCGGTAGGCGAGGACGAGGGCGAACGAAAGCAGCGCGAAGCCGATCACGACGGCCGTCAGCACCAGGGCCTGCGGCAGCGGGTTCGCGGTGCCGGGGGCGGCCACCTCTGCGCCTGCGGCAATGAGGGCCGGCTCTTCGGGTCCGACCCCGCCGGCGAGAAACAGGAGCATGTTCACCGCGACCGCGATGAGCGACAAGCCGAGAACCATGCGCAGGATATGCCGAGCCAGAAGCATGTAGGTTCCGGCTGCGATCAGAGCTCCGAAGCCGAGGGCGAGCGAGGCTTCCATCCGGTCAGTTCTCCTCGAACAGGAAGAAGAAGGCGGAGACGGCACCGACCACCACGAGGAAGACGCCGAGATCGAAGACGTAAGTCGTGCCGACCTTGAGGACGCCGACCTCGCTCTCGATGTCGCCCCAGAGGTGCGTGAGATACGGAACGCCGCCGAGAAGCCCCGGGAGCCCGGAAATCAGCGCCAGGGCGAGCCCCCAGCCGGCAAGCGCCACCGGGTGGACCCGGAGGAGCCGCTGCGCCTTGCGCACGCCGAACGCGTAGGCGATCACCACCAGGGCCCCCGCTCCGACCAGTCCGCCAATGAAGCCGCCACCCGGTGCGTTGTGTCCGCGCAGAAGGATGATCACGGCGACCGCCGCCATGAGCGTCGCGAGAAGGCCCGCACTTGCGGCCAGGATTGGCGACGGCAGGACGGGACGCGTCCCGTGGCGACCGGATACGCCCTTCATGGCAGGCTCCTCTTCGCGCGCAGTCTGAGGCCCCGCATCAGCCCGAAGGCGGCCACGGCGGCGAGCGCGACGACGCCGATCTCGCCCAGGGTGTCGAGCGCCCTGAAATCCACGATGATGACGTTGACGACGTTGCGGCCGAACGCTTCCGTGTAGGAGGCGAGACGGAAATAGTCGCTGACGCGCTCGTCGAAGGGGCTCGCAAGAAGGCTGATCGCGAGAAGGGTCGAGGCTGCACCGAGGGACAGCGCGACCGCGCCATCGACCCGCTTCTGGCGGATGGTGCGCGCGTCGAGCGCGGAGGCCGGAAGGCGCAGCACCACCGCCGTTGCGATGACCACGAACACCGTTTCGACGGCGAACTGGGTGAACGCCAGGTCGGGCGCCCCTTTCTTCAGAAAGAGAACGCCGAGCGCATAGCCCACCAGGCCCACGCCGACCAGGACGGTGAGAAACGACCTCGCCAGCGCGGCAAGCGCCGATCCGATCACCAGCACGCCGACGATGCCGATGATGTAGGGACGGTCAAAGGTCAGGTCCGGTACGGCGATGCCGGTCCGCGCGAGCGCAAAGACGATGAGCGCCGTGGCCGCAAGGAGAGGCACCAGGGTGTAGCGGCGCAACGAGCCGTTCTGCATCGCCGCCGTGCTTGTGCGCGCGCAGGCCAGCACCAGCCCGCCGAGGCGGTCGAACAGTCGCTCGGCGTGCATCGGCGTCGGAACCGACACGCGCGCCAGCATTCTGTGGACCGCCTCCCACTGCCAGGCGAGGAAAGCGCCGACGCCGACGGCGAGCCCCGACAACGCAAGCATTGGCGTCAGTCCGTGCCAGAGCTTCAATTTGGTGTCGATCTGCTCGCCCGCCGCGACCGACGCGGCGTCGGCGAGGATGGCCGACGAGGCAAGTCCGGGCGCAAGGCCGAATGCCGCACCGAGACCCGCAAGCATGATTGGCCCGATCACGAGACCGAACCGCTCGCGGTGACGCAGCGTGGCCGGTTTCTGCTCGCGCCCGAAGAAAGGCCGGAGCGCGACCACGGCGGCGACGGCGACGAGCACCGCGTTCACGATCACTGCCACGGCTAGGAGTGCCGAGATGCCTGCACTCGTGAGTTTCGCCTCGAACAGGAGCTCCTTGGCGATGAAGCCGATGAACGGCGGTAGACCCGCCATTGAGAGGCTCGCCACGACCGCCGCAATGGCCGTGAGCGGCAGCGCCCGGAAAAGTCCGCTCATCTGCGAGAGACGGGCGACCCCGGTGGCGTGGATCGCGTTTCCGGCCACGAAGAACAACGCGGCCTTGTAGAGCGCATGGCTGAGAAAGAACCCGACGGTGGCGACCGCGGCGACCGGATTGTCGAGTCCGACGAGAAGGGTCAACGTGCCGAGTGCGGCGACGGTGGTCTGGGCGAGCACCGCCTTGAAGCGTTCCACGCGCAGCGCCTGGACGGCGGCCACCAGCATGGTCGCACCACCGAAGCCGACCAGCAGGGTCTGCCAGAGTTCGGAGTGTCCGAAGGCGGGGTCCAGCACGATGAGAAGGAAGATGCCGAGCTTCACCATCGTCGCGGAATGCAGATAGGCGGACGCAGGCGTCGGCGCGGCCATCGCGTTGGCGAGCCAGAACTGGAACGGCACCTGCGCCGACTTCGAAAAGGCACCTGCCAGCACCAGAACAAGCGCTGCGGGAAACAGCGGATCCGCGGTGATGGCTTCTCCCTGCGCGACGATGGCGGTGATTTCGGTCGTGCCGGCGATGTTGGCAACGAGCAGGAGGCCGGCAAGCAGCGCGAGCCCGCCGCCGGCCGTTACCATCAGCGCCTGATTTGCCGCGCGGCGCGCCTCCGCGTCTTCACTCTTGAAGCCGATCAGGAGAAACGACAGGACGCTCGTCAGTTCCCAGAACACGAAGAACAGGATGACGTCGTTCGCGAACACGGCGCCGAGCATCGCCGCCATGAAGGCAAGGATCAGCGACAGGAAGCGAAGCCGCTCCGTGCCATGATCCATGTAGCTGGCGGCATAGATCACGACGAGCGCGCCGATCGCGCTGATCAGCGTCGCGAAGAGCAGCGAGAACGCGTCGATGCGGAATGCGAGCGCTATGCCGAGGCTTTCGACCCAGGCCCACCGGACGGTTTCGCCGCCGGCTGCCAGGATATCGTTGCCGTACGCGAAAAGCGTCGCGCACACGGCGAGCGGAAGGACGGCCAGCGCATGGGCGCTGAGACGTCCCAGGGTCCAGGGCAAGAGCGCCGCTCCCGCGAACGATCCTGCAACAAGTGTCAGGGATATGGCCATGGGTCCGGACTGGCATCCTGGCGCGCCGACAGCTCGCTGCCGTGGCGCGCCAGTCCGCAGCTCTCAGGCCAGCGCCCGGAAGCCGGCCCCGCGCAGCCGCTCGAGACGGCGCGAGACGTCGGCGCGCATGAGGCGAAGCGTCGCCAGATGCGGATCCTTGGGATCTCTTCCCGGACCGCCGGCCGCATCGAGCCGGGCGTCCATGGCGCGCTTCATCTGGGAAAGCCGGCGTACCCGCCGCATGATGTCAGCTGTCTTCGGCATAGCAGTCCTCCCAAGCGATCTGCCGTCTACATGCCGGAGATGGGAGTCCCGCGTCATAGCCTCAATCGAGTTTCAGATCTGGATTGATCGGATTATCCTATCACGCAGCGCGAGCGTTCAGGTCTCGAGGGTCAGGTCCGAAAACTCGCGACGGACGATCGACCGGATTGAATCTGCGATCATCCGGTGGGTCACCGCGCGACCTGCGCTCTTGCGCCAGACGAGGCCGATGGAGCGCGAGATGGGTCGATCGCCAAGCCGGCGGACCACGACGTCGCTGGCGTGACTGAGCTCGGACCGCGCATAGAGGGCAGGAAGGAAGGTTACGCCCATTCCCATGCCCACCATGGAGCGCAGGGCATCGAGGCTCGTTCCCTCGTAAGCCAGTTCGAGCGTTGCGCCGAATTCCTGGCACAGGAACAGTACCTGCTCATGAAGATGATATTGCGCCGTGAGCGAAAGAACCTTGAGACCGGCCAGATGGGTTGTCCGCAGTTCGGGCTCGGCAGTGAGCGGATGGTCTCTCGCCAGCGCGAGATAGAGGGGCTCACGAAACAGACGCGCGGTCACGACGTCCGCGCTGCGCATGGGAAGATGCGCCAGGATCACGTCGTGGTCGCCCCGCAGAAGCTCTTCCTCCAGTCCGCGTGGAGGACGCTCACGAACATAGAGCTTGAGGGCCGGGTGCTCACTGTGCAGCTGTGCGACCACATGGGGCAGCAGATAGGGGCCGAGCGTCGGCATGACGCCGAGCCGGATCGTGCCGTCCATCACGCCGCTGCGGACGGTCGCCACGAAATCCTCGATGCCCTGAACTTCGGCAAGGACGCGCCGAGCGCGGTCGATGACCTCCCGACCCGTCGGCGTGGTGACCACCCGGGACCGACTGCGTTCAAACAGCTGCACGCCGAGATCGGCCTCGATTGCCTGGATCTGGGCAGTCAACGACGGCTGGCTGATCCCGCACCGCTCCGCCGCCCGCCGGAAGTGAAGTGTTTCAGCGAGCGCCACGATGGACTGAAGTTGCCTCACGGTTGGTATGGTGGGCCTTCCTTTTTCTCCGACCTGGCCTGCTGTCGATTTTTCGGGCACGGGGCCTGGCAAACATAGCTCGGACGTCGAACGCGGCGGGCTCGACTGGCCCGATATCGAGATCCGGGTCGCGTCCAGTGGCCCAAACCAGCCCCGGCCCGCCCCGCGATATCAGAACAGTCTGCCACGACATGCCCTTATCGACGATGAGGAAGCGCTGCATCGGGCGCGGCGATCCGAGGGCAAACAGGCCGTCGGTCGCAGAAGGCGCTCCGCAAGGAGATCGGATCGCCGTCGCCATCAATGGGCCCGTCGTGGAGGCGCCGCGACCGGTGACACTGTGCCGAGCCCTCGTCATGATATGAACCGATCGGGCCAGATCCCAACCAAACGAGGCCGGCGGCCCGATAGACAGACGGGTCGCCCGCCTTCAGATAGACGAGACCGCCATTCGGGTCTCCAGCCCGGTCGACGAGGCCGCAGTCGCCGAAGCCGCAGAAAACACGTGGCCGACACCAAGCAGGACCGGTCGCTCGTATCCGATCCGGGCCACACTATCGGCCAAGCCGTCGAGCCTGCCATGCACGATGTGCTCATCCGGACGGCCGAGAGCCCATGCGGCGACGACAGGCGTCGAGGGCGGCAGTCCCTCGGCGATAAGTCGCTCTGCGAAATCAGCGCAGGTGCGGCCGCCCATATAGACCAGCAGGCTCGTCTCCGGATCGGCCAGGCCGGCCCAATCGAGCCTGGGCAGACCGCCATCGCGCGCATGGCCGGTCACGAAACGCACGGAATGCGCGCAGTCCCGGTGGGTCAGCGAGACACCGAGTTTCGACGCCAGCGCGAGCGCTGACGTGATTCCCGGCACGACGTCGACGGGAACGCCGTGTCGTGAGAGGTCCGCGATCTCCTCGCCTGCCCGCCCGAAGATCATCGGATCGCCGGACTTCAATCGAACCACGTGCTTGCCCTGGCAGGCCAGCTTGACCATCAGCGCGTTGATATCCTCCTGGCGGCAGGACACGCGCCCTCCCCGCTTGCCCACCAGCATGCGCTGCGCTTCACGCCGGGCGAGCTCGAGCACCTCCCCGGCGACCAGATCGTCGAACAGGATCACATCGGCCGACTGGAGCACCCGCATCGCCTTGAGTGTGAGATATTCCGCGTCACCGGGCCCGGCGCCGACGAGGCTCACCCGACCGGCGGACGCCCCGCTCGCCGTCTCCGCCGCGACCCTGCGGAGGGTCATCCGCGGATCCGGCCCCGGGGGCGCGCGAAAGGCCAGCTCGGCGAAGCGCTCCCAGAAGCGGCGGCGTGCGTCGGCGCCGCCGATCCGCTCGGCGACAAGGCTTCGCAGCGCCTTCGCGGCCTCCGCCCAGGCGCCGACGAAGGGCGGCACCAGCGCCTCGATCCGTCGGCGGATCGCCTGTCCGAGCACCGGCGCCGCCCCGTCGGTCGAAATGCCGATCACCACCGGCGAGCGATTGACGATCGAACCGAACTGAAAATCGCAGAAGTCCCGCTTGTCGATGACGTTGACGGCCGCGCCTGCTGAATGTCCGGCGGACCGGATCGCCGAAGCGTCCTCCGCCGTCTCCGCATCGCCCACGAGGATAGCGGCGCCGACTAGGTCATCCGCACGCCAGGACCGACGCACGAGCGTCACGGAGCCCGCCGGCAGGGAATCAGCCGCGAGAGCGTCCATGTCACAGCACGCATCGGCGGCGAACACCGAGACGTCGGCCCCCGCGGCGGCAAGCAGTTCGGCCTTCCAGGCCGCCCCTTCCGATCCGCCGATCACCACGGCGCGCCGGCCGGCAAGATCGAAGAAGACCGGCAGTTTGGCCAGCGGTTCGATCCGCCCGGGCCGGCGCTCAGTTGGCGTTTTCGAGCGATCGAGCATGGATGATCCTCCGGATCTCCGCGCGGCACGAGCCGCAGTTGGTTCCAGCCTTGAGCTTTGCGCCGACGTCGTCGACGCTCTTCGCCCCGCCTGCGCGCACCAGCGCCTCGATCTGGTTCGTGCCGATTTCGAAGCACGAACAGACGAGAGCACCGGTATCGGGAACGTCACCACGCGGGCGTCCCGCCAGGAGTGCGAGCCGGTCCTGCGGGGTCTCGAACCGCTCCGTCAGCGCTGCCGCCAGGAAGCTGCGGGAAGCGGCCACGGGTTCTCGGGCGACGAAAAGCGCGCCGAGCAGGCGATCGCCGGAAAAGGCCGCCAGGCGGTGGTGCCCGGACTGCACATCATGCAGGGCGTGCACGTCGTCCTCGGCGAGGGTGAATCCGAGCAGCGACGCAAACAGATCACGCCAGGAAGCCGGATCGGCCAGGCCGGCGAGCTCCGCGCAATAGCCTGCCCGAGCGCGAGCCAGCGCCCAGTAGTCGCAATCCTGTGTTCGCGGAGAAGACCGGGTGACGGCAAAGCCGTACCACCGCGCAGGGAATCGCGCGATCCGTACCCTGCCGGACTTCAAAGCAGGCTGCCCGGAGACGGGATCGGTGTCGGCAATCACCAGACTGTCGACCCGGGCGTCGCTCGCCGTCTGACCGTTCCAGTGCATCGGGACGAAGACGGTCCCCTGCCGCTGGGTCGCCGCAACCAGCGCCCGCACCACGATCTGACCCAAGGGGCTTTCGACCCGAACGAGGTCCGCCGGCCCAATCCCTGCCTGGGCCGCATCAAGCGGATGGATTTCGACGAACGGCTCGGCGATGTGTCTGGACAGGCGGGGCGAGCGGCCGGTCCGCGTCATCGTGTGCCAATGGTCACGAACCCGACCGGTGTTGAGCACCATCGGATAGCGAGGTTCCCGGGCGGGGCCGGCGACCGGCGTCGCGACGAACCGCGCGCGACCGTCGGGGGTGAAGAAGCGACCATCTCCCCCGAAGCGGGTCTGTGCGCTCGCGTCCCGGCGGAATGGCCATCGTGCGGGTGCCAGTTCGTGATACCCGGCAGCATCCAGAGCCGCCAGCCCGCCGATGTCGAAAGCCCGCCCCCCATCGTTCTCGAAGGAGGACAGGGCCGCATGCTCGGCGAAAATGTCGGCGGGTTTCGAATAGGGGAACGCGGCTGTGAACCCCATTCTCCGGGCGATCTGGGTGATGATCCACCAGTCGGGACGCGCCTCGCCGGGAAGGTCGAGAAAGGCGCGCTGACGCGAGATCAGGCGCTCGGAGTTGGTGACGGTACCGTCCTTTTCGCCCCAGCCGGCCGCCGGCAGCAGGACGTCCGCACATTTTGCGGTATCGGTGTCGGGCAGGATGTCGGAGACCACCACGAAGGGGCACGCCTTCAGCGCCTCCCGCACCAGATCCGCGTCAGGCATCGACGCGACCGGGTTGGTCGCCATGATCCACAAAGCCTTGATCCGACCATCGCGGACAGCCTCGAAGAGATCGACCGCCTTCAGCCCGGGACGATCTGCGACCGATCGCGTTTGCCAGAAACGTCCGAGACGTTCGCGGTCGGCGGCCGCTTCCAGATCCATATGGGCCGCGAGCTGGGTGGCCAGACCGCCGACCTCGCGCCCGCCCATCGCGTTGGGCTGGCCGGTGACGGAGAACGGTCCCATGCCCGGTTTTCCGATGCGGCCGGAGATCAGATGGCAGTTGATTATGGAATTGACCTTGTCGGTGCCCGAGACCGACTGATTGACGCCCTGCGAGAACGCAGTGACCACCTTCTCGGTCCGTGCGAACAGCTCGAAGAAGGCCTGAACGTCCGAAGGGTCGAGCCCGGTGAGACGGGCAACGTCCGCGACGTGGCCTGACGCTTCGGCGAGCGCCTGTTCCAGACCGCAGGTGTGAGCTGCGACAAAGCCCGTGTCGACCGCCCCGACCTCCGACATATAGGCGAACAGGCCGTTGAACAGGGCGACGTCGGAGCCCGGTTCGATCGCAAGGTGCAGGTCCGCATCGACCGCGGTGGCCGTGCGCCGCGGATCGATCACCACGAGCCGGGTGCCGATCCTGTCGCGCGCAGCCATCAGGCGCTGGTGGAGCACCGGATGGCACCAGGCGAGATTGGAGCCGACAAGAACCACGAGATCGGCCTGTTCGAAGTCCTCGTAGGTCCCCGGCACGATATCGGCTCCGAAGGCCCTGCGGTGGCCGGCGACGGCGGATGCCATGCACAGGCGTGAGTTGGTGTCGATGTTCGCCGACCCGATGAAGCCCTTCATCAGCTTGTTGGCGACAAAGTAATCCTCGGTCAGAAGCTGGCCGGAGACATAAAGCGCGACCGAGTTCGGTCCGTGTTCGGCGATGGCGTGGGCAAAGCGCTCGGCGACCAGCTCTGTCGCAGCGTCCCAGGAGACCCGCCGCCCGCCGACCCGGGGATGGAGCAGCCGTCCGTCGAGGCCGAGGGTCTCGCCGAGCGCCGATCCCTTCGAGCACAGTCGCCCGAAGTTCGCCGGATGCTCCGGATCCCCGGCGATATCGACGCTCCCGTCCGCTCTCGGGGTCGCCAGCACGCCGCATCCGACGCCGCAATAGGCGCAGGTCGTGCGGACCGTCGTATTCGCTCGTGTCGCGTCCATGACTTCGCTCGATCACCTGCATTGGTGAAATCATCCGATCGGGCGCGTACGCCCGTCAGAAATCGCTCCGGCGTCTACTCTGCGGCCGCGAGCGGCCGGTCCGGCCGCACGAATTCCGCCGACCTCGGCTCCAGAGACAGCTCGACGGCCTGCGACGCCGGGTCGACCCGGACATCGAAGGTGCGGGTGCGGCCGCCCTCCGGACCCGACATTTCCCCGCTGGCCAGGGCAATCACCGCGTTGTGGAGTGGGCAGGTGACCGAGGTGTCGTGGACGATCCCCTGGGACAGCGGCCCGTCCTTGTGGGGGCAGCGATCCTCCAGGGCGTAGAGTGCATCGTCCGCGGTGCGGAACACCGCGATCCGGCCAAACGGGGTCAGCACGCAGCGCGCCCCCAGTGGCGGGATGTCATGAAGATGGCCGATCTTGTGCCAGCGGTCGTTCATTCCGCAGCCTCCTTCAGGGTAAGATCAGCCAGAGGCGCGAACTCGTGGGCATCGCGGCCCCGGATCCGCTCCTCCCATGGATCGGCCTGGGAATAGCGCTGGGAAAAGACGAAGCGGTCGAACAGGGCCCTGCGGTTTTCCAGGTCCTCGATCACCTGAGCCTGAACGGTCTCCAGCCCGACCCGGGCCATCCACTTGTAGATCCGCTCCAGGTACCAGCCCTGCTCGCGATAAAGCTGCACGACCGCGACGATGACCTCGAAGGCGTCGTCCTCGGTGTCGACCTTGCCGAGAAGCTCGGTGCCCTTGATGTCGAGCCCCGCCGCCCCGCCGATCTGAATCTCGTAGCCGCTCTCCACGCAGACGACGCCGACGTCCTTGCAGGTGGCTTCGGCACAGTTGCGGGGGCAGCCGGAGACGGCCATCTTCACCTTGGCCGGCGTCCACGAGCCCCACATGAACTTCTCGATCCGGATGCCGAGCCCGGTGGAATCCTGGGTTCCGAACCGGCACCAGTCCGTGCCCACACAGGTCTTCACGGTCCTGAGCGCCTTGCCGTAGGCGTGACCGGAGACGAGACCCGCGGCGTTGAGATCGGACCAGACCGCCGGCAGGTCCTCCTTCCTGACCCCGAGCATGTCGATGCGCTGGCCGCCGGTGCACTTCACCGTCGGAATTTCGAACTTGTCGACCACATCGGCGATGGCGCGCAGCTCCTGCGCATTGGTCACGCCGCCCCACATGCGCGGAACCACCGAGTAGGTGCCGTCGCGCTGGATGTTGGCGTGGACGCGTTCGTTGATGAACCGCGACTGCTGGTCGTCGACATACTCGCCCGGCCAGGTGGCGATGAGATAGTAATTCAGCGCCGGCCGGCACTTGGCGCAGCCGTTCGCGGTCGTCCACTCCAGCTCCTGCATGACCGCCGGGATCGACTTCAGCTCCTTCGCCACGATCAGCCGGCGAACCTCGCCATGGCCAAGCTCGGTGCAGCCGCACATGGGCTTCACGGCCGCCGGATCGTAGGCATCGCCCAGCGACACCGAGAGCAGCTGCTCCACGAGCCCGGTGCAGGACCCGCAACTGTTGGAGGCCTTCGTGTGGGTCCGGACGTCCTCGAGAGAAGACAGGTTCTTGCCGGTTATCGCGGAGACGATGTCTCCCTTGCACACGCCGTTGCAGCCGCAGATCTCCGCGCTATCCGGCAAGGCTGCAACGGCCTCCATAGGGTCCAGCGGCGCGCCTCCGGAATAGGCGCGTCCGAAGATGAGGGTTTCGCGCAGATCGGCGACGTCGGCCTTCTCCTTGAGAAGGTCGAAGAACCAGGCGCCGTCGGACGTGTCGCCGTAGAGGACTGCGCCGACGATCCGGTCGTCTTCGATGACGAGCCGCTTGTAGATCGAGCGGGACGCGTCGCGCAGGACGATCTCCTCGCGATCCTCTCCCTCCGCGAAATCGCCGGCCGAGAAGAGGTCGATGCCGGTCACCTTCAGCTTGGTCGACGTGACCGCGCCCACGAAGGCCGCCTCGGCGTCGTCGCACAGCCGGGCGGCCGCGACCTTCGCCATCTCGTAGAGCGGGGCGACGAGCCCGTAGCACGTGCCGCGATGCTCCACGCATTCGCCGACGGCGAGGATGTCGGGATCCGACGTCTGCATGTGATCGTCGACGACCACGCCGCGATTGACCTCGAGATCGGCGGACCTGGCGAGCGCGGCGTTCGGACGGATCCCCACCGCCATGACCACCAGATCCGCATCGAGCTCGGTGTCGTCTTCGAGAAGAACGCTCTCGACGTGACGGCCGCCCTGGATCGCCTTGGTGTTGGCGCGGGTGATGACCCGGATGCCGCGGCTTTCCAGCTCCTTCTGGAGGAGATAACCGGCCGAGGGATCGAGCTGGCGCTCCATCAGCGTCGGAGCCAGATGCAGGACGGTCACGTCCATGCCCCGGCCCTTCAGCCCGGCCGCCGCCTCCAACCCGAGCAGCCCGCCACCGATCACAACGGCTTTGCCGCCCTTCGCCGCAGCGGCCGTCATCCTCTCCACGTCGTCGAGATCGCGGAAGGAGATGACTTCGGGAAGATCGTGACCCGGGAGCGGGATCATGACCGGATCGGATCCGGTGGCGAGTACCAGCCTGTCGTAGGAGACGACGGCCCCGTCCTCGGACGCCACCGTCTTCGCCGCACGGTCGATTCCGACAATCCTGCGGCCCGAGACGAGGGACACCTTGTTGGTCCGGTACCAGGCCTCGTCGTGGATCAGGATGTCCTCGAACCGCTTCTCCCCGGCCAGCACCGGCGACAGCATGATCCGGTTGTAGTTCACCCTCGGCTCCGCACCGAACAGGGTGACGTCGTAGCGGCCCGGATCGGTCTCCGTCAGATGTTCGAGTAGCCGGCCGGCAGCCATCCCGTTGCCGACGATCACGAGCTTTTCCGTCATCTCGCGTGCTCCGCTGCCATGGTGTGACTGTGTTTCGCGATGGATCGGCTCACGAGCGCCTCCTATTCCGCAGCCGAGACCGCCGGGCTGCGCTTTGCGCGCCTTGTCCGGATCTCTTCGAGGTGCTCCGGTGTCGGATCGGCTCCGCCCTCGTAGGCTTCCAGAAACTCCAGAAGCTCCTCGCGATAGGCGTAGAAGTCCGGATGCTCGATCAGCGCCTTGCGGTCCCGCGGGCGCGGCAGGTCGATCTCCATGATCTTGCCCACACGAGCATGCGGGCCGTTGGTCATCATCACCACGCGGTCGGCCAGCAGTATCGCCTCGTCGACATCGTGGGTCACGCAGATCGCGGTGACGCTCGAGCGCTTCCACACGTCCATCAGGACGTCCTGCAGCTCCCAGCGGGTCAGGCTGTCGAGCATGCCGAACGGCTCGTCGAGGAGGAGGAGCTTGGGCGACAGCGCGAAGGCGCGCGCAATGCCGACGCGCTGCTTCATGCCGTTGGAAAGATCGGCGGCCCGCCGGTCCATCGCGTCGCCGAGACCGACCCGCTTGAGATAGTATTCGACCACCTCGCGGCGCTCGGCAGCGCTGGCCTTCGGATAGACCCGCCCGACGCCCATCGCGACGTTCTCACGGGCCGTGAGCCAGGGAAACAGCGAAGGCGACTGGAAGACCACCGCGCGCTCGGGTCCCGCGCCGTCGACCTCGCGGCCGTCGAGCACGATGCCGCCGCCGGAGACGTCGGCGAGCCCGGCGGCCATGTTCAGGACCGTGGACTTGCCGCAGCCCGAATGGCCGATCAGCGACACGAACTCGCCTTTCTGCATCTTCAGATCGAAGCCGTCGACGACTGTCAGCGGCCCGTCCTTCGTCGGGAACGTCTTGGTGACGCCGGAGAACTCGACGTAACGCTCTTCGATCGGCGACGCCGCCGCGTCCCGGTACGCTTTCGGAGGCGCCCCCGCTGCCGCCAGCGACACGACCTTCGGCACGTCGAGGTCCGAGGCGCCTGAGGTCCCTGCCCCCACCTCGTCGAGATAGCGGATGATCTCCACGCGCAGCCGCCGGAAGTCCGGATCGTGGTTGAGCTCCGCACGGTCGCGCGGGCGCGGAAGGTCGATCCTGAAGTCCGGCCCGAGCGTCGCGTCCGGACCCGGGTTCAGCGGGATCACCCGGTCGGCCAGCAGGATCGCCTCGTCGACGTCGTTGGTGATCAGGACGAAGGTGCGTTTCTCTCGGCCGCAGATCTCGGTCAGTTCGTCCTGCAGCTTGGAGCGGGTCAGCGCATCCAGGGCCGAGAGCGGTTCGTCGAGGAGCAGCAGATCCGGCTGCATGGCGAGCGCCCGGGCGACGGCGACGCGCTGGCGCATGCCGCCGGAGAGTTCGGCCGGACGGCGCTCGCGGGCATGGGAGAGCCCCACCATTTCCACATAGGTGTCGGCGAGGTTCTTCCGCTCCGCCCGGGACTTCTTCGGGAAGATGGCGTCGACCGCAAGTTCGACATTGCCGGCAACCGTGAGCCAGGGCATCAGCGAATAGGACTGAAACACGACGCCGCGCTCGGGCGAAGGCCCTTTCACGGGCTTTCCGCGGAAGCGAACCGTCCCGGCGTCCGGCGTTTCGAGGCCTGCGATTGTGGAGACAAGCGTCGTCTTGCCGGAACCGGAATAGCCGACGATCGCGACGAACTCGCCTTCCTCGACGGACAGATCGATCCCGCCCAGAACCGGATTGCGGGCCTGACCGGCGCCGTAAGCCTTCGTCACACCACTCAATTCGAGAAGAGCCATGATCTCACCTCCTCAGCGGGTCGCGGAGTGGGTGAAGGCCACCTGCAGCGCCTGCATGAGGCGGTCGAGCAGGAACCCGATGATGCCGATGGTCAGGACCGCAACCATGATGCGGGCCAGCGAGTCGGACGAGCCGTTCTGGAACTCATCCCAGACGAACTTTCCGAGCCCCGGATTCTGGGCGAGCATCTCGGCGGCGATGAGCACCATCCAGCCGACGCCGAGCGACAGGCGCAGCCCGGTGAAGATCAGCGGCAGCGCCGACGGCAGCACCAGCTTGGTGAGCTTCTTCGCCGGCGACAGGTTGAGGACCCGGCTGACGTTGAGGAGATCCTTGTCGATCGACGAGACGCCGAGCGCCGTGTTGATCAGGGTCGGCCACAGCGAGCACAGCGTCACCGTGATGGCGGAGACGACCAGCGACTTCGGCAAGGCATCGACGGAGTTCACGTAGAGCGCCGAGACCACCATGGTCACGATCGGCAACCACGCGAGCGGCGACACCGGCTTGAAGACCTGGATCAGCGGGTTCACGGCCCCATTGACGGTCGGCCAGAGACCGCAGGCGATGCCGAGCGGAACCGCAATGAGCGTGGCGATGACGAAGCCGATCGCGACGGTCTTCAGGCTGGTCAGGATCTGGTCGAAATAGGTCGGTCGGCCGGTGTAGTCGCGCCATTTGACCCGGTCGCCATACCCGGCCTCCACCAGCTTGGCGTTGCGCTCCTCCTGGCGCTCGTAGAAGGCCTGGGCCTCCTGGCGTTCGGCGACGTGCTCGCCGTAGAGCGCTTCGGCCTGGTGCCAGACCTGAACCGGTCCCGGAATGGCCCCGAGCGACGTGTTCACCTGCGGCGCAAGCAGCGCCCAGGCTGCCAGGAAGGCGAAAATCCCGATGAGCGGCACCAGGATCTGGCTTCCGATCGCCTTGAACTGGCTTGGCGACCGGTCACCCGCGGCGATCCGGACGACCGGAACGAGCCAGCCGAACCCAAAACTCGACATCGGTCGGGAGATCCGGTCGACGGCGGCAAGTCGCGCATCGCGTCGGGCGGCAGCACGGGTGCTGGGGGACGTGTCGACGAACTCGTCGGCGGTGGTCATGACGGTTGGCTCTCGATGACTGGAACGGAGGTCGAAGACGGACGGGGCCGTGGACGGGGGTCAGCCCCCTGTCACCTCGGTTCCCTTGATCTGCTCGGGGCCCTTCAGACCGATCGACAGCGAGTCGATGTACGCGTTGGGTGCGCGGCCGTCGTATTCGATGCCGTCGAGAAACGCGTCGGTCGGTTCGCGGTAGCCGTCGGTGTCCCAGGGGAAGTCCGCCTCGTCGGCGAGCCCTTCCTCGACCAGCATGCGCGCCGCCTTCAGATAGATGTCCGGGCGATAGACGGTGCGCGCGGTCTCGTCGTACCAGCTGTCGGGCTTTGCCTCCGGAATCTGGCCCCAGCGCCGCATCTGGGTCAGGTACCAGATCGCATCGGAGTAGAACGGATAGGTCGCGTTGTAGCGGAAGAAGACGTTGAAGTCCGGGACCGGCCGCTTGTCGCCCTTCTCGTATTCGAAGGTGCCTGTCATGGAGTTGGCGATGACTTCAGCGTCGGCACCGACATATTCGGGCTTCGAGAGGATCTCGACGGCTTCCTGCCGGTTGGCGTTGTCGTCTTCGTCGAGCCAGATCGCGGCCCGGATCAGGGCCTTGGTGACGGCGAGCGCTGTGTTCGGATATTTCTCGGCGAATTCCGCTGTAATACCGAAGACCTTCTCCGGATTGTTCTTCCAGATCTCGTAGTCGGTGATCACCGGCACGCCGATCTCCATGAACACGGCCTGCTGGTTCCAGGGTTCGCCGACGCAATAGCCATGTATCGTGCCGGCCTCGAGGGTCGACGGCATCTGGGGCGGCGGCGTCACGGACAGAAGCGCGTCCGCCTTGATCTGTCCGGTGGTGTCGTTCTCGCCGTAGTAGCCGGGATGGATTCCCCCGGCGGCGAGCCAGTAGCGCAGCTCGTAGTTGTGGGTGGAGACCGGAAAGACCATTCCCATGTTGAAGGGCTTGCCCTGCTGCCGGAAGTCTTCGACGACCGGCTTGAGAGCGGAGGCCGAGATCGGATGCTGCGGCTTGCCGTCAGCATTGGTCGGAATATTCGGCTTCATCATCTCCCAGACCTCGTTGGAGACGGTGATGCCGTTGCCGTTCAGATCCATCGAGAACGGCGTGATGATATGGGCCTCCGTGCCGTAGCCGATGGTAGCGGCCAAAGGCTGGCCCGCGAGCATGTGCGCGCCGTCGAGTTCGCCGGTGATCACCCGGTCGAGCAGAACCTTCCAGTTCGCCTGGGGCTCCAGGGTCACGTAAAGCCCCTCGTCCTCGAAGAAGTGCTTTTCGTAGGCGATGGCGAGCGGCGCCATGTCGGTGAGCTTGATGAAGCCGAAGGTCAGCTCATCCTTTTCGGGAAACAGCATCTCCGCGGACGCGGACGTGCCCGACACCACCCCCAACACCGTCAGCGCCGTTCCCAGTGCGAGCCCCTTGAGCCCGATACGCCTGTCGAACGTCCCCATTGTCATCTCCCACTCCCGTTCCTGGCGGCAGAAGCCGCGCAAACGAAAAAAGCCGTCGGATCAGCGCGTCCTCCTCCTGCGAGGAGACGATGATCGACGGCGTTGCCTGGGCGCCCCGACGGTGGGTGCGCCGATATGGTTGGAAACTGTCAGCCGGTCCGACGGGCCGCCATTGGCCAATGGTCGTATCCGGATCGAACATCTCACGCGTCCGTCAGGCTGCTGCGCCCAAAGACCGATGTTCGACTAATTCAAGGGTATGAGCGCTGGGTCGATCTCCGCAAGCACAACTGTTGTGCACATGCGATGAGACTTGCGGCACTGCAACCGGGCTAGACCTCGACCCCGATGGACCGCAGGTAGCCTTCCACGTCGTCCGGATCGAACAGACGGCCGTCAAAGAAGCCGTCGGGACCGAGCACCATCCGACCGCTCCTGGAAGCGACAGGCGTGGGTGTTTTCAGGGCGCCCTCCACCTTCGCGCTGGCATTCGGCAGATCGGCGTCCGTGGATTTCAGCGCCGCTCGGTAGATATCCGGGCGGTAGACCTGTCGCACGCGCGCGAGATCCTCGGACCGATAGGGAACCTGCCCCCATCGGACCATCTGCGAGTAGAACCAGAGGGCATGGCTCTGCCAGGGAAAATTCGCCGCGTGCGCGTGGAAAACCAGAAAGTCGGGTATTTCCCCGGACGCAACCCCCTTGCGCCGGGTGATCCGTCCGCTCAGCGCAGCCTGCATGACGGCGGGACTGCCGCCGACATAGGCGGGACGGCTGAGCAAGCCGGCCAGCTCGTCGAGATGACCGGGATCGGAGGCCCAGCGCGCTGCCCGATACAGCGCCCTGATCAGCGCTTCGAGGCGTTCGGGATGTTCCTCCGCGAACCGTCTGCGCAGGCCGAGCACCTTGTCGGGACCCTGGCGCCACAGCGCGGACTTGGTCGCCGCAATGACGCCGACGCCTTTCTCGACCGCAAGGGAGTTCCAGGGTTCGCCGACGCAGAATCCATCCACCTGCCCCTCGGCCAGCGCATCGACCATGAACGGCGGAGGAAGAACGACGAGACGCACATCCCGGTCGGGATCGATACCGCCGGAGGCCAGCCAGTAGCGAAGCTCGTAGTTGTGCCCCGAGAACGGATAGACTGTCGCCAGCGTGAGAGGGTCTCTGCCCTCCGCCTTGCGACGGGCGACATGGCGGGCGAGATGGCCCACTGTCTTTTCGGGACCGTCGCTCAGTTCCGCTCCATCGGCTTCAAGCGCCGACCACAGCTGCTCCGACAGCGTGATCGCGTTGCCGCCCAGCCCCAGGGAGAACGGCGCCACCATGGGCACCTGGAGATGGCCGCCCGCACCCAGTGTCGATGCGATGGGCAGCGGCGCCAGCATCTGTGCGGCGTCGAAATGGCCGAGCATCGCCCGATCCCGGATGTTGGCCCACGAGGTTTCGCGGACGAGCGCCAGTTGCAGCCCCTCCGCTTCGGCAAAGCCCTTCTCGGCGGCGGCCACCAGGATCGCGCAGTCGACCAAAGGGATGAATCCGATCGTCAGCGTTGCCGTCTCGTCGGACTGGGCGCTGGTCTCTGCGGCAGTCGGGCGAGAGAGCGTCATCGTCGTCATCCGAGCAGCTTCGAGGCGGTCACCAGACCTTGCGCGATATCTGCGACCCGTCGGCTTTCGTTCATTGCCGTCTTGCGCAGCAGTGCATAGGCCTCCTCCTCCCCGATGCCGCGTGTCTTCATCAGGATCCCCTTTGCCTTGTCGATGACCTTGCGGTCTTCGAGCGCCTGCTTGGCATGCTCAAGCTCGTCGCGAAGCCGGTTGAATGCGTTGAAGCGGCTGATCGCCATGTCGAGAATGGGCTTGACCCGCTCCTTGCGGAGCCCGTCGACCACATAGGCCGAAACGCCGGCGTCGATCGCCGCCTCGATAGACGCGGCGTCAGAGCGATCCACGAACATCGCGACCGGCCGGCGCACCGTTCGCGAGACCTGGAACATCTGTTCCAGAACGTCTCGGTTCGGGTTTTCCAGATCAATGAAGACGACGTCCGGATCCGCTTCGACGATCTGGCGCAGAAGACCGCGCATCTCGATGATCACGGTGACATCCGAAAGGCCAGCCTCGCGCAGGCCGTCCTCGATGATCGAAGCGCGGACGGCATTGTCGTCGATCACGAGGATGCGCAAGGAAGCGTCGGACATGCGCCAATCTTGCTGATCCGTGCCTTGAGTGCAATGCAGCATGAAGCTGCGGCCTGTTTTGCCGCGAGCTCACTGCTTCTGCTTGGCCGCGCGCTTTGGGTGTCCAATTGCGGTGTCGGAGATTTCCGCATGAATGTCGGTGATTGGCGCAAAGCCGATCGGGCAAAGCTGGACGGAAGCGGACGGGCAGCTTCGGAAGGCATCTGGCAAAAAGCCGCCGTCCGTCTGCTCACGGCCCACCGTCAGCGTCATAGGTCACCTTCGGCGGCTCAGGTCTGCTCTCTCCAGGCGGTGGAGGTGGAAGGCGGTGGCCACACCGGCCGTGGAGATCACGGCGCCGGCGCAGAACATCGGGCCGGGGCCGATCCAGTCGTAGAACTGGGATGCGAGCGTCACGAAGAGGAGCAGCGCGACGCTCTCCACGCCGCCGAACGACGCGAGGTCCGCGGCGCGGCGCTCGGGAAGGCATCGGACCATGACGAGCGGGCGCGTCGCGCTGATCATGGTGTAACCGGTCGCGGTCCCGAAAATGGCGACCGGTACGGCGGTCCAGAGCGTGATTGCGCCGCCAGTGATGAGAACCAGGCCGCAAATCGACATGACGGCGATCGCGGCGACCGTCAGCCCCAGAAGAACGAGGGCGCATCCGTACCGCTCCATCAGCGGACGGACGGCGAGCGTCAACGCGAAGACGGCGACATTGGCGAAGACCAGGCCGACAAGGCTCGCGTTGGAGACCGAGAGCCCGGCATCGATCAGGAGGACCGACTTCAGGGCGATGCCGGGAACGGCGACCGCGCTGGAGGCGGTCGTGGCCAGGAGGATAAGGCGCACGCGCCGATCGCGGAAGATCGAGAACTGACTGAGAAGCGAGGGGCGACGGTGGCCAGTGGGGTAGGCCGGGGACCGTCGCAGCGCAAACGGCGACGCCAGGAGACAGACCAGCGTCAGACACAAAAGCGCCGACACCACCGCGGTCCACCCGAGTTCGCCGAGAAGATAGAGGACGCCGGCGCCGAGCGCGACGGCCCCGACCGCGGCTGCCGCGCCCTGGACGACGGCCCCCCTGGGATAGGTGCCGCGCTCGAGTGCCGCGATCATGAAAGCGCCGGTCGCCACCAGCTGCGCTGCGACGGCAACCAAGAGCACCGGCACCGTGGCGACGACGAGGGCGGGCGTCTCCGCTGGGTCGAGCAGCAGCCACACGGCAAGCACGATCGCCGCAAGCACCTGTCCCAGGATCACCCAGCGGCCGTACTGACCGATACGTGAAGCGCGGCCATCGGCGCCGAGCCGGTAGCGGTCGAGGACCGGCGCCCACAGGAAGCGAAGCACGAACGGGATCCCGCCGAGGAAGACCAGACCGATCAATGATGCGCTCGCGCCACCGTCGCGCAGGAACAGGGTCACTCCTTGGGTGCCGAATTGCCCCAGCAGCGACTGGAGGAACGAGAGGCCGGCGACGGTCGACAGAACTGTCAGGACACCGCCGGACCCCGGCGCTGCAATGGCGGCCGATGGCTCTCCCGGCCGCATCTAGAACCGCGCCGTGAGCGATACGCCGAAGGTCCGCGGATCGATGACGCTGACGTAGCCGCCGCCGACCCGGCTGGTCACGCCCTGGGTGTTGGTCACGTTGTTGACGTAGGCCCGTGCGGAGAGGTTTTTCCAGTCCGCCGTCGCTCCGACGTCGATGGTCGCATAGTCGCCGACCTCATCGAGCGCGATGTTGTTGAAGTCGTTTTCCACCGGGCCGACATAGCGGACGCGTCCGTCGACGCTGACGCCCGGCGCCACCTCGGCGATGGCCTGCAGGCTTGCGGTGATGATCGGGTCCTGTCCGAAGCGATTCCCGTCGAGGTCCTGCCGGGTCCCGACCGAATCCAGGATCTCGTTCTGAAGCAGTCCGAGCGAGCCGCCCAGGGTCAGCCACTCCCGCGCGCGCCAGTCGGTTTCCAGCTCCAGTCCGTAGGATTGCGCATCCGGCACGTTGATGACCTGCAGCGTGAAGCGGTTGCCCGGGATCGTTTCGCCATAGAGCTGCAGATCCTGGAAGCGGTTGTAGAAGGCGCTGACGTTGATGCCGAGACGGTCCTCCATGAAGCGGCCGCGATAGACCGCCTCGGTGGTCCACACCGTTTCGCTGTCATAGAAGAACGGCTCGCCGGTGAAGAAGTTGACCGACGCTCCGCCGGGATTGTAGCCGCGGCGCAGGGTGAGGCCGACGGTCTGCCGCGGGTCGATATCGTAGGCGACGCCGACGCTCGGGAGCAGGACCGTTTCGGTGTCGTCGAGTGTGCTCTCGCCGACGACCGGCGGTGCACCCGGAATGGGAAGCAGCACCCGGCTAGTCTGTGAGCGGTCGTCTTGGAACACGTTGACACGCAGCCCGGCGAGCAGATTGAGCCGATCCGTCAGCCCGTACCGCATGTCGGCGAACGTGGCGGCCTGCTGACTGGTGACGTCGAGCTTGCCGGTGATGGCGCCGTCGAAGTCTGTCACCGAATGCCGGTATTCGTAGGACAGGCCGACGAGACCCCCGAACTCGCCGGCGATGAGATCTCCGGCGGGGCCGAACGTGTAGATGAGGTCGTTGGAGAACGTGCCTTCTTCGAAATCGAACCGCGTCGGCTCGATCTGTCTCGGCACGCTCTCGAAGCCGGTAAACGTCCCGCTCGTAAACGTCTCGAACGTGCCGATATCCGTCAGCGTGCTGGTCTGCAGCGAAATGACGGCGCCATCGTTGTCGAAGGCGCGGGTGCGCGTCGCGTCGACAAGCCGGTCCCTCAGCGGACCGCCGGTCTGTCCGGTTGCCGGATTGGTGTAGCTCAAGTCGTTGATCTGGCTGCGGGCCTGCGGCGCCGTGCCGTGCTCGTATTCGCCCAGCACCAGCACGTCGGTGACGCCGAGACCGTGCTCGACCCTGCCACCGAGCTTTGCGCGCAGCCGGATCTGATCGTAGTCGTTGATGAAGCCGTTGGCGGGATCGAGCGTCTCGCGCGGATCTTCCCCATCGGTGATCTCGAACGTCCCGCGCACGGCCCAGTCCTGGCTGAGCGGCGCGTTCAGCATGCCGTTCAGCGTGAACGCAGGGTTGTTGAAAGCGTCGAATTCGAGACCGCCCTGCAGCGCCATTCCGAAGTCGGGCTGCGGGTCGTAGGTGTCCACGATGATGGCACCCGCGAGGCCGAGCCGGCCGCGCAGGAGGTTCTGGGGGCCGCGCAGCACCTCGATCTGCTCGACATCCCAAAGCGACATTCCGAGGGTGTTGGTGAGGGTCGGCGTGCGGGCCACGCCGTCAACGATGATCGGGAGCCGCGGCAACGCACCGACGGCGAAGGACGAGACGAGGCCGCCGGCGCCACCGCCCTGGATGCCGCGCACGTTCGGCGGCTCGGTGCGGGACGTGTTGTAGACGTTGGGCGCGATGGTGGCGACGTCGTTGATGTCGGAGGTGGGGGTCTGAACCATCGGATTGTCGGCGGGAATGACGGTGACGGGCGTCACCGTATCGGCCAGCGCCCTGTCGACCCGCTCGCCCGTCACGATGATCTCGCCGAGGGCGATGACGCCGTCGTCCGGGACGATAGCGGCATCAGCCGGCGGTTCGGCGGACTGGGCATGCGCCGCATTGATCCCATGGGCGGCGCCGAGCGCCAGCGCGAACAAAGCGCCGGCTTCCCTCAGATGACGGTTGCGGATTTTTGGACGCATCTCTGGCTGCTCCCCTGTCGGCCGGCCCGCTACACGAACGGACCCCGTAAATGTTGACCGCAGGAGTACGCTTTAAATTCGGGAGCGCAAAGCGCGGACCGGCAGATAGGAACGCGAAAATGCGTATAGCGTAAGCAGTGTGGTGTTTGAGTGACAGTGGCTGTGGACAGCTTCTAGTCTTCGAACCCCTCGACGCCGCGGCGCCAGTAGGCGGTGCTGATCTGGGAGTGCTTGTCGAGACAGAGCTCCTTCTTGAAGAACCGGCGCAAATCCTGCGCATTCTGGAACTCGCCTGCGAAGAACGCGTACTGCGGCCGCAATGCGCTGGTGAGCTTCCGCGCCACCTCCTGGATCTCGCTCTCAAAGCGCGACGGATGGATCGCGTGGAGGCGCAGGCCCGTTTCGGGCAGATAGCGCTCCGCGTCATCGTCCTGCGGGACCGCCACGACCGCATCGCCGGCGATGCCGGCCCGCAATTGCTCGATCAACCGAGCAAGGGCCGCGATCCCGGTGCCGTCGGCGGCGAGGAACACGCGGTCAGCCGGTGGCGGGAGGGTCTGGCCGGCCGGTCCCATGATGCCGACAGTGCTTCCCGCTCCGGCGTGGCAGGCCCAGTCCGAAATAAGGCCACCATCGTGGCGAACGAGATCGATGTCGACTTCGCCGGCCCCGACGCGCACGTGGCGAAGAGTGACGAGGCGGGCATGCAGCTTATCCTCGCCCTCCGGCCAGCGGGGCGTTCCGTTGGCGGACATCCGCGGCCAGATGGGCGGTCGCTCCGTGGTCCGCGGCAGCATCAGCTTCACGTGAACGCCCCCGACGGCGAGGTCGCTCACGTCGTGGTGCGCCAGCGTCACCCTCTGGAGTCCCGCGAAGACCTCGCGGCTCCGCACCACCTGCAAGACCTTGAAGTTGAGCGGGAACTCACCCTCGGTCGCCGTCTCACCGCGCCATCGGATGTTGGCGGCGGCGGCCGGGTCCATCTCCGCGACATGCTTGGCAAGCCCTTCCTTCATGAAGATGAGGCCGCCCTCTGTCGGGGCCCCGATGCGCACGAGAAGCCCGCGCCGCTCCGGCTGCAGCTCCAACTGCATGCCGTCTCTTTCGAATCGAAAAGCGCCGTCGGTCCGCCGTTCGAACACGATCCCGTGCTCCGCCTCGAGGTGATCGACGAAGTGCGCCATCGCCGATCTGCCGTCTGAAACGGGGATAATGGTCTCCGAGGTCGCGACTGACATTTGGAATTCTCCTAGGGTCCCCGGCGCCGTGATATCTCTGTCCGGGGGCCGGCGACGGGAGCCATTGCCATCGATTGGGACGAACGCCACTTTGCTTACGCCATAAGCGCGGCTGACGCACGCCGCTCTTTGCCGCAGCCTCAGAGGTCGGAGGAGACCCCGCCATCGTGACGCGTACCCGAGCCAAACGAGCCGACGGCGAAAGCGCCAATGCTGCGCAGGCGCGCCCCCGTCATGCGGAAAAGCTCTCCCGCGAGCGGATCATCACGGCCGCCGTCGCGCTTGCCGAGCGTGAGGGAGGCGATGCGCTCTCGATGCACGCAGTCGCACGCGAACTCGGGACCGCCGCGATGTCCCTCTATCGCCACGTGCGCAATCGGGAAGACCTGCTGGAGGGGATGCTCGACCGGGTCGCGCTCTCCATCATTCATCCCGATCCGAAGGCCGATCCGTCCGAGGAGGTGGTTTCGATCTTCGTCGCGATCCACGAGGCGATGGCAAGGGCTCCCTGGACCATCCCGATCCTGATGCGAAACGATGGGACGAGCCGGCACATGATGCCGCTCATCGAACGCATTCTGCTCGCCCTCACGCGGCTCGGCCTCGACACCCGGAGTGCGCGCGAGACCTACATCATGCTGCTGTTCTATGCCTATGGCGACGCATTGGCCCGCGCAGGTCGCATCAAGTCCGCCGAAGATGCCGAACGACCGGACATCTACGCCGGATTTCCGGCCATTCAGCGGACGTTCGCGGGATGGGACGCCTATGCCGAGACTTACGAGGCGAACCTGAGACGACATCTTCGCCTGCTCGCCGATCGCGCCGCCGAGCAAGATGCAGATGCAAGCGACACGTTCAACTGAGCGCCTCAGCCCAGGTGACCCAGTCGTTCTGCGCCGTTTCAAGAAGGCGCGAACGGCAAGTCATTGAGACCTGGGTCTTCCGGTTGCCAAACTGCGGTCGGCGTTTTCAAGCTATGGGTCTCGTATCGCCGATCCTCAGGCTCTGACGGGAGGGCTGGGTAGATCCCGGCCCGCTCGGCGGGCGATGAGTTCGAGCCCCAGGAACAGCGCGACCCCGGTGGCGGTGGCGCCCCAATTGGGGAACAGCGCGCTGGCAGCCGGCAAGAGCCACAAGGCTGTCGAGGGAGCCAGGCCGCCGAACACCGGACGAAGCGCCAGGAAATTGGCGGCGGACAGGCAGAACACAATGCCAGTTGCCGCGGCCAGAGCGATAGCGCCGGCCCCGCCTTGCGCCAGCATCCCCGGATAGATCAGAAACAGCATGGGCAGCACGTAGACTGTTGCAGCAAGACGCAGAGACTGCCCTGCGACGTCGATCCAGCGGCTTCCCGCAATCGTCGCGGCGACGAACACGCCGACGCAGACGGGCGGCGTTATCACCGACAAGGTCGCATAATACAGCACGAAGAAGTGGACCGTCAGCGGGTCGAGCCCCTGCTGGATGAGGGCGGGCGCAAAAACCGCGGCCACGAGAACGTAAGCCGCCGATGTTGGCAGCCCCATTCCGGCGATGAGGCATACGATGGCCATGATCGCAGCGACGAGGAACGTCTCCTGCCCCGCCGACTGGAGAATGGCCGACGTCGCGGCCACGCCGAAACCGGTCAGGTTGAGAACGCCGACGAACACCTGGGCTGCCACGAGGAGCACGCCAACCGTCACCACGCCACGACCGCCGTCGATGAGCGCGCGCCAGACCATGGATCCGGCCGCCCGAAGACCATCGCCGGACAGGAGGACGACCGCGACCGCAGTGCCCATCATCCCGATCATTCCGTAGCATGCCGTCAGCGCAATGGAGCGCCCCTGAAGAATGCCGAGTCCGAGGCCGAGGACGGCGGCGACGATCGGGGCAAGCCGTCTCCAGTCGAGGGCCTGGCGCCAATCCGGCAGATCGGATGTGTCGACGCGGCCGAGATGCTTGCGTTTGGCGACGTGGTGCACGGTCGCAAACACGGCGAGATAGAACAGAAATGCCGGCAGGATCGCCGCAACCGCAATCTGCCAGTAGTTGATGTCGACGAGCTCGGCCATCACGAACGCGGCCGTGCCCATGATCGGTGGCGCGAGCTGACCGCCGGTGGAGGCGACAGCCTCGACACCTCCGGCGAAGCTGCGCGGATACCCGAGCCGCGCCATCAGAGGGATCGTGAAATTCCCCGTGGTCGCGACGTTGGCGACTGTCGATCCGTTGATGGACCCGAACAGACCCGAGGCAATGGTGGCAATCTTGGCCGCGCCGCCAGGCGAGTTGCCGCCGGCGCGCGCCGACAGATCGAAGAAGGTCTGCCCGGCACCCGTATGAAGCAGCATCGCCCCGAACAGCACGAACGCGGCCAGCGTTGTCGAGGCGACGCTGACGAGCAGGCCCCAAAGGCCTCGATCGGACAGGAATACAACCTCGGTGAGGTAGTATATATCGAACCCTCGATGCCCGAACTCGCCTGGGATGAGATTACCGAATAGGGCATACGCGATGGAAAGCATCACGATCGAAGGAAAGAAGATGCTACCGGTCGCTCTTCGGGCCAATTCCAGGACGGAGAGGACGGCGCCGGTCGCGAGAAGAACATCATACCACTTTGCCCATGGCAGCGTGGTCATGATCTTTTCGAAATTATAGATGACGTAGGCGGAAGCAGACACCAGAACGACACCGATGACGACGTCGATCACGAGTCCGATCGGCCGCCAGGACTTCCCCCGCCCAGCGGAAACATCGCCAGACCGAGCACGCCGATGACGGCAACGAATCCGGCCCGCTGGATCAGGCTCTCGAACGCGCCGAAGAACGCGCTGTAGAACACGTACGCGCCGAGAAGCGCCGACAGCGCAACGATGAATATTTCTCGCGCGCTGCGTGGTCCGGCCGCCTCGGCTTCCGACACGGTTGGCGCAGCGGGCATCGCTTTCTCGTTCATTGTTCCGCTCTCGGATCCGGAAGAAATGCAGGATGTCCGGTTCTGCTCCGGCAGCGGGTCGCCCGGGCGGCCCGCCGCCGACGCTGGAGGATGGTCCGTTCAGATCGCAGCCGCCGGAACGGGGCGAACCACCTCAAGCCTTTGGTGTGGAAGCCGTTTCCCGACGCTCAGATGTTTCAATCTGAGCGGGAAAGGCTCTGCCGCCGGCCGCAGTCGCTTCATGCGGAAGAAGGCCGCGATCAGCGCAGACGATCGGGAACCTCGTAGCCGGCTTCCTCGAAGTAGCGGACGGCCCCGGGGTGGGGCGTGGTGGTGGCGTACTTGAGCGTCAGTTCGGCAAGGTCCGTGTCGCCGACTGCGGGAAAGGCCGCCGCCTGTTCGTCGGTGTTCTCCATCACGGCCTTGACGATCTGGTAGGCGGTTTCCTCGTCCATGTCGGGACGGGCGGACAGCGCGATCATGAACCCCCATGTCTGGTAGGGGCCGGTGTGCTCCATATCGCCGCCCGGCATATCGACGAGCGACAGCTCCGGAAGGTTCTCTGCGATTGCCGCAGCCTGTTCGTCGGAGATACCGAGCACCTGCACCGGGGTGAAAGTCGCGATGTCGGTGGTGAGCGCATCGAATTTGGTCCCGACCGCGGATTTGATGAAGCCCACGGCGCGACCGTCCTTGATGGCGTCGGCGAGCTCTCCGTTCGTCCCGCGCACCCAGTCGGGCTGAATTCCCAGCAGGTCCATCACCTGCAGCGAGGTATCCTCGGTGGACGATCCACGCTGGCCGGGTCCGATGCGCTCACCCTGGAGATCCGCGAGTTCCTCGATACCGGCGTCGCGGCGGACGATCACGTTCTGCGGGGCCAGCGAATAGGCCCAGAGCAGCTTCGAATCGACCGGCTGACCGTCGAAGGACTTGATGCCCTTGTTGGCATGGTAGAGCGTCGAGGTGGTCACCAAGCCGATGTCGAGCTGACCGCGCTCCATTCGCTTGAGGTTGTCCACCGTCGCACCGGTTTCCACGACGGACGCCTGGAAATCCGGGTGAGCGGACAGGATGTTCGCGAGTGCCGCAAAGTAGGCGTAGTGGGCTGACTGGGCGTTCGTGGAGCCGAGTGCAAGTCGCGTTTCCGCCTGCGCGGCCTGGCTGCCGGCAGCGACGCCAGCGACGATGGCAACGGTGGTGAGAAGCCTTGAAAGCGTTTTCATCCTATTCCCTCTTCCTTTTTTATTCGCCCGCAGTGCGCGAACGCCTCGGGTCGTCTCCGCCGGGCTGGCCCGGCACCCGGCCGTCCGGCCGCGGCGTCATCCGGCAGTCCAGCCTCCGTCAACGAGAAGGCTGGTTCCGGTAACCAGTGCGGATGCGTCGGAGGCGAGGAACACCACTGCGCCCATCACATCCTCGACGGTGCCGATGCGGCCGAGCTTGATCTTCTGTTCGATCCACGCGACCCGCTCGGGATCTGCGAATGTCGAAGCGGTCAGCGGCGTGCGCACGAAGGTGGGGCCGATGGTGTTGACCCGGATCCCATGCGGGCCGAGCTCGATGGCCATCGACTTGGTGAACCCCTCAACGGCATGTTTCGTCGCGGCGTATACGGCCCGATCGAGGCCGCCCACGTGCCCCATCTGGGAAGAAATCGTCACGATCGATCCACGAATGCCGGCATCGACCATCCCGCGTGCCACCGCCTGCGCGAGGAAATAGGCACCGCGAAAGTTGATCGCGGCCACGGCATCGAAGTCCGCCTCTTCCGTTTCGAGAACCGGCGCATGACGCGCGAGACCGGCGCTGTTGACGAGCACGTCGAAAGGCCCGACCCGCCCGATCGCGTCCCTTGTCGAGCGAACGTCGGCAGCGTCCAGCACCAGCGTCTCGGCGGAGAGACCCCTGGCCGTGAGCGCCTCCATCAGGACAAGGAGTTCCTTCTCCCGCCGTCCGGCGCAGACGACTGACGCACCAGCTTCCGCCAGAGCGACGGCCGCCCCGAGCCCGATGCCGGAGGACGCGCCGACGACGAGTGCGCGCCGCCCGTCGAGGCGGAAAGACGGTGTGGTCGGCAGGGAATCGATCACTCTGCCGCCGCTCCGTAGGGAAGGTTGACCCCGCCATAGCGGCGCAAACGAAGGTTTGCCTGCTCCGCGTGACCGACGAACCCCTCCAACATGCACAGGCGCGAGCAATAGGCACCGATGACGGCCGCCGCCTCGTCTGTCACAACCTTCTGATAAGTATGCGTTTTCAGGAACTTCCCGACCCACAATCCGCCCGTGTAGCGACCGGCTTTCTGTGTCGGCAGAGTGTGGTTTGTACCGATGACCTTGTCGCCGTTCGCGACGTTGGTTCGCGGCCCCAGGAACAGCGCACCGTAGGACTGCATGTGTTCCAGGAACCAGTCGTCCCGATCCGTCATGATCTGCACGTGTTCGGAGGCGATTTCGTTCGCGACACTGAGCATTTCCTCGTACGTGTCGCAGACGATCACCTGGCCGTAGTCACGCCAAGAGGCTGCGGCCGTCTCGGCGGTCGGCAGAATTGCGAGTATTCTGTCTATATGGGCGAGCGTTTGTTCGGCGAGACGACGCGAATTGGTCACGAGCACGGCGGGTGAATTGTAGCCGTGCTCGGCCTGGCCAAGCAGATCGGTCGCGCACATCTCCGCGTCGACCGTTTCGTCGGCGACGACCATCGTTTCCGTGGGACCGGCGAACAGGTCGATGCCCACGCGGCCGAAAAGTTGCCGCTTCGCTTCCGCGACAAACGCGTTTCCGGGCCCGACGAGCATATCCACGGGAGCAATCGTTTCCGTCCCGAGCGCCAGCGCGCCGATGGCCTGAATGCCGCCAAGTACATAGATTTCGTGCGCGCCGCCGAGGTGCATTGCGGCAACGACCGCCGGATTGGGCTCGCCATGAAACGGAGGGGTTGCCGCCGCGATCCGCGGAACGCCGGCAACCGACGCGGTCAGCACCGACATATGTGCCGAAGCGACCATCGGAAATTTCCCGCCCGGCACGTAACATCCGACCGAAGCGACAGGGATGTGCTTGTGCCCCAGGATCACGCCGGGAAGGGTTTCCACCTCAACGTCGGTCATCGAAGCGCGCTGCACCTCGGCGAACCGCCGTATCTGGTCCTGAGCGAAGCGGATGTCGTCCAGATCGCGGGGAGCCACCTTGGCCACCAACGCCTCGATGTCTGCCTCCGACAGGCGGAAAGCCTCCGGCGCGTAGTTGTCAAAGCGCTCGGAGAGTTCGCGGACGACCGCGTCGCCCCGCGCCTCGATGTCGGCAAGCGTCGCCTCGACGACATCGCGAACCTTGCGGTCGTCGTCCTTCCGTTCGTGTTCAGTGCGCCCTCTTTTGAGGTATTCGATCACAACGATATCTCCGGAACTTATGAGTCTTCAGCACCTGACGGCGCGTGCCGACCGGCCTGACCAGCCTGACGGGATGAGCAGGCCCGACCGCGGGCCTCGAAGCAGGGTCATGGGCGGTCTTTCACCGCCGCAGTGATTTCGGGACTGAAAAAATCCTGCAGGGCCTTCTGGTCACTTGCGACCGCGACCGCGTTGATTCCGCGTTCGAAAAGGCCCGCGGCGGCACTCATCGTGGGAGCGAACGAGGCCGCTGACAGTCCAGCGGCGGCGCAGGCGGCAACCACCTTGTCGACCGACGCTCGAACCGCGGGCGCATCCAGTGACGTCTCGCCCAGAGCGACGGCGAGATCGGCGGGACCAACGAAGCACGCGCCGAGCCCTTCGGTGGCTGCAATCGCCTCGGCGGCCTCGACCGCGTCCGGATCCTCGATCTGAGGCACCACGACGACGTCACGAGACCGTTCCAGGTGCTCAGCCATCGTGCGCGCGCCATAGTCGCCCGCCCGTGTGGTCGCACTGTAGCCGCGTCCGCCCGCACCGTAGTTCGCCGCCTTTACCAGAGCAGCCGCTCCGGCAGCATCCATCACGTGCGGAACCAGAACCCCGTCCGCTCCCTGGTCGAGGACGCGCAGGATTTCGGAAGGACGGGCGTCGGGAACACGGACAAGAATGGGCAGTCTCGCCGCGCGGGCAGCAAGAAGCGATAGATCGATTTCGGTGGGGCCGAACGGCGCATGCTCCGCATCGAGGATCGCGAAATCGAGACCGGTTCCGGCGAGGACCTCGATCACCATCGGGTGGGGCGTCTTCACGAACGTGCCGATGAGCCGTTCCCTGGCCGTGAAGCGCGCTTTCAGCGACGTCACCGGAGCGCTCCGGCAGCGCACGCGGTGATCATCGCGCACACCGCATTGGAAATGCGACCATCCCCTCCCCGGACACGCAACGACCGGCTCAAACCGCAATGAACGGCGCTGGAGTGCATTGGCGGATCCTCGACTCATTGTTGCGACCGCGCCCTCGATCCGGGCGCTTGCGCATTCTTATGAGTCAGAGGTTAGCGGCCATTCGCAAATTGTGCAATAGCGTGCAAAATTTATTCAAAACTTCTCAAACATGCTCACGACGGCTGGTCGGGCTCGCTTCTCGCCAGCCTCGCCGAACCCCGAAGGATGAGGCGCGAATCCACAATAACCGTCCGTTTCTCAGCTTCCTTGGCCGCCATGATATCGTCGATCATGGCCATGGCGGCTGCAATCATCTTGTTGCGCCGTTGACGCACAGTGGTCAGATTGAAAGAGGGCCAGCTTGCCATCGGGATGTCATCGAAGCCGACGACGCTGACCTCTTCGGGGACGGATATGGACAGGTCCCGGCGCAGGCCTTCGAGCGCGCCAAGGGCGCTGATGTCGTTTGCGGCGAATATCGCATCGGGCGGCTCGGTCTGCATCATCAGCCGCTTCGCTGCTTCCCGCCCGCCTTCGAAGGTGTATTCGCCCCACTCCTGAATGGGCCGCTCAAGTCCCAGTTCTTCGAGCCGCTGGGTGAGACCCGCGAGCCGATCCCGGTTGGTGGATGCCCCTTCGAGGCCATTGATGAACGCAATCCGCTTGTGCCCCCCAAGCACCAGAAGTTCAGCGATTGCGCGGGCACCCGCCACATTGTCCGTCTGAACGGAAAAGGCATCTACGCCTTCGACCGCCCGATTGAACAAGACGACCGGCACGCCCGCCGCAGCGCACGCCTCGATCGCACCCGATCGGAGACCGGAGGCGGCGACAATCATCGCGTCGACCCCCTGTTCCAGCATCGAACTGATCTCGATCTCGGTGCCATCAAGGGCCGCCGCCGCCCGGCACATCACCCGGAGACCGCGTTGATGCAATTCCCCGAGGAAGCCGGCCAGAACGGCCTGGTAAAACGGGTTGTCGAGATTGGCCATGACCAGCCCGACCGTGCGGCCGACAACCGGCTCCTCAACCATGCTCGCCGCCGCCGATCTCGGGCGATAGCCGAGGCTGCGCGCCGCTTCCAGGACGAGCGAGCGCGTGGCAGGATCGATGGAGGCACCTTCCGTAAACGTACGGCTCACGGTGGAACGTGACACATTCGCGATCCGCGCCACATCGAGTGCAGATGGGGCGGTTCTTTTCCGCCTGGTCTTTCCGTTCACGGTGAGCTCCTGTTTGACGAAACAGATGCACCGATTGCACGAACCGTGCAATACGTCGCCTTCTGATCCGCGGCTTGCTTCATCCGGCCCTTGCACCGAATGAAATCGGCATGACCCGTCCGGACGCCCACAAGATCACGTCCTTGCCGATCCCGAAAGGAATGGCCGCGTTCGCTTCCAGCGATCAAGGCGGCGGTCGACGGAATTGCCCTTGGATCAATCAGACGGACGGCAGGTGCCCCGAGAGCTTGAACCTCCTCCATTTTTCAGGAGCGGCCGTCGCGATCAATGAGACGGCCGCATGAGAATGGGTTCGACGGCTGATCCGGCGCAAGAGCCGGCTGCCGGAAGCGACCGGATTTGTCCGGAAGCGGAATGGCGGGTCTCGGCGCGAGGATTTCCCACTCCAGACATTCGGCAAACTTAATCGGAGCCTGATTGTCGTTCCCTCAGAACCTGACCGTGAAGCGCCCGGTGACGGCGTTGTCGGTGGCCCCGGACCCGAACTGACCGTCGTAGGAGACACCCAGCAAAACCCCCTCGACGCCGCGCGCCGGCATCGCGCCGAGATCGAACTCCAGACCGGCGCCCACAACGGCTACGTCCTCGGCGATCGGCGTTCCCTGAACGGTGAAGGGCGATCCGCCGGCGAACGCGCTGGTCGCAGAGGGATCGAGGGAGCCGAACGCGTGGCGCCAGCCCACGAGGCCGCTCACCTTCGCACGGGCCGACGACAGCGGGACCGGGACCACGGCGGACGCGCGCACCCCCAGCGTCGAATAGGTGACCTCGGTGGTATCGCTCTGCACCGAGAGCGCGGCGGTTCCGCCGGTTTCCGTGTAGGCGTCCGTCGCCGCGCTGACATAGGCGAGGCCCGCGAACGGCTCGACCGCGGCCCAGCGCGTCGTGACCTCATAACCCGCCTCGCCGAACACCTGGGTGGTGCCGCCGCTGGTGGCGCCGGTCAGATATTGCGACATGCCGGGGTAGGAGACGGTGCGCGCGGTCTCGATCTCGGACCAGGTGTAGGAGGCGCCGCCGCGGAGGTTCAGGCCCCGCCACCCCGTGCCGCCATAGACGCCGAGATGGTAGAGCGTGGCGTCGGCCGACGAGGAGCGCGCGTCGGCGTCGTAGCTGGAGGCCTGGTAGCCGGCCAGGACCCCGGCCCGACCGTACGGTCCGATCGCCGCATCGCCGCCGACCAGGAAACCGGCCGTGTCGCGGTCGAGGGGCGCAGAACTGCCGGTGCCGTCCGAGGAGCCCCAGGAACCGAAAAGCTCGCCCCAGGCGGAGAAGGCCGGGCCTTCCGGCGCGGGCTTGGCGATCGCGCCGTTGCCGGAATAGGCCACGCTGTCGGCCCCGCCGCCGCCGAACGCGGAGAAGGCGGCCTGGATGCGCGCCATCGCCGCCTCGCGCACGACACGGCTGTCTTCCACCAGCCCCGTCTTGAGGCTGCCGTGAATCTCGCCGTGAAGCGCATCATAGGCCTCCTTCGCCCCGGCGGCGTCGAGTCTCACCACCGTGTCGTAAATCGCGCTGCCCGCGCCGAGGTCATCGATCGCTGCGGCAGTCGCGGCCTGGTTCGGGGTGTCGGCGACCGCGACGAAGCTGACGTCGTTGCGCACCAGGGTCAGGAAGACCGCGTTCGGCAGGTAGCTCAGGCTCGGGTCGAGGAACGCCAGTGTGGAGGACACGCCGGCGAACCGCCCCGTGATCCCGCCGTCCGCGGTCAGGATCGGGTAGTTCGACGATACGGCATAGGCGCCGTCGAAGCCGATGTGCGCGACCTCGCCGCCCCGGATGGAGATCGTCCCGGTGGCGTGGATCAGGTCGGCTTCCGTGCTGCCGGGCCGGGTCTCGACCGAATAGACCGAGCCGGCCTCGAACACCAGATTGCCGGCCACGGTGATGGCGCCGATCGAGTTGCCCGGCGCAATCATGCCACCCGACTGCACCATCGTGTCGCCTACGGTGCCGTTTCCGGCGAGCCGGCCGCCGGCGCCGAGCACCAGGTTGCCGCCGAGCGTGGTGTTGCCGAGCGTCATCGTGAAGTTCCGGACCGTCGTCTCGCCCTGGTAACCGGCGTTGTCGCCGGTGAGCCGGACCTGGCCGCCGCCGGTGTAGAGCACGTCGCCGGCGCCCGTGACGGCCCCGGCGTAGGAGCCGTCGAAAGCCTGATCGAAAGTCAGGTTGGTGCCGGCCGCGACCATCACATCGCCGGTGAACAGCGCCGTCGTGGAGACTATCGAGCCGGCCAGGATCGACCACGGCAGGCTGCTCGCCCCGGTGAGCGTGAGCGTGCCGGCGCCGGACTTCACCATCTGCCCGTTCGTCCCGTTCAGGCCGCCGATCGAGCCGGCGAACGTGCCGTCGGAGGTCTGCGCGAATTCCACCGTACCGGCGTTGGCGAGGTTGCCCCGGATCGAGGACGTGGTGCCAATGAGCGTCCCGGAGGCGACGCTGGTCCCGCCGGTGTAGGTGTTGGCCCCTGTCAGTGTCAGCGTGCCGGCGCCGGACATGCCCAGGGCCCCACTCCCGGTAATCGGGCCGGAGAGCGTCAGCGTCGTGCCCGACGCGGGCGCGAACCCGCCGTCGGTCGACGTCGTGGCGACCGACCGCGAGGTCTCGACCGAGGCCGTGGTCGAAAGCGTACCGCCGGCGAGCGTGAGTCCGCCCGCCGCCACGCCCAGCGCCGCGTCGGACGCCACCTGCAGCGTACCCGCTGCGATCTGCGTCCCGCCGGTGTAGGTGTTCGTCCCCGTCAGAACCAGCGTGCCGGCGCCGGACTGGGTCAGCGCCCCGCTCCCGGTGAGCGTGCCGGAGAGTGTGAGTGTCGTGCCCGCCGCCGGCGCGAAGCCTCCGGTCGAAGACGACAGCGCCGCGGCCCGGCCGGTGTCGAAGCTTGCCGTCGTCGCCAACGTGCCGCCGGCCATCATCAGCCCGCCCGCCGCCGCACCCAGCGCCGCGTCGGACGCCACCTGCAGCGTGCCGGCCGCGATCTGCGTCCCGCCGCTGTAGGTGTTGGTCCCTGCGAGCACCAGCGTGCCGGAGCCCTGCTTGGCAAGCTGGGTGCCGGTTCCGTCGGCGATGGTTGACGCGATCGTCGTCGTCACGCCGCCGTCGACGTTGATCGTCCCCGCGCTCCCGCTCGCGGGCGACATCGCCAACGTGCCGCCGGTCAGCAGGTAGCCGGTGGTCTTGAACTGCAGCGTGTCGAAGGTCCGCGAGCCGGAGACCGTCACGGTGCCGGCGGCCCCCGCGAAGATCCCGACCGACGATCCCCAGATCATGTTGGCCGACCCGTCGCTCGACGTCCAGTTGGTGGTCGGCCCGTCCCAGGATCCCGAACCGCCGTCGATCACGCCGTTGGCGGTCGTGTTCGACCCGTCCCAGAACAGCATCGACTGGCCGCTCGAGAGCACCTGCAGGTTGACCTGGCCCGGCAGCGAGGTGTCGACGGTGTTGACCGAACCGGGTACCCCGCTGACGGTCACCGTGTCGAAGGAGCCGCCGAACTGGCCGCCATAATCGAACAGATAGTAGTAGCCGGCGGAGCCGACGCTCGCAGTCAGCGTGCCGCCCAGCGTCAGGTTGCCGCCGACCGAGACGAAGTCGTTGGTGGCGCTCCCCGACACGTTCGGCGTGTTCAGCTCGAACACCGTGGTCGACCCCGAAGACAGCGTCAGATCGCCGTTCAACGTGAGCGTGCCCGGGCTCGCCCCCGGCGACAGCGTACCGCCGCTCTGGACTATCACACCGCCGCCCACCGTGCCGGTGCCCGCCAGGGTTCCGCCCGACGCGACCTGAAGCGATGAGGACGCACCACCCAGCGTACCATCCACCTGCAGGATCCCGCCGGAAACGGTGGCGGCGCCGGCGTAGCCGGTGCTCGTCCCGGAAAGGGCAAGCGTCCCGGTGCCGGTCTTGCCGAAGGCAGAGCTCCCGGATAGGGCGCCGCTGAAGGTGGCGGCGAGGCCATCGGCGATCGAGATCCCGCCGCCCGAACCAGTGAAGGAGATGGCGTTGTCGACGGTCGTCGTGCCGGTCAGCGCCAGCGATCCGCCGTTCAGGATGACCTCAAGCCCGCCCAGGTTGGCATCCGAGGCAATCTGGAGCCTCCCGGCCTGGACCAGCGTGGAACCATGGCTGTTGCTGCCCGAGAGGACCAGGGTGCCCGAGCCCGTCTTTCTCAGGGAGGCCGAAGCTCCCGACACCATCCCGCTCAATGTCGTCGTGAGGCCGCTCCCGATGTCGACGGTGGCAGACGACGTGATCCCCACGTCGTTGCCGATGGTCGTCGAGCTGGCGACGGCCAGGGTGCCCCCCGAAAAGGACAGATTGCCGGCCCCGAGGCTTGCCTGAGACGCCACGGCAAGCGTTCCGGAACTGATCGCGGTCCCGCCCGAATGGGTGTTGGTTCCGGTCAGGGCGAGTGTGCCCGCGCCTGTCTTCGTCAGCGCTCCCGTGCCGCTGACGACGCCGCTGAGGGTCGCCGACACGCCGCCGGCCACCGACACGCCACCACCGGAACCCGCGCTGACGGCGTTGTCGATGGTGGTGGCCCCGGTCAGGCCCAGATAGCCGCCGGCGAGGACGATGGCGCCGGTGCCCAGATTGCTGTCGGAGGCCACCGCCAGCGTTCCGTCGGTAATCGTCGTCGTGCCCGAATAGGTGTTCGCCCCGGAAAGGGTGAGAGTTCCAGCCGACACCTTGATCAGACCGCCGGAGCCTCCGATCACGCCACTCGCGGTCGGTGACGCGTTTGCCGTGTCGATCGTCCCGCTCCCGGCACCGAGGGTCATGTCGTTGTCGAAGGTCGTATCCGCACCGAGCTGAAGCGCACCGCCGTTCAACGTGATCATTCCGGAGCCGAGATTGCCGTCGCTCGTCACCCGGACAGTCCCCCCGATGATTTCGGTTGAGCCATAAGTATTCGAGCCGGAGAGGCTGAGGGTGCCGGCACCGGCCTTCGTCAGCGTGGTGCCGCCGACGCTGCCGCTCAGGGTCGGAAAGAGGCCTGTGGCGACCGAGATCGTTCCCCCGCCGGACTGCAGCGTGACGGTATTGTCGAAGGTGCCGCTGCCATCGAGGCGGAGCGTGGTGCCATTCAGCCTCACGGTGCCCGCCCCGAGATTGCTGTCCGAGGCGACCGCCAGCGTCCCGCCGGCGATCGACGTCGTTCCCGAGTACGTGTTCGTCCCGGAGAGGGTGAGGGTTCCCGCCGAAATCTTGGTGAGGTTGCCCGACCCTCCGATCGCTCCGCTCAAGGTCGGCGACGTGGTGGCCGTGTCGATCGTCCCGTTGCCGGCGCCGAGCATGATCGCGTTGTCGACCGTCGCGTTCGTGCTCAACTGCAGCGCACCGCCGTTCAACGTGACCGTTCCGGTGCCGAGATTGCCGTCGCTCGTCACCCTGAGACCGCCGCTGATAATCTCGGTCGCTCCATAGGAGTTCGTGCCGGAGAGGCTGAGGGTCCCGGCCCCGACCTTGGTCAGGCGGCCGCTCCCCGACACTGCCCCGCTGAGGACGGCTTCATCGCCCGTCTGCACCTCTATGCTCCCGTTGGAGCTGCCCAACGTGACGGCGTTGTCCACGGTGAAGCTGCCCGTCAGTCCGAGCGTGCCACCGTCGAGAGTCACGGTGCCCACGCCGAGGTTGCCGTCGGCGGAGATCGAAAGCGTGCCGCCCGTCACCGTCCACGGCGTCGTCTCCGTCGTGGTTCCGGTCAGGGTCCAGGTGCCGGATCCGGTCTTCTCGAAGGCCTCGAAACCCCGGAACTGATTGCCGGACCCGATCTCGGCAACGTTGAACGTGGAACTGTAAGGACCTCCGAGAGCGAGCGTGTCGGACGACCCGCCCGCGACGACAAACCCGGTGAACGCGTAGCCGGCTTCCAGCGTCAGCCTGTTGGTGCCGCCGGTGAATTCGATTGCGTTCGCCCGCACCGTTCTGCTGGCGTCGAGACCGCCGCTGACGCTGCCCGACACGGTGACGTCGAGCCCGCTGCCGCGGAGGCCGACGCCACCAAGCCCGATCGATCCCTGTGTCCCCCCGGAGCCCACAAAGTCCGTTCCCGCCCCGTCTCCGCCGTTGACGCCCCCGGAGATCGTCACCGTGGCGGAGGAACCCAAGGACAAGCCCGTCCCGCCGTCCCCGCCATTGCCCGACGCATCGACCATGGCACCCCCGGAGCCGCGGCCGCCCGCGCCTCCGGAAACCGTGCCGCTGACGATCAGATTGACCGTCTGATCGGTGGCAAACCCATCGCCGCCGAGACCACCGTTTCCTCCACTGGTGCTGGCGCCGCCGCCGGTACCGCCGTCGCCGCCCCTCCCTCCGGTCACGCTTCCCGCGATGGAGAGGTCTGTCGGCTGCGTTGCGACGAGCCCGATGCCGCCATCGCCGCCGGACCCGCCGCCCCCATTGAAAAGATTGCTGAGACCTCTGCCGCCGCTTCCGCCGGCGCCCCCGGTTAAGACAGACGATCCGCCCACTGATCCGGACGTCCCGGTGTAGACAGCACCGTAGCCGCCGGCGCCACCGCCGCCGCCGCCGCCTCCATACGAGGTACCGTCGACGCCGGTGCCGCCGATGCCGCCCCGGCCGCCCGTCAGCGTCCCCGCGATGCTGTCTCCGACGTAGCCGTGGGCACCGCCGCCGCCGCCACCACCTTGCCCGCCATTGCCGCCATCGAGACCGGTTCCGGCCTGACCTCCGGCTCCATATCCTGTTCCGCCCCTGCCCTGGCTTTCGCCGGCGCCTCCGCCACCCCCGCCGCTGCTGGCCTCGACGTTCGGAAACGAGCCGTCCGCGCCGGCCCCGCCGGTCCCCGTATTCACGGACACGCCACCGGCGCCGCCTGGAGTTGTCCCGTTCTCCGCTGTGCCACCGGCCCCGCCGCCGGCAAATGCCGGCTGGGACGCCAGAAGGACGACCGATGCGGTGCCCAGAAGGATCAAGCGGCGCGTTCGCTGGCCTGATCCGGATCGCCCCAAGCCACGCAGGGTCGCGGCGGGTGGGTGACCGTGCGCCGACAGGTGCCGCCGGTCCCCCGACTCACCGAACAGAAACACCGACATGCAGGATTGCCCCTCCACACCGACGACGGCCCCCGCGTCGGTCGGAATCGAATCTTCATCCGGAAAAGCAAGACAACATGGAGTCGATCGATCAATAAACTCTGATGGTGAGCTGTACAGAATTGAGAAATATTTGAGTCAAGTGACAAAAATAACACTGCACTTCGCAGAATCAAATATTCCCGATGCTTAATTTAAGAATTCTCTTATGGATGGCCGGCCACAGCCGGCCGCCCGGCAGGGTCCGCACTCGCCTTCACCTCACAAACAGGAAGGGCGCCCGCGACCACTTTTCGCTGAAGCCCGCTAAAAGCCGTCGGTGCCGTAAAGCTCCACGCGGCCACGAAGCGCCCGTCGCGAAGCTCAGGCGGCGGGCCGGTTTGTCAAACAGGGGCCTCCACAAGACCGCGCAAGCGCCTCAACAGCCTCTCTGCTATGTATCCAGCCCCCGTCCGGATCGGACAACAACGTGAATAAGGCCAACTTATAGACACGGACAAAACGGAGAGCAGGGCCAGCAAACAAATCGGACATAAATGCCGAATCAAAAGTGAAAAACACTTTTCAGATTGCCTCTCATGAGCGTAAATTTCTTGGAAAGTATATCATTTAACAAAGAGGCCGTCCAATGATACTCTAAAAACCCCCGGAAACCCTCACGCCGCCTCATCCAGATTTCGCCACGCGCCGGGACACCTTGCGACAACAACTCCCAGTGCCCACCGAGGCAGAAGGCTCGGCTTGTTGGGATTCGGGACAACGGAGCCTTCGCGGTTCCGAACGAGCACCAGGAAGGCATCGCCCCTGGCGTCCTTCGAACCGACCCAACCTTGATCGACCTCTACATTCTGCCCGGCGATTGGATCGAGGAGTACGGAGAGCCCGCGGCCCCTTCATCACGGCGCCCGTGAAGCACCCGGGAAAGACATGCATGATGGCGGGAAGGTGCTGACGCCGGTCCGGGACCTGGTAGACGAACTGGTGGGCTCTCCGGGGCGATGATGGTATCGAGAGAGAAATCGGCCTTTTCCGTCAGCCGGCCAATGCGGCCGGTGGGCGTCGATGTTGGTATCGAAACAGTGACTGAGAATAAAGATCAATTAAAACAGATAGTTAGACCGACAATCGCCACCGGCGGCGGGAGTGAGTTGGTTCCGGACCGCGCGCCGGTATCCGGCGCACCCCCACACTCCGCGACCTCCGCCTCGGCGCCCGCGCCGACCCTTGCGGGTGCCCGATGAGCCGTCAGACCGCGACCATCGATGCCCATTCCGCAGCACGCGTGATCGCGCGCGTGCGCGACTGGGCCCCCCTCGTCCACTGCCTCACCAACACCGTGGCCCAGGCCTTCACCGCCAACGTGCTCGTCGCCCTCGGTGCGGTGCCGTCCATGACCGTGCACGCGGACGAGGTCGGCGCGCTGGTGGAGACCGCAGACAGTCTGCTGATCAATCTCGGCACCCTCGATCCGGAGCGCCGCGCCGGCACCGAGGCCGCTGTCCGGGCCGCCCAGGCCACCGGAAAGCCCTGGGTGCTCGATCCGGTCAAGGTGGACCGGGTCGCCACCCGACGCGCCTTCGCGCTCGCGCTGCTCAAGCGCGATCCCGCCATCGTGCGCGGAAACTCCGCCGAGATGGCCGCCCTCTTCCCCCAGATCGCCGGCGCACAGGGCACAGTGGTCGCCGTGACCGGCGCCCGCGACAGCCTGTCCGACGGGCGCCGCACCATTCTGGTCGACAACGGCGATCCGCTTCTCGCCCGCATGATCGCGACCGGCTGTGCGCTCTCCGCCCTGATCGCCACGTGCCGGGCGGTGGAGCCGGATTCCCTTCTCGCCGCCGTCGCCGCGACCGCCACCTGGGGGATCGCGGCGGAACGGGCGGCCATCGGGTCGCCGGGCCCGGGAACCTTCGCGGTCCGCCTGATCGACGAGATCGGCGAGATCGACACCGCAACGATCGAGCGCCACGCGCGCATCCGCAACGGCTGAGCCGGCGCGGCCCCTTCATTCAGGAGTATCCATTCCATGTCTCCCCCGATCGCCCTGACGATTGCAGGAACCGACCCGACCGGCGGCGCGGGCATCCAGGCCGACCTGAAGACGTTCGCCGCCCTCGGCGTCTACGGCGCCTCCGCCATGACCGCGCTGGTCGCCCAGAACACCCAGGGCGTGCGCGCCATCCATGACGTGCCGCCGGACTTCATCCGCGCCCAGATTGACTCCGTCTTCGACGATCTCACCGTCGACGCGGTGAAGATCGGCATGCTGTCGAAGCCCGACGTCATCCGCACCGTCGCCGCCGCCCTCGATGCCCGCGGGGCGCGGCCCGTCGTGCTCGATCCGGTGATGGTGGCGGCCTCCGGCGACCCGCTCCTGGACGAGGACGCCGTCGCCGACATCCGCGACGTGCTGATCCCGCGCGCCAGCTTGATCACGCCGAACCTCGCCGAAGCCGCCAAGCTTCTCGACTGCGAGGTCGCGGAGACTTCCGAGGCGATGCGCGAGCAGGCGGAGGCGCTTCTGAAGTTCGGATCCGACGCCGTGCTCCTCAAAGGTGGGCATGGCAGCGGCGCGGACGCCGCCGATGTGTTGGTGACGCGGAAGGGCGGCGAGCCGCGCTGGTTCGTGGCCGAGCGCATCGACACCCGCAACACCCACGGCACCGGCTGCACCCTGTCCTCCGCCATTGCCGCCGGCCTCGCCCGGGGCCTGCCGCTCGCCGACGCGGTCGCGCTCGCCAAGGACTATCTCACCGGCGCGCTTGCTGCCGCCGACACGATCGTCGTGGGCAAGGGACGTGGTCCGGTGCACCATTTCCATGCGCTCTGGCAGAAAACGCAGGCCTGACGCTCAGTCCGTTGCGGCTTCGCCGATGAGCTTGGAATAGACATCGGGCCGACGCCGGGAGATCAGCATCAGATCGTCCTCCGGCAGGATCAGGACCCGGGTCGGCACGGTCGCGACCAGCGGCCCGTCGGTGCCGTAGCGCTCCAGCGAGAGCGGCCCGCCGAACATATCGCCCTCACCCAGAAGAACCGGCGGCTCGTCTGCCGGCGCGGCCGGTCCGTCGCCCTCCTCCGTGGGCGCGTCGGCGGGCTCCGGCGGCAGCGCGGGCGCTTCCAGCGTTCCGAACACGACGATGAACAGGTCGGCGGGCGTCTCGTGGGAATGGACCACGATGTCGCCGGAATTGAACGACCGCGCGACCAGCCGGGGCATGATGCGGACGATGGTCGCCGCATCGAGCCCGGCGAACGCCGGCACGCGCCCGATCATGCCCCAGGTGATCGTGAAATCGCGCCGGCGGATGACCTCGGCGAACGACGACGACAGGATCGCGGTCGGCAGCGCGATGAACGCGAAGCCCACCACCATGGTGATCACGGCGATGGCCCGTCCGAGCGGGGTCTCGGGCACGGAATCGCCATAGCCCACGGTGGTGATGGTCACGATCGCCCACCACAGCGACTTCAGAACGCTGCCGAAATCGTCGGGCTGACCGGCGCGCTCGGCATAGGTGATGCTGGTTGCCGAAAGCAGCACCACGGTCACCAGGATGACCGCACAGGCGATCAGGGCGCGCCGTTCCGCGAAGATCGCCTCGGCGAGCGCCGCCATCCCGCCGGAATAGCGGAACAGCTTCAGAAGCCGCACGATCCGCAGGAAGACGAACGATGTGAGATCGAGCGCGACGAACGGGGCGGCGGCCAGCGGCAGGATGACGAAGGCATCGACCAGGGCGGCCGGCGTCACCGCGTAGCGCAGCCGAGCCTTCCATTTCCGCATGCCGCGGTAGCGCGGGTGCTCGACGCAGGACCACACCCGGGCGGCGTATTCGACGGCGAAGATCACAAGCGTGACGAGCTCGACCCACAACAGGACCGGCCCGAATCCATCCCGCAGGCGGTCATCGGTCGCCGCCAGCGCGACCAGCACGTTCACGACCACGACCGCGATCAGCCCGTAGCGCACCGCGATGGCGCCCGGGTCCGGCGACCCGTCGCTTTCCAGCAGGAAATAGGCCCGCCTGCGCCGGCGCTCCCAGTCGGTTCGCGGCTGCGGCCGGCGCGCACGGGCCGCGGCGCTCCGCGTCTGGCCACCCTGGTCGCTGCTCATTCCACGCGCCCCCCGCGTCCGGCCTCCCGTCTGACCCACAGTCCGGACTCCTGCCAGGCAGCGCGTCCCGATGGTCCGGGCGGCGCCGGAGACGCGTTTCGGTCAGGCTCCGCCGGCAAGCGCGGCCTCGACCGCCGCCAGCGCCTTGTCGGCATCGCCGGCATTGGGACCGCCGGCCTGGGCGAGATCCGGCCGGCCGCCGCCGCCCTTGCCGCCGAGCGCCTCGGAACCGGCGCGCACCAGGCTCACCGCATCATAGCGGTCGGTCAGGTCGGCGGTCACGCCCACGACGATCCCGGCCTTGCCGTCGTCCGCCTTGCCGATGATCGCGACCACGCCGGAGCCGAGCTTCTTCTTGGCATCGTCGACGAGACCCTTCAGGTCCTTGCCGCCGATCCCCTCGACGGTGCGGCCCATGAAGCTCACGTCGCCCACCTTCTTGACGTCCGCCTCGCCGCCGCCACTGCCGGCCGGGCCGGCGAGCGCCAGCTTCTTGCGGGTGTCGGCGAGCTCGCGCTCCAGACGTCGGCGTTCCTCGACCAGCGTTGCCGAGCGGTCGACGACATCGCCGACGGCCACCTTGAGCACGTTCGCGACCTCGCGCACGCGCTTGTCCTGTCCCTGCAGATAGCGGCGCGCCTGGCCGGCGGTGAACGCCTCGATCCGGCGCACGCCAGCGGAAACCGCGCTCTCGGAGACCACGCTCACCAGCCCGATATCGCCGGTCCGGCGGACATGGGTGCCGCCGCACAGCTCCATCGAATAGACCCGCTCGCGGCCGTTCCCGTCGCGCTCGTGGCCCATGGCCACGACCCGGACCTCGTCGGCGTACTTCTCGCCGAAGAGCGCCATCGCCCCCGCCTCGATCGCGTCTTCCAGCGCCATCAGCCGGGTGGTCACGGGATCGTTCTGCAGAACGATCCGGTTGGCCACCTCCTCTACGGCCTCGATCTCCTCGGCCGACATCGGCTTGTTGTGGGAGAAGTCGAAGCGCAGCCGGTCGGGGGCGACCAGCGAGCCCTTCTGGGCAACATGGGTGCCGAGCACCTGGCGCAGCGCCTCGTGGACCAGATGGGTCGCGGAATGGTTGGCCCGGATCTGGCTGCGGCGCTCCGCGTCGATCTTCAGGTTGAGCGCCGTGTCGGGCGTCAGCACGCCCTCTTCCACCCGTCCGAAGTGGAGCGACAGCCCGTCGGCCTTCTTCTGGGTGTCGGTGACGACGAAGCGCACGCCCGGCGCCGACATCTCGCCGGTGTCGCCGACCTGGCCGCCGGCCTCGCCGTAGAACGGGGTCTGGTTGAGGATGACGACACCCTCCTGGCCTGCCTCGAGCCGGTCGATCTCCTTGCCGTCGGCGACCAGCGCCGTCACCACGCCTTCGGCCGTGTCGGTCTCGTAGCCGAGGAAGTCGGTCGCGCCGACCCGGTCCTTGACCGCGAACCACACGGTCTCGACGGCCGCCTCGCCCGAGCCCTTCCAGCCCTTGCGGGCCTCCGCGCGCTGGCGCTCCATGGCCTGCTCGAAGTTCTGAATTTCTACAGTTATGCCACGTGCCCGCAGCGCATCCTGGGTCAAGTCAAGCGGAAATCCATACGTGTCATAGAGCTTGAAGGCAATCTCGCCACTCAAAGCTGCTTCCATTACTGTATTTGCCTGCTTCTCAGGCAGCTTCAAAAGAGCCTCTTTTTTTTCAGGAATTGTACTTAAAAAAACAATATTTTTATTATCTTTATTAACTTCAAAGGCCCGCGAAGCATAATAATCCACCTCGTCGGGTTGGAGATTTTCAATACGACTCCGTGTATTTTCAGTTACAGCACGCTCTTCTTCTTCGAGTAGACTATTGCCCCGGTCCAGGGTCCGGCGGAAGCGGTCCTCCTCCAGCTCCAGTGTTTCGGTGATCAGGTCCTCCGCCCGGCCGAGTTCCGGATAGGCGCGGCCCATTTCCCGCACGAGCGCCGGCACCAGCCGGCACAGAACCGGCTCGCGGGCACCGAGCAGATGGGCGTGGCGCATCGCGCGGCGCATGATCCGCCGCAGGACGTAGCCGCGGCCCTCGTTGGAGGGCATCACGCCGTCGGCGAGCAGGAAGCTGGAGGCGCGCAGATGGTCGGCGATCACCTTATGGCTCACGTGGCTCGCGCCTTCGGCGGCGACGCCGGTCACCTCTTCCGACGCCGCGATCAGCGCGCCGAACAGGTCGATCTCATAGTTGTCGTGGACGCCCTGGAGCACGGCCGCGATCCGCTCCAGCCCCATGCCGGTGTCGATCGACGGCTTCGGCAGCGCCAGACGCTCGCCGCCGGGCTGCTGGTCGAACTGCATGAAGACCAGGTTCCAGATCTCGATGAACCGGTCGCCGTCCTCGTCGGGCGAGCCGGGCGGACCGCCGGGGATGCCCTCGCCGTGGTCGAAGAAGATTTCCGAGCAGGGCCCGCACGGCCCCGTGTCGCCCATCTGCCAGAAATTGTCGGAGGTCGGGATCCGGATGATCCGGTCTTCCGGCAACCCGGCGATCTTCTTCCAGAGATCGAACGCCTCGTCGTCCTCGGAATAGACGGTCGCCAGCAGCCGGTCCGCCGGCAGGCCGAACTCCTTCGTCACCAGGTTCCAGGCCAGCTCGATCGCCCGGTCCTTGAAATAGTCGCCGAAGGAGAAGTTGCCGAGCATCTCGAAGAAGGTGTGGTGCCGGGCCGTGTAGCCGACATTGTCGAGATCGTTGTGCTTGCCGCCGGCGCGCACGCACTTCTGGGACGTCACCGCACGCGGCGGATCGCGATGCTCCAGCCCGGTAAAGACGTTCTTGAACTGCACCATCCCGGCATTGGTGAACATCAGCGTCGGATCGTTGCGCGGGACGAGCGAACTCGACGGCACGATCTCGTGCCCCTCGCGCTTGAAATAATCCAGAAACGCAGACCGGATTTCGTTGACGCCACTCATCAAGACTACCTGTTCGGGCCGGGAGATCGCACCGGGCATGGGTGTTCCGCGATTTATAGCCTCGGCACCGGTCCTGTCCACCGGACCGATGCGGGCGGAGCGGGATCCGGCCGCACACCCCGGGCTGCGCGGCGCCGGTCCCGTTGGCCGGTCGCAGAGGGTGAGCGGTGCTCGAGGCTCTCCCTGTCCCGATGGCGGCGCATCCGGGCTCCGGGGCCGCATGCCGCAGCCTTCACCGACCGCCGACCTGGGCTCGCGCCTGACCGCGTCGGGAGGCGTCGCCACGCCTTCCGGCGCTCAGGCAGACCACAAATCAACCACACAAGCGGAGGCTGGGGCTGGGCTGAGGCATTGCCTCATCCCCCCGTCCATTCCGGCACAAGCCGGATTCCAAGGCGGGGTCTCAGGCGCCCGTCGTGTCGCCCTGGATGCCGGCCTTCGCCGGCATGAGCGGGTGAGAGGTGGTGCCAACCGATCCAACCTCCGGACCAGCCGGACAGCACCCACCATCGGGCGCCTGCGCGCCGGCCGGTCAAGAGGCGCGGAGCGGAGCGACCGGGACAAGGATCAACTGGCGGGGAGCGGAGCGACCGGGAGAAGGATCAGCTGGCGGGGAGCGGAGCGACCGGCACGAAAGACCAGGCCGCGCCCGCGCAGCCAGCGCGCGACCGCGCGCCGGCCGGTCAGGCCGCGCCCGCACAGCGATGAGCGCAGCGACCTCGTGTGAGCGAAAAAACCGGCCGCCCGGGCGGAAAACCGCTCCGCACTTTTCCTGGCGTTGGCTTTCATTACCGCAACGCCGACCGCGAAACCGGTTCCCACTTTCGCTGGCGTTGGCTTTTTTTTACCGCAACGCCCGGGCGGAAAACCGCTGTGCACTTTTCCTGGCGTTGGCTTTTGTTTACCGCAACGCCGAACGCGAAACCGGTGCCCACTTTCGCTGGCGTTGCTGGTCAGCCCTCCGCGGCCGTGTCGGGTTCGTCGCCGTCCGCGTCCGGTTCCGCCACGCCGACGATCTTCTCCGCGATGAGCCCGGCGTTCTGCCGGATCGCGGACTCGATGGTCGCCGCCACGTCCGGATTGTCACGCAGGAACTGCTTGGAGTTCTCGCGTCCCTGGCCGAGCCGCTGGCTGTCATAGGAGAACCAGGCGCCTGACTTCTCCACGATGCCGGCCTTCACGCCGAGATCGAGCAGCTCGCCGACCTTGGAGATGCCCTCGCCGTACATGATGTCGAACTCGACCTCGCGGAACGGCGGCGCCAGCTTGTTCTTCACCACCTTCACGCGGGTCTGGTTGCCGGTCACCTCGTCCCGGTCCTTGATCGCGCCGATGCGGCGGATGTCGAGGCGGACGGAGGAATAGAACTTCAGCGCGTTGCCGCCGGTGGTCGTCTCCGGCGAGCCGAACATCACCCCGATCTTCATGCGGATCTGGTTGATGAAGATGACCATGCAGTGGGAGCGGGAGATCGAGCCGGTCAGCTTGCGCAGCGCCTGGCTCATCAGCCGCGCCTGCAGGCCGGGAAGCTGGTCGCCCATCTCGCCCTCGAGCTCGGCCCGCGGCGTCAGCGCCGCCACCGAATCGATCACCAGCACGTCGATGGCGCCGGAGCGCACCAGCGTGTCGGCGATCTCCAGCGCCTGCTCGCCGGCATCGGGCTGGGAGATCAGCAGATCCTCGATGTTGACGCCCAGCTTGCGGGCATAGATCGGATCCAGCGCGTGCTCGGCGTCCACGAAGGCGCAGATGCCGCCCTTCTTCTGGGATTCCGCCACCGTGTGCAGCGCCAGCGTCGTCTTGCCCGACGATTCGGGTCCGTAGATCTCCACGATCCGGCCCTTCGGCAGCCCGCCGATCCCGAGCGCGATGTCGAGCCCGAGCGAGCCCGTCGGCACCGCCTCGACCTCGACGGCCGAGCCCTGACCGAGCTTCATGATCGACCCTTTGCCGAACGACCGCTCGATCTGAGAGATCGCGGCCGTCAGCGCCTTGCTTTTGTCCATTGAGGAACCCTCGACCAGTCTCAGATTCGCCTGTGCCATTCGTCGTCTCCTATGTCTCACGACGCCCGGAAGCTTTTCAACGGCGCGATTGTACCTGTTTTGTTCCTGTTCGCAATATGTTCTCGTTCGGGCCGTCGATTTTTCCGCCTTCGGCGCGCTCCGAAAGCCCGGCGTTTGGGCGCCCGCGGGCCGGAACGAACGGAACCGCCGGCGTCCGCCGCGCATTGGACCCAGGCGGTAGGCGCCCAACTTGCCTGTGGAGCGTTCGCCCGGCAGGGTGACGCGGCCCCGCTTCCGGGGATCCCGCGAGGGGGAAGGACGAACGCTCGATGCTTTCGAAATGGCAATGGATCTTCCGCCAGTTCACCCGCAAGCTCTGGGTGCGCGCCACCCTGTTCGCGGTCCTGGCCGTGGTATCGGCGCTGGCTGCCACCGTCATCGCACCGTTCGTCCCGCCCGAAATGCCGACCACGATCGGCGCCGACGCCGTCGACGACATTCTCAACATCCTGGCCTCCAGCATGCTCGCGGTGACCACGTTCTCGCTGAGCGTCATGGTCAGCCACTATTCGATGGTCACCAACAACGTGACGCCACGGGCGACCCGCCTGCTGTTCGAGGATGCCACCGCCCAGAACGCCCTCGGCACGTTCATCGGCACCTTCCTGTTCAGCCTGGTCGGCATCATCGCGCTGTCCACGGACGTCTACGGCGATCGCGGCCGCGTTATCCTGTTCGCCGTCACGCTTCTGGTGATCTTCCTCATCGTCATCACGATGCTGCGCTGGATCGATCACCTGTCGCGGCTCGGACGGATCGAGGAACCGACCGAGCGGGTCGAAAACGTCACCGCCGCAGCGTTCCGGACCTTCGCGGACTATCCGAGCCTGGGCGGTCGCATGCTCACCGGCCGGGACGCCATCCCCGCCGCAGCCGTCCCGGTCCATGCCAGGCGCATCGGCTATGTCCGCCACGTCGACACCAAGGGCCTGTCGGACGTGGCCGAGACCCACGGGCTCGACGTCTATGTGGTGGCCCTGCCCGGAAGCTTCGTCCACCCGAAGGCCCCGCTCGCCTTCGTGATCGGCGACGTTGAAGAGGCGGCGGCCGACCTCCGCGTCCCGTTCGACGTCAGCGACGTGCGGACCTACGACAGCGACCCGCGCTTCGGACTGTCGGTGCTGGCGGAGATCGCGTCGCGGGCGCTGTCGCCCGGCATCAACGACCCCGGTACCGCCATCGACATCATCGGCCGGGCCGTGCGCGTCCTCGCCGGCTGGCAGCAGGAGGCGGCGTCACAGGCCGATGCGGAGATCCTCTACCCCCGGCTCTGGCTGCCGGCGCTGGAGATGGAGGAGCTGTTCGACCACGTGTTTTCGCCGATCGCCCGCGACGGCGCCGGCCACATCGAGGTGCAGATCCAGCTTCAGAAGGCGTTCGCCAGCCTCGCCGAGATCGACCCCGCCGCCTTCGCCGCCGTGGCGCGCGAGCAGTCCCGGCTGGCGCTTGCCCGCAGCGACCGGGCCCTGGATCTGGAGGAGGAAAAGGCGCGGGTGCGCGAGGCCGCGCTCGCCGCCCGCGGCTAGCCCTGCGCGGGGCTCAGCCCGCCGACCGGCCCTCCAGCGCGTCCTTCACCGCCGTCGCCAGCGCCTTCAGCGCAAACGGCTTGGGCAGGAAGGCGAAGTCGAGATCCTCCGGCAGCGTGCGCGAGAAGACGTCCTCGGCATAGCCGGACATCAGGATGATCGGCACGTCGGGGGCGAGCTTGCGCAGTTCCACCGCCAGCGTCGGGCCGTCCATCTCCGGCATCACCACGTCGGACACAAGGAGGTCGATCTCCCCGTCGAGTTCCCGGGCCAGCGCCAGCGCCTCTTCGCCCGTCGGCGCCTGATGCACGACGTAGCCGCGCGTCGACAGCGCCCGCTCGGCGAAGGCGCGGATGGTGTCCTCGTCCTCCACCAGGAGGATGGTGGCGCTGCCGGTCAGGTCTTCCGCGGCGGGTTCGGGCGCCGCGGCCGGCTCCGCAACGGCGCCCACCGGATCGATCCCCGCATCGGCGGCCACCAGCGGCGTGGTCTCCGCCGCCGAAGCCGGCCCGCTCTCCACGCCGGCGAGCGGATCGGCTTCCGCGGCAGCCGTCGCCCGCGGCAACAACACGCGGAAGGTCGTGCCCTCGCCCGGCCGGCTGTCGACCAGGATCGTGCCGCCGGTCTGCTTGACGATGCCGTAGACCGTGGACAGGCCCAGCCCGGTGCCGCGCCCCACCTCCTTGGTGGAGAAGAACGGCTCGAAGATCTTGTCAATCACGTGCTGCGGCATGCCGGTGCCGGTGTCGACCACCTCCACCATCACGAAGTCGCCGGGGGCGATCCCGTCGTCGACCATCTTCGCGACGGCGTCGGCCGACAGGTTGGTGGTGCGGATGATCAGCTCGCCGCCGTCGGGCATTGCGTCGCGGGCGTTGACCGACAGATTGATGATCACCTGCTCGAGCTGGCTCACGTCCGCCAGCACCGGCCACAGATCGCGGCCGTGGACCACCTTCAGCGTCACCTTCTCGCCCAGCAGCCGGTCCAGCATCACGGTCAGGTCGGCCAGCACGTCGGTCAGGTGCAGCCGGCTCGGGCGCAGGGTCTGCCGCCGGGAATAGGCCAGAAGCTGCTTGACCAGCCCCGCCGCCCGGTTGGCGTTCTGCTTGATGTTCATGATGTCCTGGAACGACGGATCGGTCGGCCGGTGGTTCATCAGAAGCAGGTCGGAAAAGCCGATGATCGCCGTCAGGATGTTGTTGAAGTCGTGCGCCACGCCGCCGGCGAGCTGGCCGACGGCCTGCATCTTCTGGCTCTGGGCGAACTGCATCTCCAGCGCGCGCTGCTCGGTGGTGTCGACTGCGTAGACGATGGCGAGCCCGGCCCCGCCGGCCTCCGTGCCGTCCTCGGAGAACGGCGCCACATAGAGGCGTACCGCCCGGGGCGGCTCGCCCTCCAGCGTCACGTCGATGGGCGCGGAGAGGTCCTCGCCGTCGGTCCCCCGGGTGACGGCACCGATCAGCGCGGTGCGGTCGGGCTCGGCCACGGCCTGCCACAGATCGGCGTCGGCCTCGGCACGGCCCTGCCCGCCGCCGAACAGAAGCCGCCAGAACCGGGGCGTGGCCTCGGCGATCGCGCCGTCCTTTGAGACCAGCGCAAGCGCCACCGGCATCCGGTCGAAGATCGCCGCCAGCGACGCCGGCTCGGCCGGTGCGGCGGTCGATGGCGCCGGCAGGATGGAAAAGACCAGACCGTCGGAGGCCCGTCCGGCCGGCATCACCTGGATGTCGAGGCTTTCCGCCTCCCCCGCCCGGCCGAGGGTGAGGCGCGCCCGCCCCGGCTCGCCCTCGCCTGCCTGCCGCACGGCCCTGTAGAGCGCGGCGGCGGCATCGGGATCGGACGCGGCCCAGCGGAGCGGCGTCGCCAGGCGGGAGAAGCCGAACCGGCGGTTCATGGCGTGATAGGCCGCGTTGGCCCGGCGCGGCAGCCCGCCGCGCGACGACACCAGAACCGGATAGGGCAGCGCGTCGATTACCTCGCCGCCCGCGTTGGCCCGGCGGCGCGCCCGTCCGCCGCTGGTGCGCCAGAACAGGAGACCGCCGGTCCCGGCGACCGCGCCCAGCCCGGCAAGCGAAGCCGCCGTCGCCGGAGCAACGTCCAGCGCGACCAGCGCCACGCCCGCCACGACCGCGGCCGCAACGACGGACGCCGCCGCCACGACCGTTTCCGCCGTCCGTTCGATGCCCGAATACCGGGCCGGTGCCTGTCCGATCTCGTCCACGATGGCGAATTCCCGCTCTGGCCGAATCACGTGATTCGGTTCTTCCTTGACACGATGCGGCAGATTGTGGCGAGCGCGCGGAGGCGTTCCGCCCAAATCTGGATTTGCCAGGACTGGCGGAAACCTCTTTAACCGGACACCCGGCATGTGCCCGGAAACAACCGATATCCGGCGGTTTCGAGTCCGTGGTCGGGGCGCCGGTGCCGGACTCCGCGGTGGACACGGCCCGGTCGATCAGCCTCGCGCAATCGCCCGTGGATAAAATCGGGCTAGTGTCGTCTGTGAAATTTCCGGCCCTGCGGGACCATGTCGGTCCGTGCGGCGGTCCTTCGAAGTGAATTGGGGGTAGGTATGGGTGGTTGGCTTTCGGCCACGTTCGGATTGGAACCCGGCTTCGCGAGCGGCGTCGGCTTCGTGGTGACGCTTGCGCTCCTGGCGGCGATCGTCTGGGCGATCGTTACGGTCGCGCGCAACAGCGGCTTCGGCCGCTTCGGCCGGCCCAAACGCAGCCGGCAGCCGCGCCTCGCGGTCATGGACGTGACCGAGGTCGATCACCGGCGCCGCCTCGTGCTGGTGCGCCGCGATCACGTCGAGCATCTGATCCTGATCGGCGGTCCCTCCGATGTGGTCGTGGAGGAGAGCATCCTGCGCGCCGGCGCGGGCGATCAGACCTGGTCCCAGGGCGAGCGGACCCTCGAGCCCGTGGCGGACGGTGCGGCCGCAGAGCCGGCCCCGACGCCCGCCGCGGCCGCCGCCCCGGCGGAGACGGCCGTCCCCCCGCAGGCCGCACCGGCGGCTGCCGATCCCGAACCGCGGGCCCGCCCCGCACCGGCTGCCCGGGCACCGTCGCGCGAAGGCGAGGCCAGGAGGGCAGCATCCCCGCAGCGCAGCTTTGCACCGCGCCCCGTGCCCCAGCCCCAGGCCGAGACCGGTGCCGATCCCTCCGACCAGCCGCGCCCGCAGCGCCCGACCGACCCTGCCAACGATCCGCGCCGGCGCTTTCGCGAAGCCGGCAAGCCTGAGACGGCCGGCGCCGCGCGCAGCAGTGAACAGGCCGCCAGCCGCTGGACCCGCTCCGAATCAACGCCGGGCGCTACGCCGCGCTCCGCGGCCGGTGCGCCGTCTGCGACCCGGAGCCCCGCACCCGATGCCGGGCGCGGCATGGCGCCCCGGACCACCCCGACCGCGTCCCGACCGGCGGCGACGGCGGCCCCCAAGGGCCCCGCACCCGTGCCGGTCCCGGTTCCCGGACAGGGATCCGGGTCCGAAGAGGATGCGCCGACGGTCGTGATGCCCCAGGAGGAGCGCCAGGACGCCGCCGCGACAGCCCCGGAAACGGCCGAAGCGCAGACCCCTGCCGCCGACAAGCCAACCCAGGGCCAGACAGTGTCGCCGTCCGCGCCGACCGCAGACCCCACGGCGCCCACCCCGGAGTCCGACCCGTCGGCATCCTCTCAGGAGTCGACCTCCGAATCGGACGAGGACGACGGCATCCTGGATCTCGAGGACGAGATGGCCCGGCTGCTCAAGGGCGTCGGCGGCAGCCGCTGACCCACGCTCGCTTCCGCCCCGCTCCGTCGTCCCCCCGGGATCGCGGAGCGGGCCGGACGAACCGATCGGCCACGTTCCGGCTGATCTCACCCGGCACGCCCCCGGACAAAAAAAGGGCCGGACTCCCTCCGGAGCCCGCCGCGTCGTCAGTCGGGAGCACGGTCATGGCCTAGGCCCGCCGTCGCCCCTCTGGCAGTCTCGCCTCAATCGTCGCGATAGATGCGCTCGCGACGTTCGTGCTGTTCCTGAGCCTCGATCGAGAGTGTCGCGATCGGGCGGGCATCGAGGCGCTTGAGCGAAATCGGCTCGCCCGTCTCCTCGCAATAGCCGTAGCTGCCGTCTTCGATCCGCTGCAGCGCCGCGTCGATCTTCGCGATCAACTTGCGCTGTCGGTCCCGGGCCCTCAGTTCGATCGCCCGGTCGGTTTCCGACGAGGCACGATCGGCCAGGTCGGGATGGTTGCTGGAGTCCTCTTGGAGTTGCTCGAGCGTCTCCTTCGCCTCCCGCAGGATGTCATCCTTCCATGCGAGCAGCTTTTTGCGGAAATACGCCCGCTGCCGTTCATTCATGAACGGCTCGTCCTCCGAGGGTCGATAGTCTACGTCGATCTCAACCGCCATGAAGCGTCCTCGGCACGCGCTGAAAGCGGCGCCTTTATAGCGATGGCCCACCCGAACGACAACGGCATTGCGAGCGCCTTTTCACATCCTTTGCGCGTTGCCGCCTCGAACCGCACCTGATGCGCCCGGCCGGCGCAAAGGTTTGCGGGGGTTCGGGGATCGTATATGCGTGACGAAACGGATCCGGCCCCAAGACGGATCCCGCCGCTCCCGATCTGCGAGGTTGAGAATGCGCTTCGAAGGCTCCGCCGACTACGTCGCGACAGAGGATCTGCGCGTTGCCGTGAATGCCGCCATCACCCTGGAACGCCCGCTTCTGGTCAAGGGCGAGCCGGGAACCGGCAAGACCGTGCTGGCGCGGGAGATCGCGAGCGGCCTCGGCCTGCCGATGCTGGAATGGCACATCAAGTCCACCACGAAGGCGCACCAGGGCCTCTACGAGTACGACGCTGTGTCGCGGCTGCGCGACAGCCAGCTCGGCGATCCGCGGGTGTCCGACATCGCCAACTACATCAAGCGCGGCAAGCTCTGGGAGGCGTTCGTCTCCGAAGAGCGGCCGGTTCTCCTCATCGACGAGATCGACAAGGCCGACATCGAGTTCCCCAACGACCTCCTCCAGGAACTCGATCGGATGGAGTTCTTCGTCTACGAGACCGGCGAGACGGTGAAGGCGGCCCGGCGGCCGATCGTCATCATCACCTCGAACAACGAGAAGGACCTGCCCGACGCCTTCCTGCGCCGGTGCTTCTTCCACTACATCCGCTTCCCCGACCCCGACACCATGGCCGAAATCGTTGAGGTGCATTTCCCCGGGATCAAGCAGCGCCTGCTCCAGGAAGCCCTCGGCGTGTTCTTCCAGGTGCGCGAGGTGCCGGGCCTGAAGAAGAAGCCCTCGACCTCGGAGCTTCTGGACTGGCTCAAGCTGCTCCTGAACGAGGACATCGACGAGACGGTGCTGACCGAGCGCGATCCCAAGAAGGTGATCCCGCCGCTTCACGGCGCGCTTCTGAAGAACGAGCAGGACGTGCACCTGTTCGAACGGCTCGCCTTCATGGCCCGGCGCGAGGGCCGCTGACCTCATGCTGAAGCTGATGCTTCTGCGGCACGCCAAGTCGTCCTGGTCGGACCCGGCGATGACCGATCACGCCCGGCCGCTGAACGATCGCGGCCGGCAGGCCGCCCCGCTCATGGGGCGGCACATGGCCCGCCTCGGTCTCGTGCCCGACCGCATTCTGTGCTCTACGGCGCTGAGGGCACGGGAGACCCTCGCCGGTATCCTGCCCGCCTTTTCCGCGGCGATGTCCATCGCGATCACCGACGATCTCTACGACGCGTCCTCCACCCGGATCGCCGAGACCGTCCGCCAGTCCGGCGGCGACGCCGGCACGCTTCTCGTGATCGGGCACAATCCCGGCATGCAGGAGACTGCGGCCGGGCTCGTGGAGAGCGGAGACAGCGCGCTGATGGGGCAGATGATCGGCCACTATCCGACCGCCGCCCTCGCCGTGATCGATTTCGACCTGCCGCGCTGGGCCGACCTCACCGCGGCCAGCGGCCATCTCGCCGCCTTCATGCGGCCGAAGGACCTCGGCTAGAGCCGGCCGCGCCCTGGTCGCAAAAGGCGCTAGTGCCGCGCGACGATGACTGCGGCGGCCCCCGCAATGGCCGCAGCGGCGCTGCGGTTCATCACCTTGAGCGCCCTCGGATTGCGCAGCACCTTCCGGGCCCGGCTGGCGAGCGCGATGTAGGGAATCACCACCGCATAGAGCACCACGACCGTCACCACGGCCAGGACGCCGTAGGACTGCACCGTCACCGAGTGGAGATCCACCACCGTGGGCAGCAGCGCCATGTAGAAGATGATGGTCTTCGGGTTGCCGAGCGTGATGGTGAAACCCGACAGGAAGGACGGCCAGAAGCCCGCCCCCTGGCGCGCGTGGACCGCCTCGGGATCGATACCGGCGCGCCAGAAATGCCAGGCAAGCCAGGCCAGATAGGCGGCACCGGCAAGGCGCACGACCACGAACACCTCGCCGAACAGATCCGCGATGGCGGCAAGGCCGAGCACGGCCAGCGTCAGGTAGGTCAGGTCGCCCAGGACCAGGCCGTTCATGAAGTAGAACGCCGGCCGGAAGCCGGAGCCCAGCGCCTTGCCGACGCTCGCGGCGATACCGGGTCCGGGGATCGCCGCCGCGATCGCCAGCGCGACCGCATAAGGCAGGTAGTCGAGAAGCATGAAGGAATGTCCGTGCGAAGGGAAACGGCAGCGGCCGCGTGTCAGTCCTTACGGAATTCCAGCCAGATTGCCAGCCCGCCTTTGGACGAATTGATGTTGAGCTCGCTCTGAAGCTCCGCGCAGATCACGCGGGCGATCTTGATTCCGATGCCGCCGGTCTCAGTGGGTGCGCCGGCCGGGATCCCCACCCCGGTGTCCCGGCAGACGAGACGGACGGCCCGTCCTCCGTCAGCCGGCCCGATCTCGATACGCACCTTGCCTTCGCGACCGTCAGGAAAGGCATGCTTGAAGGCATTCGCGGCGAATTCGTTGACCAGGGTCCCGACCGCGACCGCCTGGCGGGACGAGACCTCGATCGGTTTCAGGTCCAGTTCGAGCGTCACCCAGGGCGGCGCGGAGGGGCCGAAATGGCCGGCCAGATTGCCGATATAGTGGTCGAGCTGGATGACCGGCCCCGCATCGACCCGGTGCAGTTCGGCATGCAGCGCCGACACGGCCTCGATCCGGGAACGGACCGTGCTCAACGCTTCCCTGGTCTCGTCGGCCTGCGCCTGCCGGTCGAGGATGCGGATCAGCGGCGAGATCGCCTGCAGCGAGTTCTTGACCCGGTGATCCACCTCCTGGCGCAGCGTGGCCGCCACCCGAAGCGCCCTGCGCATGTCGAGCTGGGCCATCACCTGCCGGGCGAGCACGCGCAGCGTGTCGCGTTGGAGCGGCGTGAGTCTGTTCGGCTTGTAATCGAGGACGCACAGCGTTCCGATCGGCAGGTCGTCGTCGGTCATCAGCAGCGAGCCCGCATAGAAGCGCAGACCGTTCTTTCCGAAACACAGCGGATTGTCCCGTGTGCGCGGATCTTCGAGCGTGTCGGGGATTTCCACGAAGTCGTTCGCGACGATCACGTGGGCGCAGATCGACGTGCTGAGCGGCGTCTCGGGGACGCTGAGCCCGACCTCCGCCTTGAACCACTCGCGGTCGGCGTCCACCAGGCCGACCAGCGCGATCGGAACCTCGCAGATTTCGGATGCGAGTTTGGCGATGTCGTCGAAATCCTGCTCCGGATCCGTGTCCAGGATCTCGAAGGAGTGAAGCACCTTCAGGCGCTCGGATTCGCGGGGGTGAAGGGAAGCTTTCATCGGGAGGTCGCGGTTTGCGCCGGAGCGTCGGCGGGGCAGGACAGAATACGGAGGCGATCGGAGGCTGAATGCTGCAGCTCCATGCGATGAAGCCTTTTTAAGAATCTGCTGAAATATGTCGACCGGAAATGCCGGTCCGGCGCGCCGACGACCGTCATTGCAGGTCCGGATCTTCCGTCTGCGCCCCTCAATGCCCATGTTGAGAGCGGCTTGGCCGCCCTCGGCCGCGCCCCCAATGACCCGATCCCGCCCGCGGATACATCCGTCCCCCCGTCAGGAGCGTAGCCCGAACACCGCATGAAGCTCACCACCCTGACAGACGAGGCGCGGCTGGCGCTCGGAACCCTTGCAAGCCGCACCGGCGGCCTCGTGTCCCCGAGCCTGAGGCTCGGCGTCACCGGCCTGGCTCGGTCCGGCAAGACGGTGTTTCTGACCGCCCTGGTGCACAACCTGCTTCACGGCGGCCGCCTGCCCGTGTTCGCGCCCTACGCCGAGGGCCGGCTCGCCCGCGCCCGGCTGCAGCCTCAGCCCGACGACGCGGTGCCGCGGTTTGCCTACGAGGACCATGTCCGCGCCCTGATCGACAAGCGCATCTGGCCGGAATCGACCCGCCGCATCGCCGAACTCCGGGTGACGATCGAGTACGAATCCGCCTCCTTCCTGAACCGCAACATCGGGCCGGGCCGGCTGCATCTCGATCTCGTGGACTATCCCGGCGAGTGGCTGCTGGACCTGCCGCTCCTCACCAAGGACTACCGGACCTGGGCGGCGGAATCGCTCGCCGAGGCGCGCCGTCCGATCCATGCCGAAAGCGCGACCCGCTGGCTGTCCGCCGTTTCCGAGGCCGATGCCGGCGCGAGCGCCGACGAGGAGAGAGCCGCGACGCTGGCCGAGGCGTTCACCGGATACCTCAAGGCCGTGCGGGAGGAAGACACCACCCCGCTCGCCTTTCCGCCAGGCCGCTTCCTCATGCCGGGCGACCTGGAAGGCTCCCCGGCGCTCACCTTCGCGCCGCTCGATCCGCCGTCCGGAGCCCAAGTTCCCGACAGCCTCTGGGCGATGATGGAGCGCCGCTACGAGGCCTACAAATCCCATGTGGTCCGGCCCTTCTTCCGCGACCACTTCGCCCGGCTCGACCGGCAGATCGTGCTGGTCGACGTGCTCGCCGCCCTCAACGCCGGTCCGGAGGCCGTGCGCGCGCTGCAGACCTCGCTTGAGGAGATCCTCGGCTGTTTCCGGCCGGGCCGCCTGTCCTGGCTGACCCGGCTGGTCGACCGCCGCGTCGACCGGCTGATGTTCGCCGCTACCAAGGCCGATCACGTCCACCACACCGACCACGACCGGCTGGAGGCGATTCTGGAGACGCTGGTGGAACAGGCCCGGGTCCGGGCCGGCTCCGCCGGCGCCGAAGTCGACGTGGCCGCGATCGCCGCCGTCCGCGCCACCCGGGAAGGCCGGGTGCGCCAGAACGGCGACACCCTGCCGGCGATCATCGGCACGCCGCTTCCCGGCGAGCGCGTCGACGGCACCGTTTACGACGGGGAGAGCGAGATCGCCCTGTTTCCGGGCGACCTGCCCAAGGACCCCCGCGCCGTGCTGGGCGAGGCCGCCGGCGACGCCGGTGCGCTGGCCTTCCTGCGCTTCCGTCCTCCCCTTCTGGAGGAGACCGCCGGCGGCGCGACCCTGTCCCTTCCCCATATCCGGCTCGACCGGGTGTTCCAGTTCCTGATCGGAGACCGACTGGCATGAGCGGGCCGCGCCGTCCCACAGCATTCCGGGTCGAGGACGCCGAACCGTCCGCCACGCCACCGCCGTTCGAGACGGGGCCGGAGGAAGCCTTCGCGGAGGCGGAGACCGGCGGCGATCTGGTCCCCCGCGACGATCCGGCCGCCGGCGTCCGCCGGCGCGGCTGGTCGCTGGGCACGATCTTCACCGTCGGGCTCGGCGGCCTCGTTTCGCTGGGCGTCGGCTTCGCCATCGACCGGCTGATCGCGGACCTCTTCGACCGGGCTCCCTGGCTCGGCTGGGTCGCCCTCGTGCTTGCCGCCATGGCGGCGGTGGGTGCCCTCGGCCTGGTCATCAAGGAGGTGGTCGCCCTTCGTAAGATCGCGAAGATCGAAAATCTCCGCCTCGACGGACAGGGAGCCGCCGATGCCGACGACCGGGAGGCCGCGCTCAAGGTCTGCCGGCAGCTGAGTGCGCTTTACTCCGCGCGCGCATCGACCGCGCGCGGCCGCGCCGCCCTCGCCGCGCACATGGACGAAATCATCGACGGACGCGACCTGATCGGGCTCGCCGAGCGGGAGGTGCTGAGCCCCATCGACGCCCAGGCCCGGGCGATGGTGATGGCCTCGGCCAAGCGGGTGTCGGTGGTGACCGCACTCTCGCCGCGCGCCCTGGTCGACATCCTCTATGTCGCGGTGGAGGCGTTCCGCCTGATGCGCAGGCTGGCCGCGCTTTATGCGGGCCGGCCCGGCACGCTCGGCTTCCTGCGGCTCGCCCGCCACACCATCCAGCACCTGGCCGTCACCGGCGGCATGGCGGCCGGCGATTCGCTACTGCACGAGGTGGTCGGCGGCTCGGTGGTCTCGCGGCTGTCCACCCGCATGGGAGAAGGCGTCGTCAACGGGCTGATGACCGCCCGGCTGGGGCTCGCCGCCATCGACGTGTGCCGCCCGCTGCCCTTCGTGAAGACCCGCCGGCCCCGCGTCTCCGACATCGTCTCGGAGCTGGGCTCGTTCGCCGGCGAGGAGGCGAAGGGAAAGAAATGAGGGCGTGAGGACGCGCTTCGCGGGCAGCGGCCGTTTTACACTCCGCTCATTCCCGCGAGAGCGGGAATCCATACGGCATTTCAGCAGCTTGACCGCTCCGCCTCATTGCACACCGCCTGTCCTGGCCGTCCATGGCCAAGTCTGGACGCTGACTCAGTATGGACTCCCGCTCTCGCGGAAGTGAGCGGAGAATTGGGCTGACGAATCAGACCCCACGCAGCCGTCTTGTCCGAGCCGGAACCGAAAACGCTCAATGTCCAACCTAATCTTCCGCCCCGCCACCGAGGACGACCTGCCGGAGATCATCGCGATGCTCGCCGACGACCATCTCGGCACATCCCGCGAGAATCCGGGCCTGCCGCTCGACGAGCGCTACCTTGCCGCCTTCCGGGAGCTCGACGGCGACCCGAACCAGCTCCTGGTGGTCGCCGAGCGCGACGGTAGCGTGGTCGGAACGATGCAGCTCTCCGTCCTCGCCGGCCTGTCGCGGCTGGGGATGCGGCGCGGCCAGATCGAGGCCGTGCGGATTGCCGCCGCGGAGCGGCGCAGCGGCCTCGGCGCAAAGCTGATCGAATGGGCGATCGCGGAATTCCGGCGGCGCGGCTGCGGCATGGTGCAGCTCACCACCGACAAAAGCCGCACCGACGCCCACCGCTTCTACGAACGGCTCGGCTTCAAGGCGAGCCATGTCGGCATGAAGCTGGATCTGTCCGTTTGAGCCCCCGTGCACCCGCCGACCCGCTGATGTAGGCTCCCGGCAAACGGTTTCGGAGCGTCCCCTCATGTTCCTCACCTTCTTCACCGACCTGAAGTCCGCCGGCGTGCCTGTGACGCTGCGCGAGTACCTGACCCTCATGGAGGCGATGGAGGCCGATCTCGCCGACAAGCGGATCGAGGATTTCTACTATCTCTCCCGGGCGATCCTGGTGAAGGACGAGACCAACATCGACCGGTTCGACCGGGTGTTCGGCCACGTCTTCAAGGGGATCGAGAGCGTCGGCGAAGGGATCGAGGCGGAGATCCCGGAGGAGTGGCTGACCAAGCTCGCCGAAAAATACCTGACCGAGGAGGAGAAGGCGGAGATCGAGGCGCTCGGCGGCTTCGAGAAGCTGATGGAGACGCTCAAGGAGCGCATGGCCGAGCAGGACAGCCGCCACCAGGGCGGCTCCAAGTGGATCGGCACGGCCGGCACCTCCCCGTTCGGGGCCTACGGTTACAATCCGGAGGGCGTGCGCATCGGCCAGCACGAAAGCCGCCACCGGCGCGCGGTGAAGGTCTGGGACCGGCGCGACTTCAAGGACTACGACCACACCGTCGAGATCGGCACCCGCACCATCAAGATCGCGCTGCGCCGCCTGCGCCGCTTCGCCCGTACGGGGGCGGCCGACGAGCTGGCGCTGGACGACACCATCCGATCGACCGCGGAAAAGGGCTATCTCGACATCCGGATGCGGCCGGAACGCCGCAACGCGGTGAAGGTGCTTCTTTTTCTCGACGTCGGCGGCTCCATGGACGACCACGTCCGGGTCTGTCAGGAGCTGTTTTCCGCCGCCCGGATGGAGTTCAAGTCGCTGGAATATTTCTACTTCCACAACTGCCTCTACGAGGGCGTGTGGAAGGACAACACCCGACGCCATTCCGAGCGCATCCCGACCTGGGACGTGCTGCACACCTATCCGGCCGATGCCAAGGTGGTCATCGTCGGCGACGCCTCGATGAGCCCCTACGAGATCGCCATGCCGGGCGGCTCGGTGGAGCACTGGAACGAGGAGGCCGGCCAGGCCTGGCTGGAGCGGCTGGTGCGCACCTATCCGTCGCTCGCCTGGATCAACCCGGTCGCCGAGCGCCACTGGCGCCACACCATGTCGATCCAGATGATCCAGGACCTGATCGGCAACCGGATGTACCCGCTCACCCTGGACGGCCTCGACGAGGCGATGCGGGCATTGGCGCGGTAAGCGCCAACCTCCTCAAGCCGCTTCGATCGTCTCGATCTCGGCGATCTCTGCTTCTTTGAGTTTAGCTTCCACGGCGAGGTCGTAGGTCGCCTGCATGTTCAGCCAGAACCGGGGGGTCGTTCCGAAGCACTTGGCGAGCCTGAGCGCTGTATCCGGCGTAACCGGGGTCTTCTCCGCGACGAGACGCTCGATCCGCGTTCGCGGAACATGCAGTTTTTTCGCCAACGAATAGGGTTTCAGCCCAAGCGGAGCGAGAAATTCTTCGCGCAGGATCTCGCCCGGATGAATTGGCGGCGTGATTGTCAACATTTCGACCTCCTGCTCAGTGGTAGTCCGTGATCTCGACGTCATAGGCATCGCCATCGACCCACCGGAAACAGACCCGGAATTGGTCATTGATCCGCACGGAATGCTGTCCGGCTCGGTCCCCCTTCAAGGCTTCGAGCCGATTTCCAGGTGGTGAGCGAAGATCGTCCAGGCTTTGGGCGTGCTCCAAAATGTAGAGCTTCCGTTGCGTGGCCCTGATCAGGGTGGAAGGGAAGCCCCTCGGCGTCCGACCTTCCGCGATCGCAGAGGCCCACTTGCCCTTCAAGGACGCTATCATCCGCCTCTCCACCAGAAACGTATCATAATATGATACGTAATCGTCATCAAGAGAGACGTATCACGAAAAGATACGCGCTCAACACATAAGGCAAAATGCCGGCCTACTCCGCAGGCTCCTCCGAACCCGCTACCGGAGCGGATGCAGCTGCGACTTCCTCCTCCGTCGCGATCCAGCCCTGGTCGGCCAGTTCCTCTCGGGTGAAGACGTAGAGCTGGTCTTTGGACGTGGGAATTGTGTGTAGACGGACGGCGACGGCCCTGCCACAGCACGCAATCAAATCAGAGGAAAATGAGACCACAGGGGACCGACACGGCCTGCCGTTGGGGGCGGCCGTCGCGCGTCACGGTCCCGGGGCGCGGCCTACTTGCTGCGCTTGTTGCTCGTCGAGGCGCGCTTGGCCGGCTTGGGTTTCGCGGCGGCAGCGGCTTCGGCTTCCGCGGCATCGCGCTCGAGCCTGAGGGCCCTGAGCTTGTCGGTCTGCTTCTCGCGGGCCTTGCGCTCCGCCTCGATGTGGGCCTTCGCCGCCCGATCCGTCTCGGCCGCCTTCTGGTCCCGCGGCAGACGCGCGGTGGAAGGCTTCTGCTCGTTGCTCATCACTTGCCTCCGGTTTTGCCGGCCTGGGCCAGACAGGGCTCGGACGCGCCGCGCTGGCTCCAAGCCATGTGTTTCGGTCCGGTCTTCGCTGCGTTCAGCGTCGACCTCCGCTTCCTGGCTTGCCTGCTGCCACGCTTCTTGTCGATCGCCATGGGAAACGCCCCGTCCGGATCTCTACACCTTTGCCGTGGTCGCGTCCCGCTCAGCCGGCCTGTTGCCGAAACACGTCTGTCCGTGTCGTCGCCCGGTTGATCTCGCTTTCGCGGATCACCCGCTGCTGGGGGCTGGATCCGCTCTTCACCCGATACTGATAATCGCCGTGCTCTTCGGGCATCAGGGCCAGGATCGTGTAGTCGCCGGAATTCCCGTGAAGAAGATGGCGGGCGCTGACGCTGACGGTCTGGCCGACCTTGTAGGCATGTCCACTCATGGTCTGTCGTCCTGCTGGGAAACAAAAAAAGGGCGCGGTCGCCCGCGCCCCTTGCAGCCCGATCAGGCCGCGCGAATGTTCGCCGCTGCCTGCTTTCCGGTCCGCGTATCATCGCGAACCTCGAAGGAAACCTTCTGACCTTCGTCCAGACCCCGCATTCCGGCTGCCTCCAGCGCGGTGGCGTGGACGAACACGTCCTTGCCGCCATCATCGGGCTGAATGAAGCCGAAGCCTTTGGTGGAATTATAGAATTTGACACTGCCTGTCGTCATGACAGTTCCTTTCGTGGCGCGTGTTCAGGCACGGGCGCGACGCATCACACCGCGTGGTTCGATTCGAGATTTTTAGGAGGGACTGAACGAGCGCGCTCAACCGAGCGGAACGGCCAAGCTATCCGGCCAAATATCGATAAAGTCATTCAGCGCTTCAATTGAGGCCTTTGTAAGGCCAGCGCGGTTTTCGTCAGAAACCGAACATGAAATCTGCCGAGATTTCGGGCACTCTAAAGTCACGAGATCTCCGGCACTCTAAAGTCAATCGACTGACTGTTGCACACTCGCCGCCGCGACCTCCTCCTCGGTCGCGATCCAGCCGTACTCGGCCAGTTCGTCCCGGGTGAAGACGTAGAGCTGGTCCTTGGGCGTGCGCATGGCGTGGACCCAGGCCGCCCCGTCGACGCCCATCTCCACGATCAGCGCGAGCGCATCGGCGCTGATCTCCTGTCCGCTGGCGATCCCGTCGGCCATGGAGCCTTCCTGGTCGGGGGCGGTGTAGGCCTGGTGCACGCCGAGCCAGGCCGGATCGCCGACCGAGCGCGCGGCCCCGCCGGCGAAGACGAGCGGACAGGACGACGCGCAGTAGCCGTTTTCCGGCACCTCCGTCGCGATCCCCTTCTCCCGCAGCGCGCGGGCCATAGCGATGGCATCGCGCACCGAGCCGCCGGGCGAATGCAGCACCAGCGTGGTCAGTTCGTCGCCCTGGCTGTCCAGAAAGGCCGAAAACTCCGACGCGATCCCGGGATCGATGCGGCCGACGGCGCTCGCCCGCCCTTCTGTTCCGCGCCGGAACGTCATGGTCTCCTGCAGCGCTTCCGCACCGGGTGGGCCGGCATGGCCCGGAAGCGCGCCGGGCCCGTCGCCGGGCAGCGCCGGAACGCCGGTCGGCGAATAGCGGCGGACCTGATCGCCGGGCGTTGCCGGCGGCATCGGCACCGGCGACCGGTCCCATTCCGGCACGACGTCGGGGACTGCGCGGCGGGCCGCATCGATACCCGGCCACGCATCGGCGCCGAGCACCACGATGGTGCCGATCAGGAGCAGCGAGAACAGGAGCCGGAGTGCCCCGTCCTCGATCGCCTGAAGGCGGGAGCGGCGGCCGGTCCCGGTCGCGTCGGCGGAACCGGCCATTCCGGCGCCCTACTCCGCCGGCGGCGGGCCGCGCCGCGTTCCGGCTTCGGGGAGACGCGTTATATGAAGCGGCGAATCGCCGTCGTCGCGGGTGCCTGTTTCGCCGGCCCGGGCCTCGTCTTCGGCCTCGATCTCGCGTTCCTCGTCGCGCATGCGGTGATAGATCCGCATCGCCCGCATGAGTTCGGCCGCAGTCATCGAGTGCTCTTCCAGCTCGTCGCCCTCCTCGCGGCGGATCGCCGACTGGACACCGGCCAGGATCAGGATCATCACGGCGGGAAGCAGGTCGATGGAGATCGCGCCGGCCCAGCTCGGCAGGAAGTCGCCGGCATAGCGGACCACCGCCTCCGGCGTGGACAGGGCGGTGAAGCGCAGCGGCTGGACCGGTTCGCGCGCCAGGATGGTGTCGGCCGCCGCCGACAGCGCCTCGGCCTGGGCCTCGACCGCTTCCTGCACCCGTTCGACGACCTCGCTCTGGCGGGCGGCGAGATCGGCCGTGCCGCCGCCGGCCGCGGGCGCTACGAAGGTGGCCGACAGATCTTCCGCCGCGCGCTTGACCGCAGGCGCGATCGAGGTCTGCTGCAGGCTGGCGATCACGCCGGCAAGCGCCACGGCCTCCCGTCCGAACGCGTTGGAGCGCTCCTCAACCGGCCCGCTCGCCGACACGATCGAGCGCATGGCGGCCAGGTTCTCGCCGCCGTCGGCATAGAGCTGGTCGACCACGTCGCGGGAAGCGCGCACCTCGTCGGCGAGGTTCTGCAGATCGGCCGCCATCTGGCGCAGGAGCTGGACCACGGTGCCGGACCCGGACGTGCCGGTGAGCGCGCCGCCGGCCTGCTCCTCCTCGGCCAGCCGCTCGAACCGGGACGAGGCGAGTTCGATATCCGGCAGCAGCCCCTGGGCGGCCAGCGCGTTGGAGTGGGCGGCGTCGAGGCGGTGCTGATACTCCTCCGCCGTCGTCGCCAGATGCTGCTCCAGCGCCGCACCGCCGGCGAGCGCGGCCGCGTTCAGCCACGACGACATGGCGACGATCATGGCGCAGCCGAGGATCAGCGCCACGGACAGGGTGCGGCGGTCCTTCCAGCTCCGCACGTGGGGCAGGAAGAACAGCAGGTAGGACCAGAACGCGTAGATGCCGACCGACACCGCCGTGGAATAGACCACGGCCGCGAAGAACACCGGCAGCCCCTCGCCTTCCAGAAGGTCGCGCACGCCCAGATAGGTGTAGACGCCGGAGGCGAGCGCCAGCACGGCGAGGGTGATGCGGGTCGTGGTGTCGAGCCGGGACAGGCCCGAACGGAGCGCTTGCGACATGGTGGTGCGGAGGCCTCCGGTTCCTGACTGACAAGGAGTTTAGCCCGAGATCGTTCCCCCCGTCGCGGCGGAACTGTGGCGTTTGCCGCCATCCCGCTCAAGATTTCCGGAGCAAGGATCGGGTTGGTGTCGCTGTCGCATTGGGTTAGAAGGTCGATCTGGGTGATCGTCGATGGCCGGTCTGGACGTCATCGACTTCGTTGAGCCGGGTCGGATGCCACACGCGATCGATGTGAGTCTGGATGCGTCGATCGACGCGGTCATGGCGCTGCAGGCGGACGTGGACGCGTTCAGCGAGACCCACGACCTGTCGCCGCGCACGACCTACGTCCTGCAGCTCATTCTCGAGGAGCTCCTGACCAACGTCGTCAACCATGGCTACGAGGGTCAGCCGGACGGGACGGTCATCGTGCGACTGTCGCGGGAGAACGAGTTGACGGTCGGCGAGATCATCGATTCAGGACGCGCCTTCGACCCCACGGGCCGGGCCGATCCCGACACGTCGGCTCCGCTCGACGACCGGCCGATCGGCGGTCTCGGCGTGCATCTCTCCCGCACGCTTGCCAACGAACTCACCTACGAACGCGTCGACGACCGGAACGTGGTCCGCTTCACCGTGTCAGACGACGCCCCACCGCCGAAGATGGAGAACAGCCAGTGAGTGGCCTCAGCGTAGCCGAAGACGAGGTCGACGACGTCGCGGTGCTCGCGCCCGCCGGCCGGATCGACAGCACGAACGCGAAATCCTTCGAAGCCCTGGTCCTGCAGAAGGTGCAGGAGGGCAAGACCGGGATCGTGATGGATTTCGGCGACCTGGAGTATATCTCCAGCGCCGGGCTGCGGGTTGTCCTGATCGCCGGCAAGAAGGTGAAGGCGGAGGGCGGCGTGCTGGCGCTCTGCCGGCTGAGCCCCACCATCCGCGACGTGTTCGAGATCTCCGGGTTCATCTCGCTGTTCCCGGTGGTCGAGACCCGCGAAGAAGCCATCGCGGCCGCAAAGGGATAACGCCTGCCGCGGCGCCGGTCAGGTGCCGCGTTCGGTGAAGCCCAGCTCTGGCCGGGCGTCGTCGCCGAGCCGGAACCGGGTGGCGCAGTAGCCGGCCTGAAACAGGCTCCGCGACCCGTCCAGATCGCCGAGGTCGCCCCAGATTTCCGGTTCGACCGCCTCGGCCTCGCGCACCTGGCGATGCAGGACGTAGCGCAGGCCGTAGGACTTGCGCAGCCCGTCGACCACCCGGAAGCCTTCCTTCAGAAGATTGCGGATGCTGGCGATATTGCCCGGGGCCGCCGTCGCCACCACGTGGCCGGCGCCGCGCCGGCGGGCATGGTCCAGCCGTTCGCGGATCAGCACGCGCTGCAGGGAGCGGGTCCAGTATTCCGGGTGCACCGCCGCCCCGTCGACCACGAAGAGAACGCCGGCCTCGGGCACGACACGGGCGAGGCCCTCCCGGTCGCCCATGCCGTCGCGCTCGGGCCGGAGCATCCCGTAGCCGGCCAGCCGCCGGTGCTCGATCAGCCCGAGGATCTCGCCGCCCATGTCGAACATGCGGTTGAAGGTCTCCGGCCCGTCCGGACGGACCAGTTCCGAGCGCGGCATCGCGGCGAGCGCGGCCCGGTGGACGGCGACGATGTCGCCGATATCGGCGCGCCCGAGCTCCACCGTCTCGATATCGTCCGTGGACTGGAGCACCGCTGCCGTTGCCATCTCAGCCTCTGATGACCTCGGCGTAGTTCAGCATCGCGAGCGGCGGATACAGCTTCAGGTCGGTCGCGTACTTCATGTTGATGATCAGCGAGAACCGCTTCAGCGTCTCGATCGGAATGTCGCGCGGCGGAACCTTGTTCACCAGGATCTGCTCGGCCTTGTAGGCGGTGAGCTGGCCCAGCGAATAGTAGCGGCTGACCAGGCTGAGGAGCGCGTACTTGGAGATCAGTTCCGTCGCCGAGAAGCCGGGAATGCCGTGCTTCGTGGCCGCCGGCGCGACCTTGTCCATGTTGCTGCCGAGGAAGGTGTCGGGGAGATAGTAGAGCCACTCCGCGCCCTCTTCCGCCAGTTCGCCGACCAGATCGCCGGCGCCTTCGGCCGTGGGCTTGCCCTCGGCATCGAGCGCGAACTGCCGCTCCACCAGCTTGAAATCCATTTCCGACGCCACCTCGCGCAGGCTCGCCACCGTGGTGACGGAGTTCTGCTCGTTCGGCGTGTAGAGCACGCCCAGGACCTTGAAGGGCCGATAGGACTGCATCGCCCGCACCTGGGCGGCCGGCGGCACGACGTGGGAGGTGCCTGTGATGTTGCGCTCCGACGATTCGAAGCTCGGCACGATGCCCGAGGCGACCGGCGCAGTGACCAGCGTGAACACGCCCGGGATCTCGGTGATGTCCGTCTTCGGATCGGCATCGGCGTACTTGCCGAAGGTCGCGATGGTGACCGGTGTCCCCCAGGAATAGACGAGGTCCGGCTTCATCTCCTTGGCCTCCTGGACGAAGGCCTCGACGCGGGAGGGATCGAGATCGGCGTTCCGGCGCTCGATCTGCACGGGGATCTCGCGCTGGTAGAGATATTCGGCAAACCCGCGCTCGACGTCGGTTTCCCCGCGATAGAGGATCTGGAAGACCACGAAGGGCGACTGGTCCGAGGTCGCCTGGGCGCGAGCCGGACGGATCAGCGGCAGCGAGGACCCGGACAAGGCCAGGGCGCCGCCGCCGGCAAGCAGCGATCGTCTCGTGATGAACCGGCGGTCCATTCGACCGTTCTCCTCTAGCCCGTCAATTGGGCGACTTGGCCGGCGTCATGGCCGGGGCGCTGCCGCCGCCAACCATGACCGTCACGGCGAGCGCGACGCCCCCGACCGCGACGATGGCGCTGGTGACCCAGATCGCCATATCGACACCATACAACCCCCATATGAACGCGAACACAGCCGGCCCGAGGGCGTTGCCCGTCCGCTCGATCAGCCGGAAGATACCGTAGAGCCCGCCCTGGGACAGGTCCGGTGCGTAGCGCGCGCCCAGTTCGCCGACGAGCGCCGATTGCGGCGTGATCGACAGGCCCTGCGCAACGCCGATCTGAAGCACCGCGATCGCCGCTCCCCACGGCGCGGGCCACAGATAGATCTGCCCGACCGCAAGCGCGCTCACGATCGCGCCGGCGACGACGAACGGCACCCGTCCCCCTCCCCGGTCGCTCAGCCGCGACACCAGCGGAATGAGGACGACCATGGCCAGGCCGTAGAGCATCAAAACGTGGCCGATGGTGGCGGAATCGAAGCCCTCCGCCGAAAGCACCAGCGGCAGATAGTAGAAGCAGAAGCCGATCAGGATCATCTTGGCCGGCAGGGCGCAGCCGACCAGCAGGGCGACCAGCGCCGGCTTTTTGAGGACCACCAGCGCCTGGCGCAGTCGCATCGGATTGCCCCGGCCCTTCAGCCCGGGCGGATCCTCCGGCAGCGCAGCGATGGCGCAGATGGCGGAGGCCAGGCACATGGCGGCGGCGACCAGGAACGCCGCCGTCGTGCCGATCCGGTCGGCGACCACACCGCCGATCGGCGGCCCACAGACCATCGCCACCATGATGGCGGAGACGAACAGGCCGAGCCCGCGGCCGCGGTTCGCCGCCCCCGTCCGGTCGACGATGAAGCCCTGGGCCGCGACGAAGACGATCGCCAGCGCCAGCGCCGTGACCGACCGCCAGATGATCAGCTCGATCATGTTGCCCACATAGGCGGTGCCGACGAAGCCGATCAAAGCGAGAAGCGCGCCGACCCCCATCGAGCGCGACCGGCCGATCCGCTCGGTGACGTTGTTGAGCGTCGGCTGGGCGATCGCCACGATTGCCATGAAGATGACGATCGGCAGCGAGATGACCATCTCGATGGAGAGGCCGGCGATCGGCTCGGCGAAGCTCTCGATATAGGTGGGCAGGAACGGACGGGTGAGTTCCTCGGCGAGGAAGAACAGGAACACGGGCGCCTTCACGGCCAGAAGCGTGCCGGGCGGATCGGTGCGCTCTGCCCCCAGCCGGTAGCGCCGGCCGATCTCGTCGAGCTCACCGGCCACCGCCGTCGCGCCCTCGCGCTCCGCCTCCGTCGCGAGCCGGGCCTGGGTGGCCCGCAACCGTTCGGTTTCCTGATCGATGTTGGCGACCTCGACGGCCAGCGGACCGCTGCCGGCGACAGGCGGATGCGGCCGGAAATCGCCCGACCGGATCGACGCGATGCGTCGCGCCAGACCGCTCAGCACCGACGCGGACGGCAGGGTGAACGCGAACGACAGGAGTTGCAGCGCCACCAGGAACGAGACCAGAAGCAGCACGGCCATGTCCAGCCAGATGCTCTGGATCAGCGTCTGGGCGACCACGTTGGGGATGCCGATCACGACCGACGCTTCGGTCTGTCCGTCGACGACGACGGGCGTCTCGACGGTCCGCATCTCCCGGGAGAGCGCGGCCACCGTGTCGCCCGCGCCGGCCAGCGACGGGGCGACGGAGAGCGCGGTCGCCCGGCCATCGGGGCCCACCAGCGCGACGAAGCCGAACTCGTCGTTGCGCGCCAGCATCGTCTCGAAGACCGGCTCGACACCGCGCAGGTCGTCGAGCGCGATTTCGTAGGACAGCGCCTGGGCGACCTGTCCGGCAAGTGTGCGGCCGTCGACGTCGGCCTTTTCGTCCAGCGCGGGCAGCAGAAGGGATTCCGCGCCGCGGATCGACTGCCAGGAGATCACGCCGAGCGCGGCGACCAGGACCGCGATGACGAAGCCGAGAATGAGGACGTCGAAACGGCGCATGGCTCAGGCCCCCCGACCGGCGAGGCGCGGTTCCAGCGCCCGCTGGGCGCGATCGACCGCGTCGATGTCCGCCAGGGTCTCTTCCGGAACCTCGACGCCTGCGCTCGTGGTCCCGGTGCGCGAGACCCGCCGGCCGAACCATGACAGAAGCACCCACACCGCCACGATGGAGAGGGCGAGAGCCGCCGCTGCGGTCGCGATGGTGGTGTTCAGGATGCGCGTGCGGAGAAGATCCAGCTGAGCCTCGATCGCCGCGCGCGATTCCCGCACGACGACGCGGCCCTGAACCGTGTCGAAGGCGCTGCGGATCTCGGCCGACTGGCCCTGAAGGAGATCCGGGGCCGTCTCGGCGTTCGGACCAGCGCGCTCGGGATCACTGGAAAACAGAACACCGCCGGTCGGGCCGACGACGTCGATGGAGACCATCATCGGGTCCGATTCGACCTCGCGCGCCAGCAGCGGCTGCAGGGTGGTCTGGCCGGCGAGCGGCAGGCCGAAGCTCAGCGCCGTCTCGGCATCTTCCGCGATCCGCGCCGCCGCGCTCATATGGCGCTCGCCGATCATGTCCTCGTAGGTCCGTCGGATGCTGCCGTAATTGAGGTAGCCGCCCAGCGCCAGCGTCGCCAGCACGACCGGCGACAGCATCAGCACCAGAACGACGGCCGTTCCGACTATTCCCGGGTGGTTTCGTGCACTCACGACGCTTCGTCGTCCGCTCTCTACGTCAATCCGCGTCCTGGCGCGGACCAGTCCGCCCCTTTGACCTTTCCCGAGCCTTGCCGCCGGCCTGGGCCGGGGTGCAGCGGGCGGGAAAGACCGGCCCCAAAAAATCGAAAATATCGCTAGCACACTTGCCGAGTCCGCACCAACGCGGCATGGAACGCGGGAATCGATCCTGTTCGCGACAGGGCGGCAGCGCTAGTATCGCCGCCGCCTCCCATCGGGACATCGAGCTGCGATGAGCACACCCCTACGCACCAGCATCATAGTGACGACGGCTGGACTTCTGGGCCTAGTGCTCATGTTCGCCGGGCTCACCCGGACCCTGGAGCGCGGGGAAAACAACGTCACCGAGGCCCGGCTCCATTTCATTCTCGCCGACCTCGACGGGACGATCGAGCGCAATCTGGGCCTCGGACTGCCGCTCAGCGAACTGCAGCCCATCGAGCGGGTGCTTGAGCGCACCGTGTCCGCGAACGAATCGATCCTGGCCATCGAGGTCTTCAGCCCGACCGGCGTCGCCCTTTATTCCACCGACCGCGGCGCCGTCGGCGAACGCATCCCGGAAGCCTGGCGCACCGCCATCAACGAGCGCGCGTCGTCCGGGCCGTTTCGCGTCATCGACCGCAACACGCTGGTGATGGGGACGTCCGTCGAGAACGATTTCGGTCAGGTCGCCGGCTGGGTCGCGCTTATCCTGGAGGATTCGGTGCTCGCCCAGCCGGGCGGACGCCTGCCCGACGTGCTCAGGCGCACGTGGCCCTATATCATCGGAGGCCTCGTGTTCTTCGTGGGCTTCGGGCTTGCCGTCGGCGCCGCCGTTCGCGCGCACATCCATAAGATCGTCGTCTCGGTGGAAGCCGAAAGCGAGGAACCCGCCACCCGCAGTGCGCTGTCGCTTGCCCTTCCCCCGCTTGTCAGGGAAGTTCACGTGGCCGGCCGAACCATCGACACGTCTCTTTCCGCCCTCCGTAAAATCGACGACGAGATCTGATCGCCATGCATGCAAGCGGATCACGCGCCTCTGACCGGGTCGCGGGCCTTGTCGGCTTGGTGCTGTCGATTGCGGTCGGCGCGGTCTTCGCGCTGGTGCTTCTGGCCTCGCTGAGGAGCGAGGAAGCCCGTCTCTACGAAGCCTCCCGGATGGTCGCGACCTCGATCGCCCAGTCGATCAGCGACGTGGTGCAGCGGGCCGTGCAGGTGGGCATCCCAATCAAAGACCTGACCGGCGTGGACCCCTATCTTTCCGGCATCATCGACGCCAACGAGGAGGTCGACGCGGTCGCCATCAGCGACGCCAACGGCGAGATCCTGTTCCGCGCCGGGAAACCGGCGGAGGAGACGGAAGCGGACGCGGTGTCGGTTCCGGTGGCGGTCGGCAACAGAACCGTCGGCCGAATCCTCGTCACCCCCAAGTTCGTCGCCGTGGCGACGGTCCGGCACGACATCGCCGCCCTCGCGCTGGCCAGCAGCATCCTGGCCGGTCTTCTGGGCGGGCTCTGGTTCCGGCTGCACCGGCTGGAGGAGATCGACCTCCCCTCCGCCCGGCTGGTGGTGGCCTGCCGGGCCGCGGCCCGGGGCAATTTCGCGGACTACAGCAGCCCGCCCGAAAACAGTCCGCTGCGCCGGCTCGGCACGCGGATCGCCCGACTGACCGCCCCGGTGCGCCGCAAGGCCCGCGACGCCTACGCGCTTGCCGACGAAATCCTGGCGATCGACGTCACCGGTGCCTTCACCTCCCGGGTGCAGGACGCGCTGGCGCCGCTTTCCGCCTACCGCTTCGATCATCTGACGCAACCCTACCGGCGGGCAGGCTGGGGCGGCTGGATCGTCCTGCCGATGCTCGTGGCCGCCGAGGCGACGGCCCCCCTGGTCGGCAACTTCATGGCCGACCGGATCGGCCCCGAGCCGATCGCCCAGCTCTATGTCGGCGGCGGGTTCATCGCCGAGGCGCTCGGACGGCTTCTGGCGATCCCGGTGGTGCTGCTGATCGCCGCGCGGCTGCCACGCGCCGGCATGGTCGCGGGGCTCCTGCTCGCGGCCGTCGGGATCGGCTCGACCTACTGGAACCACGATCCCTACCAGTTCGCCGTGGCCCGCTTCGCGGCCGGGTTCGGCATCTGGCTCGCGGCGTGGAGCGCCCTGACGCGCGAGGGAACGGCGCGGCGCCTGCCATGGCGCGCCGCTCTCCTGCTTCTGTGCGCCTGGGGGATCGGCCCCGTCCTCGGTGCCCTGATCGCCGAGTTCTTCGGCCGCCGGATGGCGTTCCTGATCACCGGCATCGCGACGGCGATCCTCGCGCTCGTCTGCCTCACCCAGCCCTGGCGCGGAACCAGCCGCGCGTCCCTCTCCTGGCGCGGCCCACCGCTGCCCGCACTTCTCGCCCTGGTCGCCGTGATGGCCGTAACCGTCGCCTGGCTTCAGATCCACGTCGCCCTGTTCATGCCGATCCGCTATTCCCTGCTCGCGCTGCATTTCGCCCTTGCGGGCGCGGCAATGTCGGTCCCGTGGTGGACCGGGCTCCGCCTGCAGCTGCCGGTCAGTGCGAGCATCGCGCTGGCGGCCGTTGTGGCCTACCTGCTCGCACCTGTTCCGGTCTGGCCGATATCGGTCGCGGTCGGATTCGGGTTCGGGGCGGTGATCGCGGGGCTCGGCGCCCAGGGCTTCCGGATGGCCTCGGCGACAGCCATGATCGCCGGGTTCATGCTCGCCGGGATCGCATCCGTTGTCGGCTTCATCCTGAACCTGGAGCCGCTGTCGATCGTGTGCGTCCTCGCGGCGGCGCTGGTCCTGACGGCAGCCGCGACGTCGGCGCGGACGGGCGCGCGCCGGACGCAGCCGTCCACCCAGTCAGGATAGGCTAGATGCTGTTACGCTCGCGCATCACGATCTTCCTCTCCGTCGCCTTCCTGCTGGTGATCGCGGCGCTGGTTGCGCTCGGCCTCGCCCGCATCCGGCTGGAACAGGAGCGCCTCGCCCACATCGCCATCGAGAGCCAGAGTTCGCTGTGGACCAGCCTGGTGAACGAGGAGGCCGACGACCTGAACACCATCGCCCGGGCCCTGGTGAAGAACATCAACGACCGCAACACGGCGCTGGACCGCGGCCCGCTCGGGCAGACGATCCAGACTGCCGACGAGGCGCCGTCCCACGGCTACGAGATCCAGGTCGTCGATACCAACGGGCAGATTCTCTACTCCAACCGGCCCGAGCTGAACGCCCTGCCGCTCGTGGACGCCGCCGCCTCGGAAATGATCGAGCAGTCGCGGAAAAGCCTCGGCGGCCTGCGCCAGGAGAACCCGGAGCGCTACGTCATCGCGGCGGCCGTCCCCATCGTCCGCGACGGGTCGGTTGAAGCGATCCTGACGGTGGCGACGGATGCAAAAGGCGTTCTGAGCCACTTCACCCAGACGATCCACGAACCGAGCTATCTGGTTTCGCTGCGCGGCAACATGGTGGAGGGCACTGCGCCGCTGATCTGGAAGAAGGTCCAGCCGTCGCTGCCGCCGCGCGAGGCCGATGCCGCGGTGGTGCGGGCCGGCGAGCACATCTTCTATGCCACCGGCGTGCCGGTCACCGACTTCACCGGCGGCGTCACCGGCGCGCTGGTCACCCTGCGCGATTCCACCGAACGGCTTGAGTCCAGCCAGCGCCTGCAGACCACGGGCCTCGTCCTGATCGCCGCCTTCACGCTGATCGTGCTTCTGATCCTCTACTTCTATCTGCGTCACGCGTTCCGGCCGCTGGAGCGCGCGATCGCCATCCTGGAGGGGCTCTCCAAGGGCGACGTCAACCAGACCATCGAGGAGACCGGCAGCGGCGAGATCCGCAAGATCGCCGAGGCGGTGGCGGTGTTCCGGCAGAACACCATCGCTCTCCAGGAGCAGCGCCAGCAGATCGAACGCCAGCGCCGGCGCGAGGAACGGGTGATCCGCCGCCAGCTCGAACGGCTCGCCGAGACGCTGGAGGCGGAGGGCCGCGCGGAGATCATGGACGACCTGCAGGCGGCCGTGCAGCGCCAGGCGCCGACCAAGCGCAGCTCCAAGCAGCGCCGCGACGACCAGCTCAGCGTGCTGGCGACGGTCCTGCAGCGCATGTCGGCGCGCATCGCCGATCAGCACATGCGGCTGACCGAACTGATCAAGGAGCTGCAGGAAGCCATCATCACCCGGGCCCGGCTGGCGGGTCTGGAACAGGAGCTGGAGATCGCCCGGGAGCTGCAGCAGTCCTTCCTGCCGCATCCGCTGCCGCCCCACCCCTCGTTCCAGATCCACGGCGTGATGAAGACGGCCAAGGAGGTCGGCGGCGACTTCTACGACTACTTCATGATCGACGAGCGCCGGCTCGGCATCGCGGTGGCCGACGTCTCCGGCAAGGGCGTACCGGCCGCCCTGTTCATGGCGATCACCCGCACGCTGGTGAAGGCGACGGCCCTGTTCACGACGTCGCCCGCGGCGGCGATGAGCCAGGTCAACGACTTCATGGCCGAGGACAACGAGCAGATGATGTTCGTGACCCTGTTTTACGGCGTGCTGGACCTGCAGACGGGGGACTTCACCTACTGCAACGCCGGGCACAACCCGCCCTATCTGGTGTCCCCGGACAGCGGGTCAGCGACCGCGCTCGAGCGCACCAACGACCCGGCCCTGGCGGTGCTGGAGGGGCACGACTACCGGGAACGGTCGATCACCTTCCAGGCGGGCGACACCCTCTTTCTGTTCACCGACGGCGTGACGGAAGCGTTCGACATCGACGGCAACGCCTACGGCGAGGAGCGCCTGGAAACCCTCCTCGACGAGACGGCCAACGGCTCGTCGGTCGACGCTCTCGGCCCGGCCGTGCTCGACGCGATCCACGCCTTCGAGCGCGGCGCCGACCAGGCCGACGACATCACCTGCCTGACGTTCCGCTATTTCGGGCCGGCGACCTTGGAAGGCTCCAGTCCGGGCGCGATCCAGACACCGTCCCAGTCCTCCGGCGGCGGCGTCTCGCTGTAGTGCTTCAGGCGACCCGCCATCACCTTGGCCGACCAGTCGGCCGGATCCAGCTTCAGGCATTCGGCGAAGCAGTCTGAGGCGCGGTCCCAGTCCCGGGCCCGCATGGCGGCAAGGCCCGCCTCATGATGCCCAGCGATCTCCCGGGCCGTGTCGCTGACCTCGCCGGGACGCCCCAGCAGCGCAAACACGCTTTCGGCGTGGGCCGAGCCGCGTGGAACGATGCGGTCCAGTTCGCGGAAGACGAGCTGGTCGCCGACGCGTTGTGCCGTCGCCTCCGACACGATGATGGGATGGCCGAGCCGCTTGGCGGCTTCCTGCAGCCGGGCGGCAAGGTTCACCGCATGACCGATGACCGTGTAGTTGCGGCTCGCGTCCGGTCCGACATCCCCGGCGATCACCTGTCCGGTGGCGACCCCGATGACGGCATCCATCCGGCGGGCATCGGCGAAGCCGGCGTCCGCCAGCTCCAGCCGCAGGCCTTCCAGCGCCTCGTACTGACCGAGGGCGGCCGTGCAGGCATCGATCGCCTGGGTCTCCGCATCGGTGAACGGCGGCCCCCAGCAGGCCATCACGGCGTCGCCGATATATTTGTCGGTGATGCCGCCGGCGGCCCCGATCGGCTTTGTCATGGCGGCCAGGAACCGGTTGAGGAGGTCGATCAGCGCGTCCGGCTCCAGGCGCTCGGTCCAGCCGGTGAAGTCGCGCATGTCGACGAAGGAGATCGTCATGTCCTCGCGCCGGCTGGAGGTCCCGTCGAGCTCGCCCTGGGTCAGGATCCGCTCGACGATGCGCGGGTCCACGTAGGCGCCAAAGAGCCGCTTGATCTTGCGCCGCTTGCGCTCCTCGGTGATGTCGGAAAAGACCACGACGACGCCGAGCCGCTCCTCCTCGCCCGCGACGTCCTCGGCAACCAGGAAGCTGGAGGAGACGAACAGGTTGACCATGCGTCCGTCGACGGCCAGCGCGATCTCGATGGAGTGCGTGGTTTCGGCGTCATAGACCGCCCGGAACACGACCTCGTTGAAATCGTCGAAGCTTTCCTCCGTCAGGAAGACCTCGCCGAACGATCGGCCGACCACGGTTTCCGGGTCCTTGCCGAGAATGCGGCCCGCTGCGGCGTTGAACGTCAGGATGCGGCCGGTGAGGTCGATCGTGACGACCCCGTCGCGCATGCTTTCCAGGATTCGTTCGGAAACGAGCGCCTCTCGGCGCTGGGTGTCGAAACTCACGTCCGCCCTGCTTTTTCTCGCTTGCTTGATTTCCACGCTTAAACGATCGAGACAGCGAGCAGAAGGGCTTGCGTCCAGACAGCACCGCCAACGGATCCGATCGATGCGCATTCTCACCGACGTTTCGGCCCACGGCTTCGGGCATGCGATGCAGACCGGATGCGTGATGGCCGCCCTCGCCGCCCGGCTGCCCTCGCTCCACGTGAAGCTGCGGACCGTGCTCCCGACGCACCGGGCCCGGGAGTTCATGGCGTTCGACGACCTGGGTGCCGCGCCCCTCGATCCGGCCCCGGTCATGTCCGCGCCGGACATCGTCGACGTCGCAGCCACGGCCGAGCAGTTCCGCGCCTTTCCCGAGCGGTTCGCCCGGGCGGTCGCGGAGAGTCGGTCGGAGATCGACCGGTTCCGGCCGGATCTGGTCTTCGCCAACATCGCCGCGCCCGGCCTGGTGGCCGCCCGCGAGAAGGGGGTTCCGGCGGTCGCGCTGTGTTCGCTCAACTGGGCCGACATCCTGCGCGCGGTGGTGCCCGCGGGCACGGTGGACGACGCGGCCCTGTCGCTCCTGGACGACGCCTATGGCGGGGCCGACGCCTTCCTGATGCCCGCGCCTTCGATGGAGATGTCGCCGTGGGCCAACCGGGTGCCCATCGGCCCGATCGGGCGGATCGGGGCGCCGATGCCCGATGCGGTGCGCCGCAGCCTCGGATTCCGGGACGACCGGCCGCTGGGTCTCGTCTCCTGGGGCGGCTGGACGGGCAGTGTCGCGGCCGGGTTCCTGGCCGCTCTGCCCGACGAGATCGCGTGGATCACCGATCCCGGACCGGTGCTCGCCGCCGGCATCACCTATGTCGATCTGCTCGCATCCTGCGCGATCGTGATCGCCAAGCCAGGCTACGGGACCTTCGTGGAAGCGGCCGCCAACCGGGTCCGGCTCGTCCACACCGACCGTCCGGGCTGGCCCGAGACCCCGGTGCTCGCCGCCTGGGCGGCGCGGAACGGCGCGGCCCGGGAGATCCACAAGGAAACGGCCACCCGGGAGGCTGCCAAGGCAATCGCCGACCTGATGGCGGAGACCCCGCCGCCCCCGCCGACGCTTACGGGTGCGGACGAGGCGGCGGCCCTGATCTGCGAGCGGGTGCTGCCGGCAGGCGTCGCGGCCGGCTGACCGGCACGCGACGTGAGGACCCCGCTCAGCTCGGCGTGCGGATCGGCAGGTCCAGCATCGCGCGGCGCCGGAGCCACAGGGTCGGCCGGTAGCGGTCGTCGCCGGTGATCGCCTGCAGCCGCTCCATCACCGACAGGGTGGTCTTCAGCCCCAGATCCTCGGCCATTTCCAGCGGCCCCATCGGATAGTTGAGGCCGAGCTTGAGGGCCGTGTCGATATCCGCCGGCTCGGCGAGCCCCGCCTCGGCGACCGAAGTGCCGAGATTGGCGATCATCGCCCGCATGCGCAGCGCCACGAAGCCGGGCGAATCCTTGATCGCCGTGATCACCCGGCCAGCATCGCGCAGCGCACCGGCCACCGCGTCCAGCATGCCCGGATCGGCGCCCGGCGCCGTCATCAGCGTCACCCGCTTGGCCGTGTTGGCGGAAAGATCGACGCAGACCAGCCGCTTCGGATCGATCCCCAGACGGACCGCGTAGCTGGTCGCGTCCTCGCCGACCGGATAGCCGAGGATCGGCTCGATGCCGTCGTCGGCCCCCATGGTCGACAACCCCACCTCCTTGCAGAAGCCGGCGAGCGCCTCAGACGGTTCGGCCAGAAAGACCGCCTGGGCCGGCATCCCGTGGGGTTCGTAGTCGGCGTCGCCGGTGCTGATCGGCTTGCCCGCCTCGTCGTAATCGAAGTGGCCGGCGCGGGTCTTCCGGCCCAGCCGCCCGGCTTCGTAGAGCAGCTTGTGGCGCGGCGTGGTGGCGAGCCGGCGATCGTTCAGGAACCCTTCGTAGACGATCATCGACACGGGGTAGTTCACGTCCATGCCGGTGAGGTCCATCAGCGCGAACGGTCCCATCCGGAAGCCGCAGCAGTCCGTCAGGATGGCGTCGATCTGGGACGGGGTGGCGACGCCCTCGTCGAGCATCCGCAGGGCTTCGGTGTAGTAGGCGCGGCCGCCGAGATTGACCAGGAAGCCCGGCGAATCCTTCACCTTCACCGCCGTCCGGCCCATCCGGTCGCCGAGGGCGGCCAGCGTGTCGGCGACCGCTTCCGTCGTGGCCGGGCCCTCGATGATCTCCACCAGCCGCATCAGCGGCACCGGATTGAAGAAATGCATGCCGGCGACCCGGCCGGGACGCTCGCAGGTCCGCGCGATCGAGGCGATCGGCAGCGAGGAGGTGTTGGTGGCGAGAATCGCGTCGTCCGCGACGATCCCCTCCAGCTCGGTGAAGATGGACCGCTTCACCTCGAGATTCTCCACCACCGCCTCGACGACCGTGTCGCAGTCGGAAAAGTCCGACAGGCTGGAGGCGACCGAAAGCTGGGCCTTCTGCGTGGCGGCAACCAGATTGTCGAGCTGCTTCTTCTCCACCAGCCGGTCGATCCGCTTGAACACTTCGCGGCGGCCCGCCTCGGCTGCGCCCTCCTTGGCGTCGAAGAGGATCGCGCGCATCCCGCCGGCAATGCTCACCTGGGCGATGCCCTGGCCCATCACGCCGGCCCCCACGATACCGACGGTAAACTCCGGATCATTCACGTCGCGCATGTCTCGTCCCCGTTCCAACTTTTGCGTGACGCCTTCCTATCCGATTTTTTGCACGCGTGAAGCAGGGTGGACGCGAGACCGAAACCGCGTAGCTTGCGCGTCGACCCGAATGTGCCCCGCCGATCGGCACGCGGAGCCCTCTCCGCCGGTCCGGGCATCCCACCTCTCCGGCAGTCCGTCGCGGCCCGTGCGGCCAGAGGCGGCCTCCGCAAGATACCGATGGAGCGCGATGCGATGAGCGAAGACAAAGCCCCAGTCCTGATCGACCGTCCCGAACCCGGGGTGGCGGTGGTCCGCCTCAACCGGCCGGAGGCCCGCAACGCGCTCAACATGGCCACGCGCCGGGCGCTGGCCGACGCCTTTACCGCGCTTGCCGAGGACACCGAGGTGCGCGCGATCGTGCTCACCGGCGACGAGGCCGCCTTCGCCGCCGGCGCCGACCTGAAAGAGTTCGTGGACGCCGATCCGGTGGAGATCGCCAAGCGTCGGGTGGAGCGGCTGTGGGCGGCGATCTCGTCGACCCCGCAGCCGATCATCGCCGCCGTCAACGGCTACGCGCTCGGCGGCGGGCTGGAGCTTGCGATGATGACCGACATCATCGTTGCCGGCGAGAGTGCCCAGCTCGGCCAGCCGGAAGTCCGGGTCGGCATCATGCCCGGGGCCGGCGGCACCCAGCGGCTGACCCGCGCGGTCGGAAAGTATCACGCCATGCGGCTGTGCCTGACCGGAAAGCCGATCGCGGCCCCCGAAGCCCACGCGATCGGGCTGGTCAGCCAGGTGGTTCCGGACGCCGAAGTCTTCGAGACGGCGCTCGCCATGGCCAAGTCGATCGCCAAGATGCCGCCACTCGCCGTCGTCGCCGTCAAGGAGAGCATCCTCCAGGCGGAGAATTCCTCGCTGGAGGCGGGTCTTGCATTGGAGCGCAAGGCGTTCCAACTCCTGTTTGCGAGCAAGGACAAGTCGGAAGGCATGACGGCATTTCTGGAAAAGCGGCGGCCCTCCTTCACGGGCGAATGACCGCGAGCCGCATCGCTCGGCACATGCCTGTCGCTGTGGCCAACCGCCGCAGCGACATTCCGGTTTGCAAATTGGTGCTGGATTCCTTCTAAATTAAATGTGCTAGAAGGACCCGGCAGTGAGGGCCGCAAGGATCGGCCCAGCTCGCATCGGGGATAATACGGATCGGGCTTTCCACGAGTTTCCTCGTCGCCGTCGCTCGGCTAGGACAGGATGTGGAATTGGACTTGGTCCAAACTGCGAGATCAGCCAGTCTGGTTTCGACCGATCGAGGTGATGATGGATTACGAGAGCTTTTTCCGAGACCAGCTCGAGGCGCTTCGCGGCGAAGGCAACTATCGTGTGTTCGCCGATCTTGAGCGTCGCCAGGGCAGCTTCCCGCGGGCGGTGCGCCATGGCGGCGACGGCGCCTCGGAGGTCACGGTGTGGTGCTCCAACGACTATCTCGGAATGGGCCAGAACCCGCTCGTGCTCGACGCCATGCACGAGGCCATCGATCGCTGCGGCGCCGGCGCCGGCGGCACCCGCAACATCTCCGGCACCAACCATTATCACGTGCTTCTGGAGGACGAGCTCGCCGACCTGCACGGCAAGGAAGCCGCCCTCCTGTTCACCTCCGGCTACGTCTCCAACTGGGCCTCGCTGACGACGCTGGCCTCGCGCCTGCCCGGCTGCGTCGTGCTGTCCGACGAGATGAACCACGCCTCGATGATCGAGGGCATCCGCCACAGCCGCGCCGAGCGCCAGATCTTCAAGCACAACAGCCCCGAGGATCTCGACCGGCGCCTCGCCACCATCGAGCCCGGCCGGCCGAAGCTGGTCGCCTTCGAATCCGTCTATTCCATGGACGGCGACATCGCCCCCATCAGGGAACTGTGCGACGTGGCCGACAAGCACGGCGCGATGACCTATCTGGACGAGGTCCACGCCGTCGGCCTCTACGGCCCGCGCGGCGGCGGCATCGCCGAGCGCGAGGGGCTGATGGACCGGCTCACCCTGATCGAGGGCACGCTGGGCAAGGCGTTCGGCGTCGTCGGCGGCTACATCGCCGGCTCCGCGGCGCTCTGCGACTTCATCCGCTCGTTCGCCTCCGGCTTCATCTTCACCACCGCCCTGCCGCCCCACGTGGCCGCGGGGGCTGCCGCCTCCATCCGGCACCTGAAGACCAGCCAGTTGGAGCGCCAGCGCCACCAGGCGAACGTCGCCAAGGTGCGCCGCCGGCTCGACCAGATCGGCATCCCGACCATGCCGAACCCGAGCCACATCGTGCCGGTGATGGTCGGCGACCCGGTCAAGTGCAAGTGGATCAGCGACATCCTCCTGGAGAACCACGGCATCTACGTGCAGCCGATCAACTATCCGACCGTGCCCAAGGGAACCGAGCGGCTCAGGATCACGCCCTCGCCGCTCCACACCGACGCCGACATCGACCACCTCGTCACCGCGCTCGAGGGCCTCTGGTCCCAGTGCGCTCTGGCCCGCGCCGTCGCCTGACCGGCCTCTCCAAGGGTTCAGGATCCGTCAAAGGCCGCCGCGAGCGGCCTTTTTCGTGCGCGGCTGCGGCCCGCTGCGGTGCGCCGCGGGCGGCTCGTCGCAAGAGATCCTCACGCAAGCTTATCAAATGTAAATTCAGCCAACGTCTGGGGAGACGCTGATCACGTCCGGGGAAACAAGGACGATTGCCCGTCAGAGGGCGGTCGATGTTTTTCGCGCCGTTCATCTTATGGGACCCCGACATGCGCATCGTTCAGAGACTCAAGCTTCGCAGCCTGATGGCGACCGCCGCCGTGACCATGATCCTGCTGGCACTCGCAACCGTCAGCGGCATCGTCTATCTCCTGATTTCCGACCAGATCCAGACGGACGCTGTTGCGCGGCAGAATGCCAGTCTGCGGATTGCAGCGGAGATCGTCGAACGCGACCTGCCCGGCACCGAGATCGTCTGGTCCGCCAGCGGTGACGTCGAGCGCGTGATCATGGCGGATATCCCCGAGAGCTTTGCGGGCCATGACATGATCGACACCGTCGGCCGCCTGACGGGCGAGACCGCGACGATCTTCAAATGGGATCCGCAGACCCAGGATTTCTGGCGCAAGACCACCAACATCGTGAAGCCCGGCGGCGAGCGGGCGGTGGGCACCCAGCTCGGCCAGAGCGGCGCCGTCTACCCGGTGCTGCGGAGCGGCGAGACGTTCCGCGGAGAGGCCGTGATCCTCGGAACGCCCTACTACACGATCTACGAGCCGATCTATTCGCCTGCCGGCGAGATCAACGGCATCCTCTATGCCGGCGTGCGCAAGTCCGTCATCCATGCGCTGATGGGCGAGATCAGCAGCAAGCTTCTGATTGCATCCGCCCTGATCCTTATCGTGTCCGCGATCGCGATGACGCTGATCACGCGCTGGCTTCTGAGCCCGCTGCCGGTGCTGTCCGCCGTCACGAACCGTCTGGCCGAGGACGATCTGGAGGTCGACGTGCCCTTCGACGACTGGGAGAACGAGGTCGGCCAGCTCGCAAAGTCGGTCTCCACCCTCAAGCTCCGGGCCCAGGAGAGGCATGAGCTTGCCGCCGCCCAGCGGGCCGAGGAAGACCAGCGCCGGGACCGCCAGCACCGGGTCGAGACCGTCATTGCCCGGTTCCGCGAGCAGGCTGCATCGCTCACCGCCGCCGTGACCGAGACCGCCGCCAGCCTCGCGACCACCTCCCATACGCTGAACGAACTCGCCGGACAGGGCGCAGGCAAGGCGAGCGAGACCACGACGGCCAGCGACGAGACCAGCCGCAACGTGGAGACCGTCGCCTCCGCCGCCGAGGAGCTGATCGCGTCGATCTCAGAGATCTCGCGCCAGGTCGGCCGGACCACCGAGGTCGTCGATCGGGCGACGGAGGGCGCGCGCGACTCGAACGTGAAGATGCAGGGCCTGGCCGATGCCGCCACCCGGATCGGCGAGGTGGTGACCCTCATCGAGGACATCGCCGGCCAGACCAACCTGCTGGCATTGAACGCGACGATCGAAGCGGCCCGCGCCGGCGAGGCCGGCAAGGGCTTCGCCGTGGTGGCGGCCGAGGTGAAGGCGCTCGCCACCCAGACGTCGAAGGCCACCGGGGAGATTTCCGCGCAGGTGTCGGCAATCCAGGCATCGACGCAGGATGCGGTCGATACGATCGGCGGAATCGCGAGCACGATGACCGAGATCGACGAGTTCACCTCATCCATCGCTACCGCCATGGAGCAGCAGCGCGCGGCCACGGCGGACATCGCCGAAAACGTCCAGCACGCCGCCCGGGGAACCGGAGACGTCACCCGGAACATGTCCACCCTCTCCGCGATCGTCGATCAGACGGCGGACGTTGCCGAGGGCGTGCTCGGCGCGTCGGACACCATGTCCAGCAAGTCGACCGCCCTCGGCCGGGAAATCGACCGGTTCCTCGAGGAAGTCGCCGCAGCCTGACCGGGCCGCTCGGACCGGAGCGGTTGAGGGAACTCGACGAATCGCCCCGGCCATAGCACGATGACGGCGGCGATCGGCGCGGCTCCGCGTGCGGAACCCCGCCCGATCGCCGGGCGAGTATTGGCTGGGGAAGGACCGCGATGCGGAGAATCGGGGGCAGAGCTGCGGGTGCCGCTCTTGCGATCATGCTGGCAACGGCGCCGGGCTTTGGTGCCGAGACCTCGGACTGCGACATCGACGCGGTCGCCGGGGTCCTGAGCAAGGCGATGCGGGTTTCGATGCAGAGCACCGCCGACACCCTGACCACCGAGGAGATGCGCGCCCGGGTCGACGAGCTCAAGACGGATCCCGAAGCCCGCCGCGATTTCCTTTTCGGCTTCAAGCGCAGCTATCCCGAATGCTCCGAGGACGAGGCGCGTCAGGCTCTCGACATCGCCACCGGAAGCATGGACGACTATCTGGCCGAGACCGAATAGGGCTGGATCTAGTTCCGAACCACGACGCACGGGGCGCCCGCCGCCGAAATCCGCCGGCAGAGGCCCTGGGCGTCCGAGCGTGACGCGGCGCCGAGCTGCACAGCGTGGATCGCCCGCCGGCCGCGGCCCGGAACCCGCTTGGCGATGACCACCGGGGCCTGGTCCCGAAGATCGCCCGGCAGCTTCTGACGGGTGCGCGCAAACTGGCGCATGGCGATTGCCTGGCTCGCATGTCCGGCCACCTGGGCGCCCCACGGCGACCATCCCCCGCCGCCCGGCGGGCGTGGCGTGGTCCGCATCTGTCCCAACGCGACGACAAGCGCCTCGCAATCCACCGGCCTGTCGGCAACATCGTGGGGCCGCGCCGTCGGAACGGGCGGCGGCGGGACGGGCAAACCGGGATGCGGACCGGTGTCGATGGCGGCTACAGTCTCCGGTGCCGGCCCCGTGGCAACGACCGGCGGATCGTCCGGCTTGTCTGCCCAGGACGGCGGGAGATGGACCGGCGGATGGGGATTGGGGGTCAGGTCGAGGGCGGCCCGTTCCAGCGTCCTCTCGTGGCGGAAGCGCCAGTGCTCGGCGCTCCGCCCGGTGATGGCGTAGACGTAGTTCCGGGTCTCGTCGGGCAGGAAGCCGCCGCCGAGATAACCGCTCACGCGATCGGGTCCGGCGTTGTAGGCCATCGCAGCGAGCCCCCAGTGGCCCTCGAACCGGTCCGCGAGCCAGCGCAGCAGCGACGCGGAGGCCGGCAGCGCGGCCTTTGGCTCGAACGGATCGTCGAGGTCCCAGGCCCGGGCCGTATAGGGCATGAACTGGGCGATCCCCTGGGCGCCGACCGGGCTCACCGCATTCGGATCGAACCGGCTTTCCGTCCAGATCAGGCGAATGAAGAAATCGGCGGGGACGTCGTGCTCGTCCGCCGCGCCCATCAGCAGGCCGCAGAGCGCGGCGCGGCGCTCGGCCGGGCTCGGCTCGGATGCGGCACCGTGATCGCCGGAGCCATCGGCCGGTTTCTCCGCACGGTCATGGGCGCGCTCCCCGGCTGCCGGCGTCAGGCCATCGTCGACCCGCGTCAGCCGTGCGCCGCCGTCCTCCGGCGCCGTCCGGGCCGGCGCAGAGACCGCTCCCACCGACAGGAGCGCGAAAGCGAGAAGCAGCACGGTCGGCCGCATCGGTCTGGTCCATCTCGTCACAGACATCCGCGCCGGGATACCAACGGATCGGGGCGCTGGAATGACGGCGGCTCAGGCCGCGGGCGCGGTCTCGGCCGCGGGTCTGCGCCTCAGAACCGCCGTGTGGGCGGCAAGCGCCTTCGGCAGCGGACCGCCATAGGCCCAGTCCAGGAGCTGGACCGTGTGCACGATCGGCCGTTCGGTGGCCGGGCCGATCTGCGTCATGCAGCCGATGTTTCCGGTGGCGACGAGATCGGCGCCTGTAGCGTCGATATTGTCCGCCTTGCGCTGTTTCAGACGGTCCGCGATCTCCGGCTGCAGGATGTTGTAGACGCCTGCCGACCCGCAGCACAGGTGCCCTTCGGCCACGTCGAGCACGGTGAAGCCGGCCGTCGACAGGAGCGCTTTCGGCTGGGTGCGGATGCCCTGGCCGTGCTGCATCGAACAGGCCGAGTGATAGGCGACCCGCGCGCTGGTAGACCGCATCGGCGCGCCGAGATCCACGTCGGCGAGCACTTCCGACACATCCCTGGCCCGGGCGGAGATTTCGGCCGCCTTGTCGGCATAGTCCGGGTCGTCGGCGAGCAGGTGCCCGTAATCCTTGATCGTGGTGCCGCACCCGGAGGCGGTGATCGCGATCGCGTCGATCCCCTCGCCCTGAAGCTCGGGCCACCAGGCATCGATGTTGCGCCGGGCGGCGGTCTTCGCGTCGTTCTCCCAGCCCATGTGATGGACCAGCGCGCCGCAGCAGCCCTCGCCGGCCGGCCGGACGATCTCGTAGCCGGCCCGGGTCAGAAGCCGGCAGGCGGCGGCGTTGATGTCGGGGGCAAGAACCGACTGCACGCATCCGGTCGGAACGATGATGCGTCCCAGCCGGGGCGCGACCGCGCGCGCCACGCCGGGCCCGGTCTCCGCCGGCTTGCGGGGCAGCGAGGCCGGCGCCAGCCGCAGCATCGCGCCGAGCCGCGCGGTCTGCCGGCGCGCGAGCAGGCCGGCGAAGGGACGGCCGAGCACCGACAGGCGCACCGCCCAGCGGAACCGGTTCGGATAGGGAAGGATCGCGGCCAGGAGCCGGCGGATCGCCCGGTCGTGCCAGGGCCGCTTGTAGGTGCGTTCGATGTGGGCACGGGCGTGATCGACGAGGTGCATGTAGTTCACGCTCGACGGGCACGTCGTCATGCAGGACAGGCACGACAGGCAGCGGTCGATGTGCTTGACCACCTGGCCGGTGGCGGGCGCATCGGCCTCCAGCATGTTCTTGATCAGGTAGATCCGCCCGCGCGGACTGTCGAGCTCGTCTCCCAGGAGCACGAAGGTCGGACAGGTCGCGGTGCAGAAGCCGCAGTGCACGCAGCGGCGCAGGATCGCTTCGGATCGGGCGGTCTGGGGGTCGGCGAGCTGGGCGAGCGTGAATGCGGTCTGCATGGCCTTGTCTCAAGCCCGGGGGCGAGCGACCCCCGGGACGCTTCGGTTATCTCAGACCAGCCAGGTCTGCGGATTCTCGATCGGCTCGCTCTTGCCCGTCGCCTGCAATCCCTTCACGCAGCGCACGACGCCCCAGATGGCGACGGCGATGAACAGGAGAAAGCCGATCCCGACGACCGCGAGCACGGCGCTGATCAGGCTGTAGAGCAGGCCGATCCAGAACGTGCGGATCTGGTACGTGTAGTGGCTGACGACCCATCCGTCGGCCTTGCCGCGGCTGATATAGGCGAAGATCACGCCGACGATCGCCGTCACGCCGACCACGAGGCTGGCGAGATAGAGCACGTAGATCAACTGGAGATTGGACTTTCCCGGATCGAACATGCCGGGCTGGGTCTGGGAGGAGGCGACCGGGTCGCTCATCTGGGAGGCTCCTTCTTCGATGGTCCGAACCGCGCCGCCGGCTTGAGCGACGCCCCCGGGAGAATCGCCGATCTCCGCGACAGGTCAATGATCCGTCCACATCCGGTTCGGGTTGAGAACCCCCGAAGGGTCGAACTGGGCCTTGATCCGCCGGCTGAGCGCTGCCACGCCCGGCGCCTCGGGCTGAAACGGCGCAACCGTCCGTCGGGTTTCCTCCGGTGCCCGAATCAGCGTCGCGTGCCCGCCGCCGCGATCGGCGACGGCCCGCCGGATCGCCTCGGCGCCGGCATTGCCCGCAGCGGACGTCTCGATCCAGACAAGCCCCCCGCCCCAGTCGTACCAGGCGCGCAGCTCGCGTTCGGAGCGGATGGCCGCCACCAGCTCCGGCCCCGCGCTCGGCGCCACGGAGACGCGCCACACCGCCGTATCCGACGACGCGGCGAAGGCAAGGCAATCACGGACGCCGCGCCACAAGGCCCCGGTCGGTTCCTCCGCCAGGACGCGCGGCCGGCCGAACGGCTTGAGCAGGGCCGCGAGGGCGTCGAGCCGGGCCCTCACCGAGGCGGCGAAGCCCTCCAGCCGGACCGCCGTCACGGCTCCCTCCGGAGCGTCGATGCCGGCGAGGCCCGCCACGGTGTCGGCCGGAAGGTGGGCCGCGCCTGAGACATCGGCAGGGGATCCGAGCGCCGCCGACAGCGCCTTGACGGCGGCCGCATCCGACAGGCCGTCGAGCACGAGGGTCGCCGCCATCTCGCTCACCGGCAGCACCTTGACGGTCACGGCCGTCAGAACCGCCAGCGTTCCCCAGGAGCCGGCAAGGCCGCGGGCGAGGTCATAGCCGGTGACGTTCTTCACCACCCGGCCGCCGGACTTGAAGATCTCCGCCCGGCCGGACACCGCCTCGATCCCGAGCGCGTGGTCGCGCGCCGCTCCCGAACGGATCCGGCGCGGCCCGGACAGGTTCGCGGCGATCAGCCCGCCCAGCGTTCCCTCGCCCGGCGTGCCGCCCAGCAGGGCTGAATAATCGCACGGCTCGAAGGCGAGTTCCTGCCCCGCTTCCGAAAGGGCCGCCCGGATCTCGGCAAGCGACGTTCCGGCCCGCGCCGACAGCACCAGCTCTTCCGGCTCGTAGAGGGTGATGCCGGACACGGCGGAAAGATCGAGCACATGCCCGGCCGCCACCGGCCGGCCGATTGCCCGTTTGCTGCCGGTCCCAAGAACTTCGAGCGGGGTTTCGGTCGCGACCGCCCATTCCACGACCTCGCGCACCGCTTCGGGCGTATCGGGCCGGCTGGTTTCGATCCGCATGTCGGCCAAAGCCATGGCGCCTCAGAACCTCGGAATGTCGGGAAAAGGCAGCGCGCCGCGGTGGATGTGCATCCGGCCAAGCTCGGCGCACCGGTGCAGGGTCGGGAACACCTTGCCCGGATTGAGCAGGTGCTTCTCGTCGAAGGCGCACTTGACCCGCTGCTGCTGTTTCAGGTCGTCCTCGGTGAACATCGCCGGCATTAGGTCGCGCTTTTCGACCCCCACCCCGTGCTCCCCGGTCAGGCAGCCGCCGACCTCGACGCACAGCTTCAGGATCTCGCCGCCGAACTCCTCCGCCCGCTCCAGCTCGCCCGGCTTGTTGGCATCGTAGAGGATCAGCGGATGCAGGTTGCCGTCGCCGGCGTGGAACACGTTCGCCACGCCGAGCCCGTAGGTCTGCGACAGCTCGCCCATCCGGTGCAGGACCTGGGGCAGCATCTTGCGGGGGATCGTGCCGTCCATGCAGTAGTAGTCGGGCGAAACCCGCCCCACCGCCGGGAAGGCCGCCTTGCGGCCGGCCCAGAACCGCGCCCGCTCCTCCTCCGACTGGGAGACGCGGATGTGGGACGCCCCGTTGGCGCGGGCGTGATGCTCGACCTTCTCCAGGAGATGATCGACCTCGACCGCCGGCCCGTCGAGTTCCACGATCAAGAGCGCCTCGCAGTCGCGCGGATAGCCGGCGTGGACGAAATCCTCCGCCGCCAGGATCGCCGTTTTGTCCATCATCTCCATGCCGGCCGGAATGATGCCGGCGGCGATGATTTCGGCCACGCACGAGCCGGCCGCCTCGCTGGACGGAAACCCGATCAGGAGCGCCCGCGCCGTCTCCGGGGCCTTCAGGATGCGCACCGTGACCTCGGTGACGACCGCCAGAAGCCCCTCCGATCCGACCATGAACGCCAGCAGGTCGTAGCCGCCGGAATCGAGATGGCGGCCGCCGATCCGCATCACCTCGCCGGTGATCAGGACCACTTCCAGCCCGAGCACGTTGTTGGTGGTGAGCCCGTATTTGAGGCAGTGCACCCCGCCGGCATTTTCCGCGACGTTGCCGCCGATCGAACAGGCGATCTGGGACGAGGGATCCGGCGCATAGTAGAAACCGTTCGCCTCCACCGCCCGGGTCACCCCAAGGTTGGTGACGCCCGGCTGGGCGCGCACGATCCGGTCCTCGAAGTCGATCTCCAGGATGCGGTTGAACTTCGTCATCGACAGGAGAACCGCGTCCGCCAGCGGCAGCGCGCCGCCCGACAGCGACGTCCCTGCCCCGCGCGGCACAACCTTGACGTCATTCTCGTAGCAGTACGCAAGGACGCGGCTGACCTGATCGACCGTCTCAGGCAGGACCACGACGAGCGGCGTCTGGCGGTAGGCCGTCAGCCCGTCGGATTCGTAGGCCCGCATCTCCACATCGTCGACGATCACCCCTTCGCCGGGCACGATTTTCCTGAGATCCGCTGCGATTTCGCTGCGCCGTCCGAGCGTTTCCCGGCTCGGCTCCGGCATGGCCAGTGCAGTCATCCGTCCTCCCCGGCGGCCCGGTGATCCGGTTTCCGCCGCGCCGGCGTCTGGACATGCCGAACGCCGGCCATACTTATTGACTTTCGACCGGCCTCTCGGACCGGTTTGCTCAGAAGTTGTAGAAGCGGGATCGGCCGGATCCAGGATTTTCTGGATTGGCCGCACCAAAACCGCCCACGCCCGGACAGGTTGCCACAGAATGAGCGACATCACCGACATGGAAATTTTCGCTCGCGTCGTCGGAGCCGGCTCCATGTCGGCCGCCGGACGCGAGATGGGCCTGTCGCCCGCCGTGATTTCCAAACGAATCCGCCGGCTGGAAACCCGTCTCGGCACCCGTCTCCTGCAGCGGACCACCCGCCAGCTCGCGCTGACGGAAGCGGGCCAGGGCTACTATGAGCGGGTGCTGGGCATCCTGGCATCTATCGAGGAGGCGGAAACCTTTGTAACCCGCCGCTCGACCATGGCGCGCGGGACGCTGAAGGTCTCGGCCCCCACCTCGTTCGGGCGGCTTCACATCGCCCCTCACCTCAAGCGCTTCATCGAGCTGCACGACGATCTTCAGATCAACCTGGTCCTGTCCGACAGCTTCGTGGATGTGGTCGCGGAAGGCTACGATCTGGCCATCCGCATCGCGGAGCTCGACGATTCGAGCCTCGTGGCGCGGCGGCTCGCCCCCGTCCACCGGGTTTTGTGCGCAGCACCGTCCTATCTGGAAAGCCACGGCACGCCGGCTTCGATCGCCGACCTGGAGGACCACGTCACCCTGGCTGCGGCCCAGCAGATCCCCTGGCACCTGGACGGACCGAAGGGCGAGGTCGTGGTGCGCCCGAGCGGTCCGCTCTCCACCAACTCCAGCGAGGTCGTCCGCGAGGCCGTGCTGTCCGGTCTCGGCGTGGCGCTGCGCTCGACCTGGGACGTGGGGCCGGATCTCGCCGCGGGGCGGCTGCGGATCGTGCTGCCGAACTACCGCGCGTCGGACCGGGTCGCGGTCCACGCGATCTATCCCACCCGCCGGTTCGTGCCGGCCAAGGTGCGGCTGTTCATCGATTTCCTGGCCGATCTCTATGCGCCCCACCCCTATTGGGACGAGGGGCTTCAGGACGCGGTTCCGGAGATGGAGAAGGAGCCCGCACGGCCCTGAGCACGAACCCGGACGCACGTCGCCGCAGCGGCAATGGCGGCGGGAAGCGTTCTGTTGCGCGTTGCTCATGACGAGCGGCCCCGTTATTAGTGCCCGGGAGTGAAATTCACGATTGAGGACGACAGATGGCTGAGCACAGCTCCGGCGGCGCGCACGCGGCCAGCGACGAAGGTCACATGAATGCGATGGACTACGCCGAGCACGAGCGCACGTATGGCGGCTTTCTCAAGGTCCTCAAGTGGGGCACCATCACGGTCGTCATCATCCTGGCGCTGATGGGTCTGTTCCTGACCTGATCCCGCGTCCGGGGAGGTCCGGCGGCATTCGCCGGATCCGGACGGCCCGCCGTGTTGGACAGACACTGCCGGCGTCGACCACACTTGTGGCGTCGCCCAGTCGACCTGAGCCGTTTCCGATCGGCGGGAAGTCCCGGCCGACGGCGAGGGCTTCTGTTTCCGTACCATGAGCGAGTTCCGTGCGTTCGCACCGGTTCAGTCTGAACGGAACGCGCTCGAAGGCGAATGAGGGGAGTTTGCCGCATGCGCATTGGCGTACCGCGAGAGGCCGAACACGAGCCGCGCGTTGCCGTTACGCCGGATTCGGTGAAGCGGTTTACGGGACTGGGGGCGACGGTCGCCGTCGCAAGCGGCGCCGGAGAGCGCTCGCGCATACCGGACGCGCACTTCGCCGAGGCGGGTGCGGAGATCGTATCGTCCTCTGCCGACGCCCTGCGCGATGCCGATCTCGTCCTCAAGGTCGAGCGGCCCAGCGGTGAGGAAATCGACCAGATCCGCGAAGGCGCCGTCGTCGTCGCGATCATGGACCCGTACGGCAACGACGGGCCGCTGCAGCACATGGCCGGGCGCGGCCTCGTGGCCTTCGCCATGGAGCTGATGCCGCGCATCACCCGGGCCCAGTCCATGGACGTGCTGTCGAGCCAGGCGAACCTGGGCGGCTATCAGGCCGTGATCGACGCCGCCGAGGTCTACGACCGCGCGATCCCGATGATGATGACCGCCGCCGGCACCGTTCCGGCCGCCAAGGCGTTCGTCATGGGCGCCGGCGTCGCGGGCCTGCAGGCCATTGCGACCGCCCGCCGTCTGGGTGCCGCCGTGTCCGCCACCGACGTGCGCCCGGCCGCCAAGGAGCAGGTCGCCTCGCTCGGCGCCAAGTTCATCGCGGTCGAGGACGACGAGTTCAAGGCCGCCGAAACCGCCGGCGGCTACGCCAAGGAGATGTCGGAGGAGTACCGCAAGAAGCAGGCGGAGCTCATCGCCGATCACATCTCCAAGCAGGACATCGTCATCACCACGGCGCTGATCCCGGGCCGGCCCGCGCCGCGCCTGATCACCCGCGAGATGCTGGAAAGCATGAAGCCCGGCTCGGTGGTGGTCGATCTGGCCGTCGAGCGCGGCGGCAACGTCGAGGGCTCCGAGCCGGACAAGGTGGTCGAGGTCGGACCGGTCCGCGTGATCGGCTACCGCAACATGCCCGGCCGCATCGCCGCCTCCGCGTCGCTGCTCTACGGCAAGAACCTCTACACCTTCGTCGAGAGCGTGATGGTGGACAAGGAGACGAAGGCCCTCTCGATCAACTGGGAGGATGACATCGTCAAGGCCACGGCGCTGACCCGGGACGGCAAGGTCGTCCACCCGAACTTCGCGCCCGCGGCCGAGACCCAGGACAACGGGGGGCAGGAATGAGCGAGACAGTTTCGCAAAACGCGGTCGACCAGGCCCGGCAGGCCGCCGAAATCGCGCGGCAGGCCGCCGAGAACGCCGAGGCCGCCGCGCGCGCGGCCGAAGCCCAGCTCCTGGCACCGCCGGACGGCGTCGTCGACGGCCTCGCCGCGGCGGCCCATACGGCGAGCGGCGGCATGATCGATCCGTTCGTGTTTCGCCTGTCGATCTTCGTGCTGGCGATCTTCGTCGGCTACTACGTGGTCTGGTCGGTGACCCCGGCGCTGCACACCCCGCTTATGTCGGTCACCAACGCGATCTCCAGCGTCATCGTCGTCGGCGCGCTTCTGGCCGTCGGCATCGACCTGTCCGCCTCCGACGGTGCCGTGTGGGCGCGGATCTTCGGCTTCCTCGCACTGGTCATGGCGAGCGTGAACATCTTCGGTGGCTTCCTCGTCACCAGCCGCATGCTGTCCATGTACAAGAAGAAGCAGAAGTGAGGGGCCGGAACCGATGAACGCAAACCTCGCAGCTGTGCTATATCTCGTCGCCGGCGTCCTGTTCATTCTGGCGCTGCGCGGCCTCTCCCATCCCGAAACCTCCCGCCGCGGCAACCATTACGGCATGGCGGGCATGGCAGTCGCCGTGCTCACCACCCTCGCAGTCGCGGCCCCCGGTGCGGGCGGCTGGTTCTGGATCATCCTGGCCATCGTCATCGGCGGCGGCATCGGCGCGGTGATCGCCCGCCGGATCGCCATGACAGCGATGCCCCAGCTGGTCGCCGCCTTCCATTCGCTGGTCGGTCTCGCCGCCGTGTTCGTGGCCGCCGGCGCGCTCTATGCGCCGGAAGCCTTCGGCATCGGCCATCCCGGCTCGATCCATGCCGCGAGCCTGGTCGAAATGTCGATCGGCGTCGCCATCGGCGCCATCACCTTCACCGGCTCCATCATCGCCTTCCTCAAGCTCGACGGACGCATGTCCGGCAAGCCGATCCTGCTGCCGGCCCGCCACGTGCTGAACGCCGGCATCGCGATCGCGCTGGTCGTCCTGGTGATCGTCTTCGTGATCACCGAGGCGCACTGGCTGTTCTGGGTGATCACCATCCTGGCCCTGATCCTGGGCGGCCTGATCATCGTGCCGATCGGCGGCGCCGACATGCCGGTCGTCGTGTCGATGCTGAACTCCTACTCCGGCTGGGCGGCCGCCGGCATCGGCTTCACCCTGGGCAACACGGCGCTGATCATCACCGGCGCCCTGGTCGGCTCGTCGGGCGCGATCCTGTCCTACATCATGTGCAAGGGCATGAACCGGTCGTTCATCTCGGTGATCCTCGGCGGCTTCGGCGGCGAGAGCGCCGGACCGGCGGACGATCTCGGCGACCGCACCGTGAAGCAGGGCTCGGCCGAGGACGCGGCCTTCATCATGAAGAACGCGAACAAGGTCATCATCGTGCCGGGCTACGGCATGGCGGTGGCCCAGGCCCAGCACGCCCTGCGCGAGATGGCCGATGCGCTCAAGGAGGAAGGCGTCGAGCTCAAATACGCCATCCACCCGGTCGCCGGCCGCATGCCGGGCCACATGAACGTGCTGCTGGCCGAGGCCCAGGTGCCCTATGACGAGGTCTTCGAGCTGGAGGACATCAACTCGGAGTTCCAGCAGGCCGACGTCGCCTTCGTCATCGGCGCCAACGACGTGACCAACCCGGCCGCACGCGACGACCCGTCCTCGCCGATCTACGGCATGCCGATCCTCGACGTGGACAAGGCGGGCACCTGCCTGTTCGTCAAGCGTTCGCTCGGCTCCGGCTATGCCGGCATCGACAACTCCTTGTTCTACAAGGACAACACGATGATGCTGTTCGGCGACGCCAAGAAGATGGTCGAGGAGATCGTCAAGGCGCTTTAAGAGCAAATCCAGGAAAAGTGGGAACCGGTCTTCCGTCCGGATTTGCGTCAGAATAACCGCTCACGCCAGCTCGCGATGCTCGCGGCTCCGCGTGG